>JANPHO010000037.1:0-2484 GCA_031424515.1 Saprospiraceae bacterium
TGACCCAATATTGGGCGGCCTGCCGTTCCACTCGGCTCACCATCATCATTAGCTCTATATCGGTTGCTATCCATACCCAAACGCCAAGCAAAGCAATGGTGCCGTGCCTTCGGATGCTCCTTTTTTAATTTATCTAAAAGCGCCGTAAAATCCGCTTCAATACTGAGGGGGTAAGCATAGGCTATGAATTTTGAGCCTCTATCTTTATATTCTGCCATGCTTTCTTTTGAAAGCGTTTTATAGGTATCTATCACACTATTATTGAATTATTTATTATACACAAGAGTACCAGCCACAATATCATGGATCGTCTGCTTGTTAGATGTTCCCAATTGACTAAAGCCGTCAACTAAAGCATATAAAAGTCCTAAATTAAAAGGAATATAGGTTGGTAGAGTCCTCACCCAAAATCTTACGGATGCTTTACCAAAAGTTAATTTCTGACCCATCATATCTGTAACTATTAATCCCATAGCCACTTTACCGAGAGTCCCTTGTTTGTCACTTGATTCCATGAGAGCATAATAAAGCCATTGGGCAACCGCAATAACTACAATGAAGATATAATATTTAATTAAAACATTATCCTCAGCTATTTCTTTAAGTGCCTCCGAATCTTGAGAAAAGACTGCTTCAATGTATTGAAAACCTCCCGCTGCAAAGAAAACTAAAACTACAAGAAAAATAATGATGAATCCGTCAATCAAAATTGCCCCAAGCCTTTGCCCGAATGAAGCTAATTGACCCATTTCTTTTGCTTCCGCAAATGATTCGTCTAAAAGTTGATTATCCATTTTTTAATGTTTTAATGATTAAAATATACGTTTTAAAATATTAATTTTCACTTTTTATCCAAAAAAATCTCCGCCATCATACACCTTGCAGAGCCGCCACCGTAATATTCAATAGTCCTAATATCAGAAAAAACAATCTGCGTATGTCGTTGAATATGATTGACTTGTGCAGGGTCGAGTGAGTAATAGGCTTGTTCTGACATGACTAAAAAGGTCTCACCTTGGTCATTGCGCACTTGCAGCATATTGCCCGCAAATTTCATCATTTGCTTAAATGAGATTTCGATAATTTCTTTATTGGTGGAATCAAAATGTTTTATCAAACTCATTCTTTCTTCTTCATCCGTTACTGTATCCAAGCAAATGACCACGAACGTTTCACCCAAAGCCATCATTACATTGGTGTGATAAATATCTTTTCCTTTACTATCCACAGCATGAAAAGCCACCCGTTTGTAGCCCATTATATCACAAAATTCGTCCAGAAGTTTAATGTTCGTGCGTTCGCTCAAGCAGGCGTAAGCAATTTCATTTTCTCTATCCAATATCATGCTGCCCGTACCTTCCAGATATTGTTGAATGCTTTCGTAATGTTCGAGATGAATTTTTTTATTGATAACAAATTGATTTTCAATCAATTGAACAATATTTTCATCTCTCTCCAAACGCCGGACTTTAGCAAACATAGGGTATAAAATCATTGTACCATCAGCATGAGTAGTGACCCAATTATTCGGAAAAACGGCATCCGCTTTCACCGGCATTGGGGAATCCTCAGCCACAATGACATTCACAGAACGTTGTCGAAGGGCTTCCACAAATTTATCAAATTCTGCTTGTGCTTTATCTCGAATGATATTTTGAGACACGGATTCATCCTTCGTTTGGAAGGCATTATTCTGAGCAGTTTCCTCATTAAAACCAAAATTGGCAGGGCGCACCATTAATATGTTAGAAGTGGTTTGTCTTTTTATCATGAAACTCGACAATTAAAATTTCAGTGTGAATTAACATCAAATGTGCAATTTCTCAAGACTATGTAATTTTAAAACAAATAACGCTAAATTTGCTGATTCAGTAACGATATGATATACGTATGCAAGATAATAAAGTTGAGTATAAAAAGTTGTGTGAGCAAGAAAAGAATATCCCGATTTTTATGCAGCCGTGGTGGTTGGATGCCGTTTGTACTGAGGGGGTCGGTTGGGATGTTGCTTTGGCGCGCAACACGCACGGTGAAATAGTAGCAGCAATGGCTTTTTGTATTAAAAAAAAATGGGGCATTTCGATGATTACAACGCCTCATTTGACTCAATTTACGGGTATTTGGTTTAAAAATAAAGATAATATCAATCAAAGCACTGAGCAACTTTATTTAAAACAAATCATTGCGCAATTGCCTCATTTTCAACACTTTATTTTACGTTTTAATTATTTTTTGACTGATTGGTTGCCTTTTTATTGGGCAGGTTTTCAACAAACTACTCGATACACCTACATCATCCCTGATACTTCTGATTTAGATGCCGTTTTTAATAGTTTTGATAGCAATACCAAGCGTGAAATACGCCAAGCATCAGCCAAATACGCCATAGAAGAAAGCATGTATTTTGATTTATTTTTAAAATTAAAACACCCAAAAGATAATACCCCCCTCAGTATTTGGCAAAATTTGGATACTATTTTAACT
>JANPHO010000038.1:0-3663 GCA_031424515.1 Saprospiraceae bacterium
AATGCAGAAAGAGAAAATGCACCCGAAACAGGCTCTTTTTGAGCATCTGTGGCATCAATATTGAGCACAATTTTGTCTCTTGCTTTACTGGAGCCTTGGGAAGTAATATTAAAATTGATTTTATTTGAAACATCATCCACGTAAACCAATCGCTCGATAATTGGCAAGCCGTTTTCATCAAAAAGGGTGATAGTAGCGATTCCTTCTTGCTCAAATTTATTTTTTGGGATGTTAACCGCCACTTCTGATGACGTTTTATCAGCAATATTTATGGTGGTAGCGTAATGCGGTTTTCCTCTGATATGCGCAATAATGAAAAGTTTTGACGGCTTTTGCTCATTGGGCATCATGAGATTGATGCGGGTTTTAATCATCACTTGGCTACTTAAATTATCGGTTTGCATTGCGTAACCCGTTAAATCAGCCTTAGGTAAATCTTGGGTGGTGGTACTGCCATCAGATAACCGAATATTTGCTTTGTAAGAATGTCCTTTTAGAGGTTTTATTTTGATTGAAGTGATGCCATCTTGTCCAGTTTTGAAATCCGTGATAGACGTTCCACTCTGTTCATCCAGAATAGTTCCTTCAATTGGAATAGGGTTTTTAGAGTCTTTATTGATGGTTTTGATGCCCACAATGTTCTCTATTTCATTTAAAAAAGTACCACCTTCAGGAAAAAATAATATTTGAACAGCTTTATCGGTTTCTCGCGAAATTTCTGAAATGGTTGTATTCCCCAATATTTTAATGGGCGCTTTAAAGAAATATGCATTGGGGAAATTGCGCATCCAATTGGTGTACCCCCTCAGTATGTAGTCGCCATTTTTAAAAGAAGGAGCAATTTCAATACTGCCATTGCATTGGTTATCTTTTACATAAAGCATTTGTTGAGATACGATTACTGAATCCGAACAGCGCACCAAATCCACGTATAAAACCTTACTCAAAGTATCTCCTTTGTGCTCACTTGCATCCACCAAATAGCCTTTGAACCAAAGCGTTTGATTCTCCAAATATGCGGCTTTATCGGTGTGGATATACACTTTTTCTTGAGGGAATTGTGCCCGATGCTCATTGATTTGAATCAATAGCTTTTTTAAAATAGCATCAATCGGCGGGAAGAACATAAAGTAAGCACAGAAACAAGCGAGAAGAGGTAATTTCAAATTTTTATGTTTTAAAAAAAGGAACAAACAAAGTTAGATAACTTTGAAAGGGTTTTATTACAGTAAATTAAGTATTTGAACTGTTTTAAATAAAATCTTTACCGCACGTTTATTCAAGATACGCTCGTTTTTAATTTTGCTGCTTTGCAAAAAAAAATTAGATATTGCATTAAAATCGTAACCCCCTCAGTATTTGGGGAGATTTATATCCTTTTAAATAGTTTTTTAATTAAAATCTACATAATTATATGCTATCCTTCCGAAGAGCCGAACCTGCCGACAGAGACGCTATATGGTCAATCCTAAAAGCCGTGATTGCGGGCGGCGATGTCTATGCTTTTTTACCCAATTCCGATAAAGATGAACTCATGGATGCTTGCTCATGATAAATACACCTATGTGGCTGTTTTAAACGATGAAATTGTGGGTTCATTCTATATGCGCACCAATCAGCCCGGCTTGGGTTCGCACATCGTGAACGCGGGTTACATGACTTCTCCCGACCACTCAGGCAAAGGAATTGGCTACGAAATGGGGGCTTTTTCACTACAAGAAGCCAAAAAAATGGGCTATAAAGCCATGCAATTCAATTTGGTCGTGAAAACTAATGAAGTCGCCGTCCGATTGTGGCAACGATTGGGTTTTACAATTATTGGTGAAATACCCGAAGCCTTTCAGCATCAAAAATTAGGTTTGGTGAACGCTTATATTATGTATCAAAAATTGCTGTAAAATGCCTGTATTATCGTACTTTTGATGACAATATTGATCCTCTTTTAAACACTCCGACCACTACTCGGAGTTATTTTTTTATGAAATATATACTTTTAGGTTTAGCATTTGCAATGCTCTGGGCTTCCGCTTCTGTCGCTACAAAATATGGTTTGAAATCTGCCCAACCGTTCGTCATTGCTGATGTGCGTTTTTTTATTGCGGGTGCTTTGATGCTTGTGGGTGCATATATGTTGTCGAAGAATCCGAAGCAAGCGGATAAAGGGTATCGTCTTCCCCGCAAAGAGGAGTGGAAACCCCTCATCATATACGGTTTTTTAAATGTCGGTTTATATTTAGGTCTGTTTGGCTTAGCCATGGAACGGGTTGCGGCGGGCATTGGAACGCTTTCAATTGCCACTAATCCCTTGTTTATCAGCGTTTTAACCGCTTTTTGGCTCAAAAAGCCCGTTGCAAAAAATGTGTGGTTGGGCTTAATTTTAGGCATGGCGGGCGTTGGCATTGCGACGTATCCACTTTTATTAAAAAGCAACTTGACCACGCCTTTGGGTATTATTATTTTACTACTGAGTATGCTGTCGTATTCCATCGGAACGGTCTATTATTCAAGCCGAAAATGGGATTTACCGATATTGGCTATTAATGGTTGGCAAGTGCTTTTTGGAGGTATTTTACTATTGCCTTTGACACTTCTCACGACCGATATGAGTAAAAATCATTTTGACGCCCAATTTTGGGGTTCCGTAATATGGCTCGTGATTCCCGTTTCGTTTGGTGCCGTGCAATTATGGTTGTATCTTTTAAAATTAGATGCCGTGAAAGCGGCGATGTGGTTGTTTTTATGCCCCATTTTTGGCTTTTTTTACGCTTGGCTTTTATTGGATGAACCCATTACAATTTATACTTTTGTGGGAACGGCTTTGGTGATTTTAGGGCTTTATTTAGGTCAAAAGAAAATAAATACCCGTGTCACCGCTCAAAGCGGTGGCACGGATTGAAATATCTATAAAAATGATTACTGTAAAACGCACAACCCCCGACGACCCCTCAGTATTGACGTTGATTAAAAAGCTCGATAAGGAGCTTTGGGAACGTTACCCAACCGACCAAGCCTTTTTTGAAGGTTTTAATAAATTACCTCAGGATGCCCGAGTCGTTGTAGTTTTTAAAGGAGGATTGCCCGTTGGCTGTGGTGCTTTCAAACCTTTAGAAGCACCTGAAAAAGCTGTTGAAATAAAACGCATGTACGTTGACCCCTCAGTACGTGGACGTGCAATCGGCGTTTTATTGCTTGAAAACCTTGAAAAATGGGCAAAAGAAGACGGTTTTGAAATTGCTCAGTTGGAAACGGGCATCAATCAACCCGAAGCCATTCGGCTCTATGAAAAAGTAGGTTACGAGCGTATTCCCAATTATGAGCCGTATATTGGGGTAGAATTGAGTCTTTGTTATGGTAAAAAACTTTAACACGAATTGATCGAGTTTTTACACGAATTACACCTAATTAGGGTTAGTTCAATTCGTGAAAAAATTAGCGTAATTCGTGTGTAAAAACGAATATGGAAAATTTTTCAAAAGAAGAACTTGCTCGTTACGCACGACATTTTGTGTTACCCGAGTTCGGCATTGAAGGTCAAAAACGGCTTAAAAACGGCAGTGTTTTGGTCGTGGGGGCGGGCGGTTTGGGCTGCCCGTTGTTGCTGTATTTGGCAGCGGCTGGGGTGGGGCGCATTGGTATCATTGATGCGGATAGGGTAGATGATTC
>JANPHO010000039.1:0-4915 GCA_031424515.1 Saprospiraceae bacterium
AGTGCCGCCGTTGTCCTGCTTCTTGATTCCATTGATATATTACAAGTTGATTTTATTAAAAAGCTTGCTAAAATAACCGTCATTTTAAGTCTGACTTAAAATAATGATTATTTTTAAATGCCTACGTACCTTAAAAATACATAAAATTATATTTCTGTGTTGCTAAAGTAACACCTTTTTGATAAGAAAAGTCGGTACAAGGTTACATATATTCGACGAATTGAGATACCAATATCTATCAGCCTTCATAATAAACCGACAAAACTCGCTATGAAATAGAATCAAAATAATCAAAAGCCAAAGCGAGGCGGTCTTGTACTTCATCTAAACCAAAAAGTGATGACATGTCAAATACTGCGGGTCCTTGCATTGTCCCCGCTAAAGCCAAACGCAACATAGGTAATACTTCACCCATTTTTAGTCCACTTGTACTAATCCATTCTTTTACAGCGTGTTCCATACTGAGGGGGTCGGCAAAATTAAGTGTCGAAAAGAATGTTTTCAATTCCTCAAATTTAGGACGGTTTTCAGATTTCCATCGTTTTTTAATATTTTCATCATCAAACGCTTGCACTTTTTGAAAAAAGTACGCCCCTTTTTCTAAAAATTCGTTAAAAAACACAACCCTTTCTTTCATTAAACCCGCAAAAATGGATAAATATTCTTTAGTCACATCAAAACCTTTCGCTATACTGAGGGGGTATAATTGCTCTGCCAAATCTTCATTAGGTGTGAGCATGATGTATTGTTGATTGAACCACTTAGCTTTATCATAATCAAAGCGAGCACCTGATTTATTGATTTTTTCAAGTGAAAATTTTTCACTGAGTTCATCCATTGAAAAAATCTCCTGCTCTGTTCCGCTATTCCATCCTAAAAGTGCAAGGAAATTAATGACTGCCCGAGGGTCGAATCCCATTTCTCTAAATCCCACAAACGAATCCTCCTCCGTTTCACCGTTCCAAGAAAGCGGGAATACTGGAAATCCAAATTTTTTACCGTCTCTTTTAGATAATTTGCCCTTACCATCTGGTTTCAAAATCAACGGCAAATGCGCAAAACGAGGCATCGCACTCTCCCAACCAAATGCTTTGTAAATAAGGGCATGGTGTCCTGCACTCGGTAACCACTCTTCTCCTCTAATAACGTGGGTTATTTTCATCAAATAATCATCCACGATATTAGCAAGGTGGTACGTTGGCATACCATCCGCTTTGAGTAAAACTTTATCGTCTAACTCATTGGTATTAAAAGTAACCGTATTTCTGATAAGGTCATCAATGGTTACATCCACATTCTCGGGCACTTTCAAACGGATGACATAAGGTACACCCGATTCCATGAGTTCTTTTACTTCTTTTTCTGAAAGCGTTAAAGAGTTTTTCATGCTTCCTCTTGTCGTTAGAGAGTATGATTGGTTGCTTTCATTCTTCAAACGCTCGCGCATAGCTTCTATTTCTGCAGGCGTATCGAAGGCATAATAAGCATTTCCGCTATTTATTAATTGATTGGCGTAATCTTGGTACAGTTTTTTACGCTCTGATTGACGATAGGGAGCATACTCTCCATCACCAAAACCTATCCCCTCAGTAGGCTCAATGCCACACCATTTGAGTGTTTCTATGATGTATTCCTCAGCACCTGGCACAAAGCGGGTTTGGTCGGTATCTTCTATGCGTAAGATAAAAGTACCACCCAGTTTTTTAACTAAAAGATAATTATACAATGCCGTGCGTACACCTCCAATATGAAGGGCTCCAGTTGGGCTTGGTGCAAAACGAACTCTAATACTCATAATTTATAGAACTTTAAATAAAAAATAACGGGTGACAATGTTTCAATATTTTATTATAAAAACAATACAAAAGCTTAATAATAATTTGGCTAATAATAATTTTAGAACGCTATTCCTTGATTAATTGCGTACACAAAAAATAATTATTGCCTTCTTTCGTTTTTTGCAAAAGAAATTTTAAAATAAATTAAGGAGTTGGCAGCGTCTGAGGCACGGTTTTCGTTGCTTTATTAAAGCATATTCCTCCCTTTCATAGATACTACCTGCTCTTTAGGGCGTGCAAAAATACAATATTCCGCCTATTAAAAGTTCAAAAGATAGATTTCAATAGCAACAATTATATATCACATAACGCACTAAATCGACTAATCATGTATCTTGTAAAAACACCACGACTCTTACAAAGTCTTTTACCGACTTTTACATGGCGTATTCCTACGGAGGAAAAAGTCATTTATCTCACTTTTGATGATGGTCCCATCCCGGAGGTTACTCCTTGGGTTTTGGATAATTTGAGACAATATGATGCAAAAGCTACTTTTTTTTGTGTCGGTGACAATGTAAAAAAGCACCCCTCAGTATTTCAGCAAGTTTTAGCCGAAAATCATACTGTAGGGAATCATACTTTCAATCATCTGAGTGGTTGGGATTCTGAAAACATGAAATTTTTTCACAATGTGAGACATTGCGCTCAATTGGTAAAATCAAGCCTATTTCGCCCGCCTTACGGTCGCTTGACACCTAAGCAAACGCAGTTTTTAACGAGGCATTATAAAATCGTGATGTGGGATGTACTGAGTGGTGATTTTGATCAAAACATAACTAAAGAGGATTGCTTAAATAATGTTTTGGCTTCCACTCGCCGAGGCTCAATTATCGTTTTTCATGATAGCTTGAAGGCTTCTGAGCGCATGATGTACACTTTACCTTTGGTATTGGAGCATTTCGCTGCGAAAGGTTACCGTTTTGAAGCCCTCAAAAGTGATATGATCAATACTGAAAGACAGTCTGAAGCGGCTGTTGCTTAAAAAAGTTCTAAATAAATTTAGTCGAAAATAAAAAAAGGCTGTTATGAAGAAACTCTTCAAGACAGCCTTTTTTATTCATAAAACAAGTATTTTAATCTTTACTTATCAACTTTATGTAGCTTTCGAGTGCCATAGGCATCGAAGGTGCTTCACTTGTCGGCTGAATATTGATGGTCAAGCCATGTTCTCTCACGGCTTGCGCCGTTTGATTGCCTGATACCGCAATGCGCGTTTCATTTTGCTTGAAATCTGGGAAGTTTTCGTACAAAGAAAGAATCGCCTGAGGTGTAAAAAAGACAAGTACGTCATAAGTTACATCACTCAAATCGCTTAAATCGCTGCTCACAGTTTGGTACATAATTACCTCACTGTATTTCACACCCAATTCATCTAAATATTTCGTGACATCTTTTGCACCATAATTTGAACAAGGCAATAAAAACCTTTCCTTCTCCTTATGTTTTAAAAAAGAACTTTTTAAATCATCAATAGTTTTTACACCCACAAAAACCTTGCGTTTGCGATACACAATGAACTTTTGAAGATAATTGGCGATTGTCTCTGTCAAACAAAAATATTTAGTGTCTTCCGACATTTTAATACGCATCTCCACACAGCTGCGAAAAAAATGATCTACGGCATTTTTAGAGTTAAATATAACTGCTGAAAATTCAGAAGGATTAACTCTTTGACGACGAACCTCTTTGATATCAAGTGCCTCTACGTGTGTAAATTCTCGAAAATCTACTTGAATACCATACTTTGACCCTAAATCAAAATAAGGGGATTTCAATGCAGGTTTTGGTTGCGTTACAAGTATGCTTTTGACTTTTTTATACTGTTCGCCTTCTACTTTAGCAGTTACTGACATTATTTCGATAATTTAGTACAAATCAATCAATGATGATGAAATGAATAAGTTGTTAATTATAGTTTGGTGTATTTCCTTTTTACAAAGTATTTTTCGTGTTACTTCCCATAAAATTGAAAGCCGACGCCTTCCGTTAAGCTTTTAATAATAGGGCATTATGAGTTTTATTAAAACTAATAGAGGTGCGAATTCGACAGTGCAAAGATACAACAAAAAATGAAATTTGTTATCCATTAGAAATGTAGTTGCTACCGTTAACCCACGCAACGACCGTACCAAATAAGCGATTACGATAACCCCAAAAGCTCCATACACGAATAGTTGACTTAAATCGGCTGGGGCATACGCAATAAAAATATTAAAAGGCATCAACAATAAGCCCATTAATAATCCTGCTGTCATGATGATAAAATTATATGTTCTAACCTCTTTAGCGATTGGAAATACATTTGCAATGATGTACAAAACAGCGTGTCGTAGTAAAAACAACCCACTCACACCCAAGAAGCAAAAAGTAAATATTGTTAATTTACTGTAAGGTAGCTTAGTACCGTATTTATTGTAAAGCAAAAAAGCGAAAATGGCAATGCTCAACCAAGACAACACATAGAGCGCTAAATACGCCAAGTTCCCCCATCCAATTGGCTCTTTATAGATTTGCCTCAATGCTGAATCACTGAGTATGGCCGCATATGCATTTTGAATAGCGCCCCGCGCATTAGCAACTACAAGCGCCATAAGCACTAAAACGATTAAAAATAACCAAAACAAGAAGTTTTTAGCGTATAAATCAGGTGCCAATAAGCTTGGCATACTTGGATTAGCGGATGTCTCTTTTTTTCCTATTGACGCAGAATCTATAACATTCGATGGCGGATTTGAGGATACAATATCAAAAGGGTTATCTGATTTTTGAAGGACTTTTACATTATCCACTACAGGTGCAGCTGGCGTATTTGTAGGAGGAGAGGCATTAACACTGGCATTAGGCTGGCCAATATTAAAAGCCGAACCAGTTATGGCGTTGAGTTTTTGCAATGAATCTTTACTTGCTGCAAGTTTTAAAGAATCTGCCGCAGTGAGTCTTCGTGGGCGATTTTGCCTGCGTTGAGGCGTTCTTGACTGAGAAGTTGACGGAGGAGTACCTTGAATAACAGGTGCCGTATTTTTACCACTATTGAGGCTATCCTGTGCAAAAGCCATTGAACTTAGGCTCAATAA
>JANPHO010000040.1:0-22272 GCA_031424515.1 Saprospiraceae bacterium
AGTTCTTTTATAAGCTTTTGAAGTTCTTGGTTGCCTTGCGCATTTTTCTGTAATTCAAACTCTTTAGCATCCAATTTGAGCTTTTTACGGCGGAACTCCACATCTTTTACTTGCTCATCAAATTGTTTAATGAGTTTATCCAAAAGTCCTTGTTTAGTGGCTAATTCCTTGAGTTTTTCATCATATTCCTGCTTTTCACGCTGCAAATCAATCAGTAATTCGTCAACAGCTTGCTCGTTTTCACCAATGCGTTTTTTAGCGTATTTTAAAACTTCCTTATCCAAACCCACATTTTGCGCAATTTCAAAAGCGTATGACGAACCGGGGCGACCTACTGTAAACTGATAAGTCGGCTTCAAATTATCTTTATCAAAATTCATGCAGCCGTTGATGATGCCTTCCGTACGATACGCAAACATTTTCAGATTGCCGTAATGCGTCGTCACTACCCCAAAAACTTTCTTTTCATTCAACCCCCGCAGTATCGCTTCGGCAATTGCCCCACCCATTTTAGGGTCAGTGCCGCTACCAAATTCATCAATCAAAATCAAAGTATGGTTATTGGCATTTGATAAAAATATTTTCATATTCTCCAAATGCGAACTGTACGTGGAAAGGTCATCTTCAAGGCTTTGAGAGTCGCCGATATGCGCAAAAAAGTGCTCAAATATGCCCATTTCACTCAATTCATGCATCGGTACAAGCAAACCCGACTGTAACATGAGCTGCAATAAACCGATGGATTTCATTAAAATGGACTTCCCACCCGCATTAGGTCCACTCACCAAAAGGATTTGATTGCCGTTAAAAAGTTCCAAATTAAACGGAACGGTCTCCCTTCCAAGTGCTTTATTTTTTAAATATAACAACGGATGCCGCCCTTTTTTAATGCCCATGTGCGGGGCATTGATGATTTGAGGCATGACAGCTTTCATTTTTAAAGCCAATCGAGCCTTCACTAAAACAGTGTCAAAATGAACGATAATATGTTGATATTCAATCAGTTGTACCGTAAATGGGCGTAAGGCTTCCGATACCGCCCGAAGGATGCGATAGATTTCCTGTTTTTCGTCTTGTTGAAAATCAAACACATCGTTATTAACCTCAATAGCGCCTTCTGGTTCGATAAAAGCAGTACGACCCGTGGTACTTTCATCGTGAATAATACCCCTAATTTTACGCTTGTGCTCAACGGGAACGGAGAGCACTCGACGACCATTTCGCAGCGTTTCAGCATTATCCGTCAACCAGCCTTTTTGACGGTATTCGCCAATAATGCGGCGATAAACGCCATCCAATTCCCGCTGTTTTGATTGAATGGCTTTGCGAATACGCACCAATTCGGGAGATGCATCCGAGCGAATATTGCCCTCTTCATCAATGACTCGCGTTATCTCTTTACTTAGGTTTTCATCAAAAGGCGTTTCTTTGATAATGGCGTACAAATTGGGATATATATCTTTTCTTACACCCGCAAAAAACTTGTATAAATCTCTAAAAATCAATAAGATACGACTGATTCTTTGTAAGCTTTCAATGGATAAAACATAGCCCTCAATCTGTAAATATTTTAAATCTTCTTCAATATCGTAATAAGCATTGAAAGGAAATTTATCACTTTTTTCTAAACATAATTTCAGTTCTTTAACTTCCTTGAGCTTTTTTTCAATGCTTTTCAACTCAGTTTCAGGCTGCAAATTGGCAAAATACTGTTGCCCCAATTCGCCAGAACAATCGCTTTCAAGCAAATGGAGAATCTTATCAAATTCTAATTTTTCGTATAAATCTTTCGGCTTTAATAACATCATTTTTTTTATTAAAATACTACCCATATCCGTGCCACCGCTTGAAGCGGTGGCACGGTTTAGTCAACAACTCATTTCATTTTTAAGATACAAAATTACAAGACTTCTTAACAAAAAATGTATTCGTTAAGTTCGATGATAAAAAAAAGATGTTTAAGTATCTCACAACCTAAAGTGTAAAATCCTTAAACATCCTAAAATCCAAACCGTTTTAAAGTTAAAATTTACACCACCTCGCCCCCACAAGACGAGCCTGCACCCGCCGTACAACCATAACAATGTTGATTTAAAACAATATTACGATGCGCCAATGCCTCAAAATCGAAATCCCGGATGTGTTTTCCATTAGTTGCCACGTGCAAATCAAGCATTTGATTAAAATCACAATCGTACAAGTAGCCATCCCAACTGATTGAAATGGTGTTGCGGCACATCACATTCGCTACTGCCGCAGGATTGTAGGCATTTACCAACAAATTCATATACTCTTCGTAGTTTTTACTCTCAATTAAATAGTCCAAAAACCGTGAAATAGGCATATTGGTAATCGCAAAAAGGCTATTGAATTCAATGTTAAAACGCCTTTTCAATTGCGATTTAAAATCTTTCTCCAAAGTCACTTGACTGCCCGGCAAAAACGCACCCGACGGATTATAAACCAAATCCAATGTCAAACCACTACCCTCTTTGCCATAACCCACGGCATTGAGTTTTTGAAGTGCTGAAATGGAATCTTCAAAAACACCATCACCCCTTTGCGAATCCGTTCTCGTTTTAGAAAAATACGGCAGAGACGACACTATATTCACTTGATTGGCAGCAAACCACTCAGGCAAATCATGGTATTTTTTATTGGCTTCGATGATGGTCAAATTGCATCTATCTATCACTTTTTTACCCAATTTGCGACATTCCTCCACAAACCAACGGAAATGTGCGTTCATTTCGGGTGCGCCGCCCGTAATATCCACCGTTTTAATATCATATTTTGATAAAATATCCAAGCAGATTTCGAGCGTTTCACGGCTCATATTTTCGACTTTTTTATCGGGTCCAGCATCTACGTGGCAATGGGCACACGTCTGATTGCAGAGTTTACCAATATTGATTTGGAAAATATCAATCCCCGTTGGTTTCAAGGGTTTGAAGCCGATTTCGCCTATTTTTTCCGCAAAAGAAGGAAATTTGGCATCGGTGAGTTCTTTACCGTTCAATACTTTTAATTGAAAAAAAGTATTGGATAGTTGGTTGCCTGTAACGGATAGCGATTTTGTACGCTGATGTATTGACATATTGATTAAGTTTTGAGTTTTGAGTTTTGAGTTTTGAGTAAGAGCGACACAGCCACTCAAAACCCAAAACTCAAAACTCAAAACTTGATTTTACATTAATTTTTCCTTCGCGTGTTTCATCATCTGCGTTGAATAAACAAGCGTAATCCCCGCTTTCATAGCCGCCGTCACGTGCACGGCTTCCATCATTTGCTCCTCATCGGCACCTTGTTTGATGCTTTCAGACGTGTATGCATCAATGCAATACGGACACTGCAAAGCATGGGCAACGGCTAAGGCAATCAATGATTTTTCACGGGCAGAGAGTGCACCTTCTTCCATCGAAGAATTATAATAGTCGAAGAATTTTTTAGCCAAATCGGGCTGCCATTCGCCGATTTTACCGAATTGTTTTAAGTCGCGTTCAGGTTCGAAATATTGTTTTTCTTTTGACATTTTCTTTACTTTATCCGTTTTTATTGAAATTTTGCTATTAAAATGAATGGTTTTTCCTTGTTGTTCTGCCTCTGTTAAAGGCATAATTTCGGTATTGTCCCAAATACCATTGAGCAGAGTTTGGGCGTAGGAACGGGGCAATTTATGCTCTAACATCAAAGCATGAGCCGTTTTAAAATCATAATCTAAACGATGAAATGCGTAAGAGCCCCCCCCCTCAGTATTGTCTAAAATTAAATACCAAACACCCGTTCCCCCATCGTTTGCGGGCATTCCTATAACGCCTGCATTGAGCCATATTTTACCGTCTTTTTCATCCACAAATGGGAGTCCGCAATGCCCTGCGAGTATCACATCAGCTTGGGTTTTATTAAAATTATCGGCTTTAACAGCCCAATCAGTTGACTTAAAAATGAACTCCGAAATATTATTCAATGAGCCGTGTAATACCCGAAATCGCTTACCAACGTATTGAAAATCAATGAATTGTGGCAGCGTTTTTAAATAAGTTAAATTCTGTTCGGTCATTCTAGAAGCCGCATACGGAAACCACTGCCGTGAAAACATATCACAACGCCCCCCCTCAGTAAAATTGCATCCGCAGTCGTCATTGCCCGATAAAAGGTTCTCTTCCACATTGCCTTGAATGGCGTGAATGCCCCATTTTTCAATCATGTCCAAGCACTCCGAAGGCTGCGCACAATAGCCGACAATATCGCCCGTGCAAATGATATTGTCAGGTGAGATGCCTTCGTTTTCAGCCACTTTTTGTAGGGCTTCAAGGGCTTGTAAATTCGAATAAACACCGCCGAAAACAAGTATTTTATCCCCCCTCAGTATTTCTAAATTTTTTAAGCCCTCACTCATTTTTCACTTTTAGTTTTTCACTTTTCACTAAGAAAACAGGTATTAAAAAGAATAAAAAACACACAATTGTTCCAATAATATTCACCGTCAATAAATCCGCATATTTGCCCGTTGTGAATAAAAATTGCTTTGGAATAGGGTAAAAAAGCAACAAAAACCCGAAAAATATGCCCGAAATAACGGAACCATAATACGAAATTTTAGGTGCATTCACATTCCAAAAAACGAAAACGGGCGCTAATCCCAAAACCATTGTGCCACTAATGGTTGTAGCGGATAAAATTTCTGGATTGAATAAAACGGGTAAAGTGCCCAAAACAGCAATCGCAATCATTGTCAATCGGGCTTTTGAAACACTGATGCCCCGTTCTTTTAACAAATCAATATGCACCAATTTGGCGGTCGAAGTAAAGGTACTATCAATCGTCGCTGCCGCTGAAGTGAGCATGATTGTATTCATCATTAAAAGCATAAAAGTACCCATTAATTTCGCCACTTCAAGCGTAGGCGGCGTTTTTAAGCCTTTTAAAGCTGCAAAAGTACCCACCGAACTGAACAAAATAATGCAACTTCCCCCAATCACCGTCGCCCAAATATACGATTTCAAGGTCGTTTTAGGGTCTGAAATAAAGCCCCTATCCGTCAAAATTGGGTCGTGAAATGGATAACTCAACACTTGTATCAACGCCACAAAAAACAGGTTCAAACCCGTCGCCATTGTCCATTTGCTACTCGTTGCCAGCGTTTTTATACCCCCCTCAGTATTTGGGACAATTATCCCCAAAATCAACACCATTAAAACGACAAACATCCCCATTTGGATTAAATCCGTGATGATTGATGTCCGCATCCCGCCTTTTAAGGTATAAGCCAATGTCAATAAAGTGAACACAATAATCGCTGAAAAATACCCAGAACTGCCTTTTTCACCGAAATAACTGCCCACAATCATCGTATTTGACCATATTTCATTCAATAATCGAAAACCGATGAGTACCGTAAAAATCACAATTGCTCCATGTCCGTATTTCGTTTGTAAAAAATGGTGGATGCTGTTAAAGCCGCCTTTCGTCCGCATTTGATAAATAATCAACCCCGCCACCAAGAACGAAAAATAATAACCCGAATACGCCACGCCACCGACAATGCCAAATTGATAGCCCAAATCCGCCGCATTGGTAATGGATTTGGCAAAAAGCCAACAAATTACAAGGCTGCTTGTCAATAAAAAAGCATTGGGCGGCTTGTCATTGCTGCTCCCTCTGAAAAAGTCGTTGGCTTTATTCGACCACGGCGAAATCCAAAAGAGTAATATGTTGATGGCAATTAGTATTAGCCATTGCCAGTTTAAAACGCTCATAAATTTTATGTTAATCCGTGCCACCGCTCTAATAGCGGTGGCACGGTTATGCAATTAATTATCCCACCAAACCAAAGCATTCACGCTATTTTTATTCGTTTTTTCCGCCGCCACCTTGAAATTTGCATTGTTCAACGCATCTTCCGAAGTCGGGTAAGGCATCCGCACGGGGATTAAATTTTGGTTCAAACTTGCCGAAATTGCCTTGAGTTTTGGAAAACCTGTGCGGCGATATTCCGTCCAACCTTCGTAACCATTCACGATATTGGCTAACCATTTTTGCGTAATAATTTGCTCAATCGGATTATTGCCCGCCGATTTGTACGCCACTGACCCCCTCAGTAAATAGTCCGTTGGAATAGTCGTGTACCAATAATCGAAGGCTTGTTTTACGCCGTTTTCGTAAAAAGTCTTGGCATCGCCCGCAATCAAACCCCGCTCGGCGGCTTCGGCTAAAAGGAAATTCATCTCAAAAGAAGTCATAAAGTTGGCTTTCAATTTCGCACCGTCTTCACGAAATATTTTACCCGTCAAGGAATAATTACTCGCTGTAATGGAGAGTTTTGACGCATCAGGTCCATTCAACAAGCCTTTATAAACGGCGGCATTGCTTGCAGTAGGGCGGAAAAAGACCGTTTTACGCGGGTCATCCAATTTTGTTAAAACACTGTCAATTGTTTCAGACATGATAAACAAGTTGTAATCACCCGTTTTTGCCGTCACCATTCTAAAATTATTGGGCGGACTTTGCGTAAAATTGTAGTTTGCATTGTCACCCGCCGTTTTAATAAAATCACCATCCGCTGCGATTTTAGCCAATTGCGTTGCTACATTTTCTTTTCCCGAAATACGCATCAATGCTTTGAATTTCAAGGAGTTAGCCAATTTTCGCCACTTCGTCAAATCACCTGCATAGACAATGTCGCCTTGCAATTTTATCGCCCCTTTGTAATTATTGATGGCTAAAATGCCTTTATCTAAGTTCTCAATAATGCCACCCGCACCCAAATAAATATCTTTTTGTGCATCGTATTTAGGCGCAACAATGCCGTCTTTCCCTTTCAAGGCTTCGGAATACGGTACATCGCCGTACAAATCCGTCAACGCCGCCGCAACGTAGGCTTTATAAATCAAAGCGGGTCCCTCATAAACCGCAAAAGCCACATTTGAGCGGGATTTTGCCAATAAAATCTCATTATCTCTGAGGTTTTCGTAGAGAAAATTCCACGGTTTTCCGCCGTATTGCGGTTCAGTCAAACTGTGGCGATCGAACAAATTGAAGTCAATTGCCGTGAAATATTGCCCCAAAAGATTGCCTGCCACAAAACCTTCATACGACATTTGCTCGGCGTAATCGTACAAAACCTTGCGGAACAACAACTCGGGTTGCACATCTACGGGCGTTGTCGGATTGGTGTTGATGCTTTCAAAATCCTTTGTGCAACCGACAAACGCCAACAAGATGAATAAAAAACTGCATTTTAATATATTTTTCATTTTTCGATTTCTTTAATGTAAAAAAATTAGACCCCTCAGTATTTTCGAGTTTTGAGTTTTGGGTTTTGAGTTTTGGGTGGCGTTTGTGCCAACTCAAAACCCAAAACCCAAAACTCAAAACCCTAAAACGTAACCCCCAATTTAAACCCAATACTCCGCGTCGTCGGATAGCTCATATCCTCCACGCCAGACACCAATTTTTGCTGTTGAAAGCCAAATTGTTCGGGGTCAAAATGCGAAATTTTACTGAAAGCGTACAAATTGCGACCCACCAAAGAGAGCGTTATGTTCTCACAAAAGCCCTTCAAAGCAGCCTTTGGAAACTGATAACCAATCTGCACTTCACGAATTTTCACAAAACTCGCATCGTAAGTATTGTTCTCCTCGTGGTTGCGGTCGTAATACATACGGTAGTAGGTTTCAGCTGTCACCGCCGTCGTATTTGGTTGATATACAGGCTTTTCTGTTGTTCCCGTATTCACCACGCCTTTGGCAACGATACCCGCATCGGGACGATTTTCGGTTTCTTTCAACTGACCGCCGACTGCCGCCAAAGCCAATGTGCGGGACACCACTTTGCCGCCTTGTCGCCAATCCAAAAGGAAGGAAAAGTTGAAATTTTTATAAGAAAAAGCATTGTTCAAACCCACTGAAAAATCGGGGTTGTAATTGCCCAATTTTATCAAATTATTGTTCACCACATAGCGTCCATCTTTAATCAAAAAATCACCATTTTCAGTTCTTTGATAACCCGTTCCCCACATATCGCCCAAGCGACCGCCGACTTGCGCTTGATACCAAACGGTTTGGTTAATATTGTCATAAATGCTGTTGTAAGCCAGCGTAATTGTGTTGGCAGATTGCGGCAAACTTTCGACAATATTTCTGTACGTTGAAAAGTTAGCGGTTGTTCGCCACATAAAATCCCTTGTTTTTACGGGAATAACCTCCAAAATTGCTTCCAAACCCTTGCTTCTCACTGCGCCACCATTGATGCTTTGTTGGGCATAACCCGAAGTCGTGGAAATGGGTAAAGAGATAATTTGGTTTTCATTCAAAGCATTAAAATAGGTCAAATCCAGTTTCAAACGGTCGTCAAAAAAGCGAATATCTGTTCCAATTTCAACCGAAGTGATGCTTTCAGGCTTCAGATTGGCGTTGGGAATGAGGTTTTGGCTGCTGAAACTTGGCAAACCATTGACAGGCGTGCGTGCCACAAATGCGCCATTGGTTTGGAACGGATTAGCATCATTGCCCACTTTTGCGAAGCTGCCTCTGACCTTGAAAAACGAGATTTGAGACGGCAATTTTACCACATTTGACACCACGAAACCCGCTGATACTGAGGGGTAGAAAAATGAAGTATTCGCCGAAGAAGTGGACGTTGCCAAAGCACTCGACCAGTCATTTCTGCCCGTAATATCCACGTAAAGGAAGTCTTTGTAACCCAATTTGGCGATACCGTACACGCTATTGATGCGTTTTCTCCCGACATTCGTGAAATATTCCAAAGGAGAAGCAGCATTTGTTAAGGCATAAACACCTGGCTGCGCCAAAGTGGAGGCTTGAATTTGCTCAAAACTGGCTTTTTGCTCCATGCGGTTGCCTCCTGTCGAAATATCCACGCTGAAATCGCCGATATTTTTAGCATAATTCAATAAAAAATCTGAATTGACTTCTCTGAAAAAAATGCTTTGCTCGGCATAAGCCCCCGTTTTAAAACGATTGGAACTAAACGCACGGCGAAAAGTACGGTCTTCATTCGAGTAATCCATGCCACTTCGGATTGCCAACGACAATTCGGGCGTAAATTCATACCGTGCCGACAAATTGCCAAAAACCCTATCCCGACCAAAACCATTGCGGTTTTCGTACAAAGTGAAATATGGATTGTCAAAAAACGTATAGTTATAAGAATATTGCTGCACGTTTTCGAGACCCGGCTGCCAATAATTTTTCAAAGGCTCGATATTATTTGAGCGACCAAACCACGCCACCAGCGCGTAATTGATGTTTTCAGAACCATACTTCGTAGCGGGGCGATTGGTGCTTGCCGAATTGATATAATTGATATTAGACGTGATTTTTAATTTAGACGTTGGGTTAAAATTAAAAGCCGTAGAGACGGTTTTGCGCTTCAAATCAACCCCCGGAATATAAGATTTGCTGTCAAAATTGGTCAATGACAGACGGGCATTGTACTTATCATTACCCGCCGTAAATGCCAAATTATTGATAAAAGTCGTTCCTGTACCGTAAAAATCGCTCAAATTATTCGGAAAAGCCACGAAAGGCGTGGGGGTAATCGCTTGACCACTGTATAAAGCATTGTCCGCCGCCCGCACTGTCCGCCCGTCAGGCAGCGTCACAGGGCTATCATATTGAGCAATATTCAATCCCGCATCCAAACGAGGACCATAACTATACGTGATATTGTCATTGATGCCTGCGCCCAAACCATCTTTGTAGGCATATTTTCCGCTATTGCCCAAGCCGTAAGTATTTTGAAATTGGGGTAATTGAAAAGGCGTTTCCAAAAAACTTGTGGAGTTGAATGAAATGCCGATGCCTTTGTGCTTCGCGCCATTTTTAGTTTTGATAATAATCGCGCCGTTCGATGCGCGTGTGCCGTACAAAGCGGCTGCCGATGCGCCTTTCAAAACCGTCACCGTTTCAATATCATCTTGATTGACTTCCATCGCGCCGTTGCCAAAATCCACTTCCATAAAGCCGTTTGCATCGTCATTTGTGGTATTTACGACCGTATTATTGTTGATGGGAATACCGTCAACGACAAAAAGCGGGTTGGTATTCGTAAAAGAGGCTTCGCCTCGAATCGTGATTTTTGAGGTAGAACCCACGCCCGAAGAACCTGAAATGACCGTCAAACCCGCCACTTTTCCCGTCAAATTGTCTAAAAAATTAGCCGATTTCACTTTGTTTAACTCCGCACCGTCTAATTGTTGAACGGCGTAGCCAAGGCTTTTGGATTTTCGTTCTAAGCCCAAAGCAGTGACGACAACTTCCGATAAATCAATGCCCGCTTCAAGATAAATCGTTAAATTAGTTGTACTTTTTAAGGCAATATCCTGCGTTCTAAAACCAACGGACGATACCGTGATTTTAGCAATTTTATCATCAATGTCAAGACTAAAACTGCCTTTTTCATCTGAAACAACGCCTTTTATCGTGCTGCCGTTCTTAGCAGTGACGGACGCACCAACCACTGCTTCTTGGGTTTTAGCATCGTAAATTGTGCCTGTTAGGTTTTTTAATTGTTGCGCTGAAATGGGTGTTATTTTGAAAATTAAAACCATTAAAAGTAGGTTTTTAATCCAACTTTTGGCTTTTGTTTTAGATGTAGTTTTAGTTAATGATGTAGTCATTTAAAGATATTTTTATGTAAAAAAACAATGATTGTGGAGAGATATGTACAAGCATACCCCCTCAGTTCCGATTCTCGAAATCAAAGAAATTGAGTAAAAATGAGATATTGAAGTGATTATTTCAATATACTAATTAAAGACTTTAGAAAAGGAAGGTGGTCCACGGAGGGATTTTAAAGATAGATAGACCTTTGAAACTAAAATTGAAATCGGTTTTTGAATGCAGTAAAAGGCTTCATTAACGATACGTAAAATGGCTTTTTTAAGCCTGATACTGATACTATTGAGTTGTTGAGTCAAATCTCGAGCTGTATCAATATCGGATAAAATTGGGAGTAGTTTTATATTTTCATTTAAAAGAGAAAGCTGTGAAAAGGCATTTTCAGTCTGCCAATCAATTGAGCTAAATGCTTCCTTTGAAAAGGATTCTTTTTGAAAACCCATCAGATACACGCCACCATCAGAAGTGGGGCCTAATACTGAGGGGGTATCCACTAAAAGTTCTGCTGTGTGAATTAATTGGTTGGATGTAAGTGTCAAACAATCATTCCCAATGGCGATAACATTTTCGTAGCCTTTTAAAAAGACGGATTCAAAAGCATTGGAAAGTTTTTCGCCGAAATCAGAGCCAATTTGCTGTTTTTCAGTGATAAAATAATACGAAAGTCCTGAATTTTGAACTGTATTACGCGTGTACTCAATCATCAACGCAGCCACTGATTCAGCTTTTTGAGTGCTGAAAAGGAGTTTTTTTTCCGTGGCTTCTGCTTGGGCAGTACGGCTAAAAACAAGGATAGCGGTATTCTTGAGTGCGTTGTTCAAATTTAAATGTCGTTATATTTTCCAAATATACGTGTAAACCTCATTATTTGGTTTTTTATACCCTAATTTATTATTAACAAATAGAATAAAAATTTATCACGTAATTATCACAAACGAAAACTATGAAATATTTTATCGAAACTCCAAAAGATAGTACCTTGGTTTTCAATATTTTACAAATTAAATATTAATTAAATCGGTAAAATACTGAGGGGTATAAAAAATGTCGAATAGGCAATTAAGCTCATCCGACATTTTTTTTATTAAAGTATCATAATCTATTTTAAAACTTTGGACATTCCGTTTTTATCCTTCTTCTCTCCGCACCTGTATAAATTATTGAGATTTCCCAAGCCCCGCGACTATTGGTAGGAACTTTGATTGTGGAAGCATGAAGGTCAAAACTGACACCTAACATGATGCGATTGAGCTCTAAAATACCCGTTAAAGTGACTGCATCTGACAGTATTCCTGTTCCTTTCTGAACGGATTTGCCTTCTTTATCGGTTTCAGAAATATATCGATTGGCTAAGCGCAGGGCTGCACCCGCTCTAATAGCGGCTTCAGTCCAATTATGGTTAGAATATCTGATATTTGCCCCCATTGAAGCCCACATTGATGGACCTTGAAGTGTAATCATCCCAGTAGGCAATACGCTCAAATCCTCGTTAAGCGGGATTTCACCACCCGTGTGAAATGTAATCCTGCGGCGCAATTGCTCTTTCAAGTTACCATAAAAAGAGATATTAGGGCGCGTCAAGTGATGGATACTTGCACCTGCATAAAAACTTTTATTTTCTTCCCAAACGGTATAGAATAATAAGCCCAAATTATAGTCCAAATACATTTTTGACTGAGGGGCCACCTCACCTGATGACAATGATGTATTGACTGCCACCGCAATGCTGTCATATTGACGGTCGAACCACAATCCTCCCATATTTAAGGCATGTTGTCCTACGCCTACTTGCAATCCTGCCGATAAATATTGGGTAACACCTCTATAACGTGAATCATTCAATTGTTTTTGAAATGAAATACCTACGTTGCTTCTGGTCGTTTTGACCCGTGCATCGGAACCCGTTTCATCATTTAAGGCATTTACTCCGATAGAGAAAAAGTCAGTTTTCATGACTCTTGCTTTGTATTCAAAAGCGGCTTGAGTAGTCCGCAAGGGAGCACTTGCAAAAGTATTGCCCCATTGTTGCCTAAAATTGCCATTTAAACGAAATTGCCCATCAAAAACGCCCACTAATGCAGGGTTCAGATGCATAGGCGATGCATAATATTGAGCAAAAAAGGCTTCTTGGGCAAATGAATTCATTATCCCTAAACCGCTCAATAACAGCATCAATGAAAACCTAAATGTTAGTCTTTTTATCATTCAATTAAGTTATTCAAATTTTAAAGAAGGGAAAAGTGGATTTTAAAGACTTCACTAATCCTTTTAAATATCAACATGAATTTGAAATTAGATTGAGATTTGAAAAAACCCAATCTAATTTCAAAAGCTACTCAATTTATCATCGAATAAGGGTGGTATTTCCCTTGTATATTTCTTTAGCACCATCAATGTATTCAGCTTCTAAATACCAGACGTACAGACCGCTTGTCATCGGTTGTCCTCTGAAATTGCCATCCCATCCTGTACTTTCGTCGTTAACTTTAAAATTTTTAGCTTCATATAATAACTCTCCCCATCTGTCAAAAACTCTGAAAACCAATACTTTAGTACCTTCTTTACCTCTAACAATCAACCAGTCATTTACTTGATCGTTATTAGGCGTGAAACCTGTAGGGATGAGTACAAAACGCGGTTTTACAACCGTCACCAAAACACTATCCGAAGCACGGCATCCAGCTGAGTCCGTTGCATGAACTGCGTAGGTAATCGTAAACATAGGCTTTGAAGTAGGCGTCAAACATTTTACGCAAGATAAAGTGCTATCGTAAGGCGCTTTCCAATTGAAAGTTACAGAACCCCTGTTATTGATTGAATTGGCGTATAACTGTACTGAATCACCCAACTTTATGGTGATATTAGGTATAGCTTCAATTGAAAAACGAGAAGGTTGCGTTATTTCAGTTCTATCAAACCAAGAACAATTATTGGCGTCTTTAATAAATACATCATATTTGCCTGCTTTCAAACCCACGACCTGATTGACACCGTTATACGTTTTACCGTCAATACTGAAAAGATATGGTTGAGTTCCTCCGAAGGCATCAATATTGATTATACCATTGGATTCGCCAAAACACTGAACATTTTTAACTGTCACCTCACCATCTACTGCATTGGGTGAAACGACTGCAAAGGTTTGAATCAATTGACAATTATTAGCATCAGTTGCTGTGAAATTATAACTTCCTGCTCTTAAGCCTTGTAAAGAAGCTGTATTTGCACCCGTTGACCATTGATATCTGTATGCTGGAGAACCTCCAGTTATTGTTAAATCTATTTTACCAGTGGCTTCATTCGTACATTTGGTGCCTGTAATAAGCTGATTTTGTACTTTTAAGGCTGTCGGTTGAGTCAAAATAACAGTAGTATCGACACTACATTTAGAAGAGTCGGTCACTCTCACCGTAAATTTACCCGCAACCAAGCCTGTCGCGCGAGATGCAATCTGTGAATTGGCATTTTGATCCCATTGATAGTTAAATGGCGCTTTTTCACCAATTGGCTGAATCTCAACTTCGCCATCCTTCCCACCAAAGCAACTCACATTTTTATTTAAAGAGTTTAAAAATATGCGTTTTGGCTCGCTAACGAAATAACGCGTTGTATTTTCACAACCTTGATCATCTACAACCGTAAGGAAATAAGTTTGATTACCGGCAATGTTAACTGCTTGAGAAGTTGTTTGAACAGGGGATGTGCTCCAACGATATGTTAATTTATTTAAATCATTATTAGCTGCTCCGCCTCTCACAGAGTCAATGTTAATCACTCCATTTTTAAAACCATAACACCTTGGTGAAACGGAGGAAATAGAAATTCTGATTGAATCGTAAGTCGTTACATCTACTGTATCAATGGCTTGACAACCATTGACATCCGTGACAGTAACGGTATAAGCTTGCTTTCCAAGATTCACTACGGATTGAGTACGCTGTGAATTGCTCCATAAATAGGTGTATGAGCCCGTACCTCCTGTAGTTGTGACTGATGCTTCACCCGTATTTTGATTATAACAGCCCAGTTTGGTTTGTGCAGCTACTGCATTGATAGCCGTAGCTGGTTCAGAAATAACCACATTTGCAGTATCTTTACAACCATTAGCATCAGTCACAGTTAATACGTAACTGCCCACACCCAAGCCCGTAGCGACTGGTGTATTCTGATTATTGGCATCGCTCCATTGATAGTTATATTTTAAGCCAATAACGAATGTAGTACCGCCAGATACTGAGGGGGTAGCTGTTCCATTCAGATCGCCCTTACATTTTACATCCGAAAACTTATTGATGGTCGCCAAAACCTTAGATGGTTCTGATAGCACTGTATCGGCAGTGAAAATACAATTATTGGCGTCTGTAATGGTCACCTTATAAGTACCTGCTCGGAGGTTTTGAATCGTATCTTTCGTTTGAGCTGGGAGCGTATTCCAATTATATCTAAAGTTACCCGCGCCGCCCGAAACTTTTACACTTATCTGACCATCATTGTCCCCAGAACATTTCAGCGGATTTACAATCGAGAAATTATCAACTTTAATTTGTGTATTTGATTTTATCGTGAAATTTTCATCCACCACACATCCATTGGCATCTTTTACGGTAGAAACATAATCGCCCGCTGGCACATCTACGATAGATTGCCCCGTTTTATTAGTTGGATTCCAAGTAAACACATAAGGCATTTTTCCGCCATTTGCATATA
The DNA here is from genome assembly GCA_031424515.1 of Saprospiraceae bacterium. GTDB lineage: Bacteria > Bacteroidota > Bacteroidia > Chitinophagales > Saprospiraceae > JAAFJT01. The sequence continues at coordinate 15,351 of JANPHO010000040.1, forward strand.
CTCGGGCTGCTCCAGTAGCATCATTTTGACATTTAGTATTCACTGTAACAAGTGAATCAATGCGGAAAGAATCAGGTTGAGCTACAATCGCCGAGGTAGTATCCGTACAACCCAATGCATCCGTTGCAGTGACTTTATACCTACCTGCTTTCAAGGCATCGTTTACATCTCCGAAATAATTATTGCTCCAATAATAAGTATATGGGCTTAATCCACCCGTAGAATTGACTTGAATCCTACCAGTTTCATCACCAAAACATTTCACTGAATCGACAGTAGTAATGAATTTAATTTGCTCATTTTGCTCAATATCAGCTGAACCAGCTGCAAAACATCCATGGTCGTCAGTCAAGGTGAGCGAATAGTTGCCTACGGTTAAATTAGTAATTTCTGAGGTTGTATCACCATTTGTCCATTGCCATTTATAAGGCAAAGTTCCTCCTGAAGTCACAGCCGTAACAATACCTGAGCTATCACCAAAACAACGAATATCTTGTTTGGTAACATCCAACATGAGCAAAGTAGGTGTTATCAATTCTGTATCCCGTGAAGTAATACAGCCATTGCCATCCCTCATTTCTACGGTATAACCACCCGCAGCAAGTGTGTCAAAAACCGTTGTATTGCGCCATTCACCCAGAGTAAAAGTATTAAGGCGATAGTTATAATTACCAACTCCCCCGCCCGGAAGAGCCGTTATTGTTCCATTATCGTCACCGTAACATTTAATATCAGTGGCAGTTAAAGTCAAGGCGAGCGGTGCTGGTTCGTACACCCTAAATTTTAAAGTATCAGCACAACCTGTGCTATCGCTCATAATTGCAGTGTGTAATCCTGCTCTTATATTGTCAATGAAAATACCTGAAGGGCCGTTATTGAGTGAATCAATTCTGAAAGTCAAAGGAGCAATACCATTGGCATATCTAAAATTCACTCTTGGGCTCGCGTTAGCGAAGCAAAGAATAGAATCTACCTCCATTCTTCTATTAAAACCTAAACCAATTGTCGCAACACAACTTCTCGTCGTTTGAGTTAGAGAACTGATTCTTGCACCACACGATGCAGGACCTTTTGCTCTTACTCTAAAATTAACAGTATCTCCAATTTTAAGATTGCGAACAGTATGCGATAAAGCACCGTTTGGTGAAATCCATGCACCTCCATCAATACTCACTTCATAATCGGTAGCACCTGTCACTGCTTCCCAGCCAAAAATGATGAAAGTGAAATTCACATTTTGGGCAGATAAATTGGGTGCTGCCAAGCTATCTATGATGTTGATAACGACATCATCAATATGAGTGCAATTCAAACTGTCTTTTACCGTAACGGTATATGTAGTCGTTACACTCGGATTTGCGGTTGGATTAGGACAATCTGTACATGATAAACCTGTTGTAGGCGACCATGAATATTTTAAACCATTTTGATTTTTAAAAGTAATAGACCAGCGTCTGAGGGTATCTTTATTGGGTCCTCTCGCATCGCTGACCAATAAATCCCATTTGCCATTCAGCGTTGAGCCTATCAGACCGTTCCAAGTGGTGACACCACCCTCTGGCTGATATGAGCCCGAAAAAGGCGGTAAAGCAGTTGAAATTTGTCTGGTCGCTTTAGGTGAAAAACAAAGGTTGTTCAATGAAGTGCCAATGCCACCTCTTTGATTGAATAATTGAATGGATTGACCTGAAGGAGAACGCAACTCAAAAACCATATCACCCGGCACAAAAGTCCCTAAATCAATACAAACTGAGTCGATTTGACTGAGGGGGTCGGTTACGGTCGCTGGAAATATATCGCTTATCGTTAAAGTTGAAACATAGGGTGCAAGCAATGAAGCCGTTGAAGCATCCATTTCTTGATTTGGAAATGCATCAAATGTAATTGATTGCTTTATTGAACCCGTTGGGCTTTTATCCAATCTAACACCACCACCACTGTTACATACAGTTGTATCTCTCAATGACTTAAATAAGGTATCTAAATTACAAGTCATACACAACGGACTTGTAGGAGGTAAAACGTTGATATTCAATGTAGTATCAAAAACACAATTAAAATTATCTTTAATTCTATATGTCAATGAAGCCGTTCCTGCATTGCGAGGGCGAACCACCATAGAATCAACTGAATATTGTGTCGTGATATAATCGTTTTTGACCCAACCATGTTGAATAACTTTAGGCGTAAATGTTTCAATGGATGGATATAGATTTTTAGCAAAATCAATCCCCCACGCAAATATCCAACCATTGTCATACTCAAATTGGTCTTTTACGACTAACGACCACTCACCATTCAAAGGGCAACCTACCAAACCAGTCAAAGCGCCATCTGATTTATATTTGCCCGCAGGCAAGCTGAATGGGTTAGGCGTTGTATAAGAACGCCAAGTTCTGGCACCAGTTGGCGTCCAATCATAACGAAGACCTCTCCCAGGTGGATTTTGCGTAGAATCATTCACTGCACCCGCAAATACCGCATCATTATTATTCGGAATGCCTATATATAACTCATTGACGTTACGGGTAGTAACATCATATTTATGAAGAATAACGCTTTGGCGATTAGGGCAAACCAATTTTATTTCCAAATCCCTTGCCCAAGAGTGTTCCATATTGACAAAAACACTTAAAAAATCATTGATATTCGTCAAAGTCTGACCGGGACCGAAATCAGAAAAATAAAGGCTGGTTTTATATTCTTTAGAAGGTATATCGGGGATAAACAATCGTCCAGAACGAACACCACCAAATTGGAAACTTTCTTGATTTTGAGTAGAAGAAACTTGAAATGAAGTATCAATTGCGCCAGATTTTCCTTTTAATTTCACCTCAGTTCCTGCACATATTTGGGAAGGAATGCTGCCCAATTTGAAAGTTGGACGAGGGGAAACCCGTACCCTTTGCTTTATAAAATTGATATTTTGGCAGCCCATCGTATCCGTTATAGTCAATCTGACGACGTAACCACCTGATTTTTCAAAAATATGCGTCACATCCGTACCGTAAGCTACCGCAGTACCATCATTAAAATTCCATTCAAATTTGTTTAAAGTATCTGATTGGCTATATGCAAAACCATTTTGAGGATATGAACCGCGCGCTTTAAAATTCACGCGTGTTGTATTTGGGCAGGCATCAATCCAACCTGTATCAGCTGGAGAAATAGCTGGAATTGTTCCATCCACAAATGCCTTAATAGTCTGACAAGATGGGATACAAATTATATTTGCCGCCCATCCCTTTCCTTGACCGGAGCCATCTGAACGGAAACGAACGGTGAGGCAACCTTTAGGATTGACTGCAGTTGTCTGCACTATTGCATTTTGGGTGGCTGTAAAATCTGAAGCACAGGCTAAAAGAGGAGCATTGACTGAACTACCATCAAAAAAACAGAGTTCATCGCCTGGACTTAAATCTATCATATCAAAACCTAAACTGATATGATTCCGCGTGACATCGTCGGAACAAATAGTAAAAACATAGGTTTCGTTTGCCTTATAATTTCCATTAGCGCCGCCACTATCATAAAAAACCGCTCCACAAGTGCTGGTAGTAGAAGAACCATTTTTAATGATAATTTGAGCATTTAGAGTTGTGATGACACTCGAAACCAAAAAAAACAACAGAGAATATGTATTTCTCATGTTCATATTTAGATATTTATTATTTGGACACGTTCAAACAAAAATGAATTTTAAAACAAAATTAATTTCTTAAAATGATGTAAAAACTATATAATTTGTCATGAAAATACGAACATGAAAAGTCAATCATCTTTTCGAAGTTAATCTGTCTTTGTATTCTCCCGTATCATTTTCATGTGAGCATTAAATTTTTCAACGAAATCTTTACCCGCGTAATAGACGAGGTATTTATCGGTACCCGCTATTTTGTAAATCGTTTCAGTATAAAAGTAATGTTTAAGATTTTGTTCTTTTTCAAGCTTCAAGATATTAATTGACCCCAAATTTGGTATTTGTACTGAGGGGTATTCAGCTGCAACTTCATTTTTTCTAAGAGCATTATCCGAAATAAAAAAAGCATTATTGAGATAAAAATTCCATCTCTCAATTAAAAAAGGCTCTTCTTTTTGTACTTTTTCAATATAATCTTTCTCAAAAACGTCATTGAGTCGTCCATCAATTTGTAAGGAATTGGTCAGTACTGGTGATTGGGAAAATGTACTGAGTGGCACTAATAGTAAAAGGAGGAATATATGGCTCTTCATCGGTGTAAAGTGAATTAACTGATTAAATTTTAGATGAAATAAAACGGTTTTTTCAATTTATCACACAAGCTAAAGCATGTTTGTTTTTAAATAAAATATAATTTGAATATTAACATTTCATTTTGAAACCCCATTACTCTTCCACATAAAAAAAAGGAATGATGCGGTTGTCTTCATTCCTCTTTTTTACTTGCAAAAACCGTACCCCTCAAACGCTATATTTCACATTTTTATTTAACTATTACCTAAATAAATGATTATCAATGATTTAAAAAAAGTAAAAATTGTTTAAAAACGTGAATTTTAACATTTAGAGGCATCGTCTCTTCACCTCTGAATTAATCAAAGCTGATTCTCTACTCATATCACCAGTCACCGATGAATTCTCTTGAGCTCTTCTCACTAAATATGGAATTACGTCTTTTACAGTGCCGTACACCATATATTTTGCTACATTATAACCAGCCGAAGCCAGATTAAAAGTAATATTATCGCTCATGCCGTAAAGCTGACTGAAATAAAAATGGGGATGATTTTTAGGAATGCCCATTTCATCCATCAATTCAGCCAATAATTTCGAACTTTGAGCATTGTGGGTCGCATTGATACACGCTATGCGGGTGTGATGGGACACACAAAAGACCAAAGCGTCATTATATAGCTTGTCGGTAGCCACTTTATCTGGGTTAATTGGCGTCGAATAGCCCATTTCTTGCGCTCTTTTACGCTCTTTATCCATGTAAGCACCGCGTACCAATTTTGCCCCCAGATAAAACCCTTTTTGCTCCGATAACTCGAAAGACTCTTTCAAAAAATCGAGTCTATCGTGGCGATACATTTGAAAAGTATTATATACCACCGCTTTATCTTTATTGTAGCGAGCCATCATCATATTAGCCATTCTATCAATTGAATCTTGAATCCATGATTCCTCAGCATCTATTAAAATACCCACGCCTTTATCCCTACCTGCATGACATATTGAATCCAAACGCTTTGAGACTGAATAATATTCATTCTGTTCTTCCATCGTCAAAGGGGCATTGCTTTGCAACTTCGCTAATAAATCAAAACGCCCGATACCCGTTATTTTAATACTTACGAACGTAATATTCCTTGTTTTTGAAGCAAATTCAATGGCTCTAATATTTTCTACCATAGTCATGTTGAAATCCTCTTCAGATTCTTTTGCCTCCACGCCGTAATCCAATATGGTTTTAGTGTTATTTTGCGCCAACATATCAATCGCTTTTGTGCAATTCAAAAGTGTCGTACCGCCACAAAATTGCTCAAAAATTGTATTTTTAATGACCGTTTCAGCAAAAGGTAAGCCCCACTCCACGGATTTGAGCGCCAAACCTGAGCCGTATTTGACCAACGAAGGATTATTCATCATCTTGAATAACCACGACGTCTTTTTTAATTCTAAGTCAGATTTATGTGAAAAAGCAATTTCAGTATTGGAAAAATCCAATTTCGTTTTTTTAATATTCATTATAAAGTTTTATGAATGATGCTGTCCTAATATTCTGAAAAAAAGGCTTAAAAACCCTTCGAATACTGAGGGGGTGTTATTATTTGGTTAGTTAAATAATTTAGTAAATTTCAAATAAGATATAAGTTATCTCATGACTTGGTTTTTCAAATGAAACACTTTATCAAAGCGCAAAAGTACATTTTATAATACATTTTTTAATAAAAGTTGTTCCCAAATAACCCTTTTCCAAGTTCAAATCCTTAAATCCTCAAATAACCAAATCCTCAAATCCTCAAAACAAACCTATTCAGGTTTTGCTGGATATTCAATCCGCACGTGATGGATGTTTTTTAAAGTTTGTTTAAAACTCAGTTTACATTTTTCTAAATCATCAAAACTCAATGGTGAATTTTGAAGCTGCCCTTGGCTTATTTTATCTGTGATAATGCGCTCAACAAGGTCATCAATGGCTTTATTATCTGGATTTTTAAGGCTTTTAGATGACGCCTCCAAACTATCCGCTAACATCAGGATAGATTCCTCCTTCGTTTTAGGTTTGGGTCCGGGATATTGAAAGTGAGATTTATCTTTTTCACCCTCTGGATTTTCACGAGAGTGCATTCTGTAAAAATATTCCACCATAGTAGTGCCATGGTGCGACGCAATAAAATCAATAATCACTTTGGGCAGCCCATTTTTTTCCGCCATTTTTACCCCCTCAGTAACATGCTCAATTATAATGCGTGCCGACTCTAAACGTGGCAAATTGTCGTGAGGATTCGTGCCTGATTGGTTCTCTATGAAATAAGTAGGGCGCAGTGTCTTCCCAATATCATGGTACATTGCTGCTACTTTTATGAGCAAATCATCCGCTCCGATAGCCTTAGCTGCTGAATCCGATAAATTGGCAACTTGCAAAGAATGTTGCAATGTGCCCGGCGCTTTTAAGGATAATTCTTTCAAAAGTGGATGATTTAAATCGCTCAATTCCGCTAAAGTAATACTGGAAGTAAATCCAAAAAAGCTACCCAATAAGGGTATCAAAGGATAAGCTAAAAGCGTTAAAAAGCCATTTAAAGAAATCCAAATCAGTACCGACCAATTGATATTACTAATATTGCTCTCCTCGATGAGCGATAATCCCAAGAAACCCAAAGAGTAAACAGCTGTGATGGATAATATGTTTTTAAAAAAATTGCCCCAATAACGGGT
>JANPHO010000041.1:0-11018 GCA_031424515.1 Saprospiraceae bacterium
AATCTCTGTTTGTACTAAAAAGAGTATTGAAATGAGGTCTTTATTAATCCGACCACTAAAATTTTCATAGAACCATAATTCTCTCTTTTCAAAAGTTTTAAGCCCTAAAATAGAAAAAGCCAATACCCCTCAGCATTGGCTTCTTTCTTTTGTTTAAAATCTATTGAATGATTTTTAAACCGTTGCAACCTCTCTCAAAATTAATTTCTCTCTTTCAGGACCCGTCGAAATCATAGTAACTGGCACTTCAAGATATTCTTCTAAAAAGGTTGTGAAATCTTTTAAAACAGCCGGTAATGCATCATATTCGGTCATTTCAATCGCCTGCATCCAACCTTTGAATGATTTCCAAACTGGTTTTACGTCCATTCCTGTATAATCAAAAGGTAAATCAGTTGTTTTTTCACCATTGATTTTGTAATGTGTGGCTGCTTTTATTTCTTCGAAAATATTGAGTACATCTATTTTAGTGATACACAATTGAGTTACCCCATTTAACATAATGGTATAACGCAATTGAGGCAAATCAATCCACCCACAGCGGCGTGGACGACCCGTAGTACTGCCAAATTCAGCCCCCTCAGTACGAAGCAAATCGCCTACAGAATCGTGCAATTCAGTAGGGAAGGGACCGCCACCTACGCGTGTACAGTACGCTTTGGTCACGCCTATCACCTCACCAATTTTGCTCGGAGCAACGCCTAAACCTACGCACACACCCGCAGTCACTGTATTTGAAGAAGTCACAAACGGATATGTTCCAAAGTCAATATCTAACATAGACCCCTGCGCGCCTTCCGCTAAAATGCGCTTACCACTATTCAGAGCATTATTGATAAAATACTCAGAATCAATGAGTTGCAAAGATTTTAAAGTATCCAAACTCGCAAACCAACGGGCTTCCTCGGCTTCCAAATCAAAAGATACTGAGGGGTACACTTTCAAAAGTTCTAAATGCTTTTCTTTTAATGCCTCATATCTTTTTTGAAAATTAGGCATCAAAATATCCCCTACGCGCAAACCATTCCGCCCCGTTTTGTCCATATAAGTAGGCCCAATGCCTTTCAATGTCGAGCCTATTTTTGAAGCCCCTTTTGCCGCTTCACTTGCAGCATCCAATAGACGGTGCGTTGGGAGAATCAAATGGGCTTTTTTAGCCACCAAAAGGCGTTTTTGATATTCTACGTTCGCCGCTTTGAGGTTATTGATTTCACGCTCAAATGTAATCGGGTCAATAACAACGCCATTACCAATGACATTGATAAGGTTTTCTCTAAAAATTCCCGAAGGAACAGTATGAAGAACAAATTTTTTACCCCCAAATTTCAAAGTATGTCCAGCGTTAGGACCTCCTTGAAAACGAGCAACTATATCGTATTTTTCAGCTAAAAAATCCACGATTTTACCTTTGCCCTCATCACCCCATTGCAAGCCAAGTATAACATCTATTTTCATAGTAAGAAATTTTTCTGTTTTATTCCGATTCCCGGAATTGATAATTAATTGCTTTTAAAATTTATAATCAAAGAAAACCATTATTTGAATACATTCTTAAACAGGGTCACTATATAAAATGTATTTTCATCTGACTCCTTCGTTAAAAACCGCGCAAAGATACAAAAACCCATCGAAGCCATATAGCTTGATGGGTTTTTATTTTAATTATTCGTTGGTGACTTGGAGTCACTCTGAAACTAATACGATTTCATTTTTCTAAAATCATACAACCAATAATTATTTTTTTTCTAAAAATGGATAGAAAATATAAACTAAAAAAGAACCTATACTTCCTAAAATTCCAATTACTAAATGAGCTGCCATCATCGGCAATCCACAGTTATGTCTTCCCTCAATAACTTTTGGATAAAAAAACTGTGGAATCCAAAAAATATATGCTAAAATCAATAAAAATAAAATTAATGGTTTAGCAGCATCTTTATCGTATTTGTGAGCAAGCCAATATAGTATTATTTGGCATAAAGCAATTAAGAATAACGTAGTTATCATTGTTTTGAAATTTAAATACTCTTTCAATATATCAATCATTCAACAAAGCACTATTCACTAACTCATCATACTCCCTTTGCTTAGCGCAAGAGCCACAAACTCCATATAAATTAAGCGAATGGTGCATTATTTTAAAATTCAACAATTCACCCACCATTGTCTTGATATTTTGAATACGTGGGTCGCAAAACTCCACCACTTTTCCACAATCCACACATATCACATGGTCATGTTGTTTTGAACCATAACTTTTCTCGTATTGCGCTAAGTTTTTACCAAATTGATGCTTGCGTACTAAATCACAACTCACTAAAAGTTCGAGCGTATTGTACACAGTAGCCCGACTCACTCGGTAACTCTTATTTTTCATATGGATATACAACGCCTCCGCATCAAAGTGATCATCTCGCTTGTATATTTCCTCTAAAATAGCGTACCGTTCAGGCGTTTTGCGAAAACCACTCTTTTCAAGATGTGCCGAGAAGATATTCGTTACCTCTTTTATTATATCCGATTCATTTCTGTTAAAAGCCATAATTTTAATTCTTTTACTATCAATCCGTAAGAAATTATCCAACAAATGTAGTTTTTAATTTCATTAATTTAAAACAGAATTTCACGCTCAAAGTTGCCCCCTCAGTATAAGTTAGGCATTAAACATCTTATTTCGTCTAATTCCAATCTTTTTGTGTTCTTAAATGTTTTACTTAAAGGTTTATTAATCATTTGCATCTAAAATCAATCAATTGTATGAAAACATTGCTTACCTCCTTGTTGTGTCTATTCGGCTCATGGCTTTTAGCACAAACACCCATCACCAAAGAAGATATCGCCGTTGCTGAAAAGTTCTTAGATCTTACTTTCACAGAACCCGAACGAGATTCTATGCTTGCCGAAGTGACGGATAATCTACTTTCCATAAAAGCTGTTCACAGCCAACATTTGGATAATTGGGTAGCGCCGGTACTGTATTTTAATCCATTGCCAAGCAATTTTAAAATGCAAAAGGGTCAAAAGCCAATTCTATGGTCTGCACCCAAAGTATCAATGCCTGTGAATAAAGCCGATTTGGCGTTTTACACCATTCCACAGTTGGCGCAATTGATAAAAACTAAAAAAATCAGTTCCGTAGAATTGACCAAATTTTTCATCGAGCGCATCAAACAATACAGTGATACCCTCCATTGCACCATCAGCATCACCGAAGAAACAGCTCTTCAACAAGCCAAACAAGCAGATGATGAACTCGCAAAAGGCAAATACAGAGGTATTTTACATGGAATCCCCTACGGAGTTAAGGATTTAATAGCCGTAAAAGGGACTAAAACGACTTGGGGTGCGGCTCCTTATAAAAATCAAGTGATTGATCAAACCGCTACAGTTGTTGAAAAACTCAATAAAGCTGGCGGTGTGATGGTTGCCAAACTAACATTAGGAGCCCTCGCCATGGGAGATATTTGGTTCGGTGGAAAAACCCGAAATCCTTGGAATTTACTGAGGGGGTCAAGTGGTTCATCAGCAGGTTCAGCTTCGGCAGTTGTGGCTGGTCTCGTCCCATTTGCAATTGGTTCCGAAACTCTGGGGTCAATTGTTTCACCCTCTACTGAATGTGGCGCAACGGGTCTGCGTCCAACCTTCGGGCGTGTCAGCCGCTATGGTGCTATGACATTGTGTTGGAGTTTGGATAAATTAGGTCCCATAACGCGCTATACAGAAGATGCAGCTATTGTGCTATCCGTTATTAGTGGTTCAGATGGACTTGATAAGACGGTAATAGATGCTCCTTTCAATTTTAATACTTCTATTGATATTAAAAAACTGCGCATCGGCTACCCTACCAATGTTTTTGACTCCCTCAGTAAAACGCGCAATGAATGGAAAACACTCGAGACTTTAGAGAAAATGGGGGCTAAATTGATACCCATGGAGTTCAAAACCAGTATTTCACCTAAAATTATTGACCTCATCCTAATGGGCGAATGTGCCGCCGCTTTCGATGAAATGACCCGCACCAACCTCGATGACGAACTTACTATGCAAACCAAAAACGCGTGGCCCAATGCATTCCGTTCTGCCCGGTTATTGCCCGCCGTGGATTACGTGAATGCCAATCGTTTGCGCAATAAAATGATTGAAGAGGTGAATACCATCATGAAAAATTTCGATGTAATTGTCACTTCCAATTTCGGTGTTAATCAATTACAAATTACGAATATGACGGGTCATCCAGTAGTAGTTACGCCCAATGGTTTTTTGAATGATGGTCGCCCGTCAAGTATCACATTTTTAGGTAATTTATTCGATGAAGCCACCATTTTGAGCCTCGCAAAAGCCTATCAAGATGCTACAGATTTTGAGGATAAGCATCCTGAAATGTTTAAAAAATAACGTAGTGCGGAACTCCAGTTCCGAAACTTTATCCGTTTCACTGCTTTCATAGTGAAACGCCTAAAGTGAATCAATTTTTTACGGAACTGGAGTTCCGCGTTACTTTTTAAAACGCTGATTGTATTCTTTGAATAATCAAATCTGTAGTACGGCGTACTATTTCCGTTTCATGCTCTTGAAAAAAAGCGTATTCTTCAAGGGTAAAATGCCCAATTATGATGCCTGCCAGCCTATTTTTAAATTTCAAATCTGTTTTAATGCTGTTTTCAATATAGGCTGGTTTGTCCTTTTTAGGAACTTGATTGAAAGCATTTTTACGAAAAATGATATAATGCTTAAAAACGGCTACGAGTAAGTCGTGTTGCAGTTTTAAAATAGGGCGCAGCGTGGTATTTTGGAACGTTTCGATGGGTGTACTGTCCTCTATACTGAGGGGTATGGTGGGGCGTATCTGAATTAATTCTGTATCTCTCATGGTGTTTTAACAGATTTCGAGGTATTTGGTTGTCGTTCTTTTTAATAAAAATTGCTCAAACTACGGGAAATACTGAGGGGGGGAATTCAGAATAATGTTTATTGCGGAACAGGAGTTCCGCGCTACCGAAAAATAAAAATCCGAAGCTATCAAACTTGATACAGCTTCGGATTTTTATAAACCTCAATCGGTTTGTTTTAGGATTCTTCTCCTTCGGTTTCTTCTTCTGTAATGATACCCAACGCAACGAGTGCTTTTTCAGAAGCCATTTGTTCAGCCGATTTTTTATTAAAATCATCAGCAGTGGCTATTTTATTGCCATCAAGAAGGACGGCTACTTTGAATCGATCGCGTTTTTCAAATTTGTACTTAGCGATAACTTTATAAGAAACAGATTTACCATTTTTCTGGCTCCATTCCAAAAGTTGGCTCTTGTAATTGTCGTCGTAGGTCTCCAGTTCGTGAATATCAAGGTACTTTCTGAGTAGATGACGAATAACGTAGCGTTTCGTCCTGTCGTAACCACATTCTAAATAAACTGCTCCTACTAGTGCTTCTACAGCGTTTCCGAGCATTGAGCGACTGAGCCTCGTGTTATTGTACTCTTGCAGTATCACATCCAAGCCCATTTTATCCCCTATTTTATTCAAAGAATTGCGTTTAACAATTTTTGAACGCATTTTAGTTAAAAAACCTTCATCGGAATTCGGGTATTTACTAAAAAGGTATTCAGCGACAATAGTTCCCAATACAGCATCTCCCAGATACTCAAGGCGCTCATTATTAGGTGTTGTGCCTCCTGATGGTTTATCACTGTTACTGGATTTGTGAAAAAAAGCAAGTTTATACAGAGCAAGGTTGGATGGTACAAATCCAAGAATTGACTTCAACCTCCGAGCTAACTGCTTGTCTTTAGAAAAATGATAATTGTAGAGTTTTTTTACGTAACCCAAAATAAATTTGAATTTGATTGTTTTAAAAAAGCCCCTTTTCCCATCAAAAATGTAAAAAATTCAAAGAAAAGGAACTTGTGTTTTGAGTTATAAATCAAGACTTAATAATACTACATTCATCTCCTTTAAAACTCAAAACATTTATAATCGCTTAAAAATAACCGTTGTATTGTGGCCTCCAAAACCAAAGCCATTGCTCAATACGACATTCAATCTCCGTTGTTGCGCAGTGTTGAATGTTAGATTGAGTCGAGAGTCAATTTCAGGGTCATCGGTGAAATGATTGATGGTTGGCGGCACAAAATCATGCATCATACCCAAAATACCCGCTACCGCTTCTATCGCACCCGCCGCACCAAGTAGATGACCAGTCATTGACTTCGTAGAGCTGATATTTATCCCGTAAGCCTTGTCACCAAACACACCTTTTATGGCTTTCACCTCTGCAACATCACCCAACGGGGTAGAAGTTCCATGCACATTGATATAGTCAACATCGTCAACGTTCAAATGTGCATCTTCTAATGCCAATTTCATACAATTGATGACACCCAAACCTTCTGGATGCGGTGCAGTCATGTGGTGCGCATCACACGTCATTCCGCCGCCGACTATTTCACAAATAATATTCGCTCCACGAGCTTTTGCGTGTTCGTATTCTTCAAGTATCAAAGCTCCTCCGCCTTCACCGAGGACAAAACCATCACGGTCTTTATCCCATGGACGAGAAGCCGTTTTCGGATCATCATTTCGAGTACTCATGGCGTGCATAGCCGTGAAGCCACCCACACCCGTGGCAGAAATAGTCGCTTCGGAGCCGCCCGTGATAATCACATCGGCTTTTCCAAGGCGAATATAATCCAATGAATTGATAATCGCATGATTGGATGTCGCACACGCTGAAACTGTCGCATAATTCAAGCCTCTAAAACCATATTTAATCGCCAAAAGACCTGCGGCAATATTGGCAATCATTTTAGGGATTAAAAAAGGATTGTACCGTGGCGTACCATTTCCTCTTGCGAATTCCGATATTTCATGTTCGAGCGTAATCAAGCCTCCAATACCAGAGCCAAAAATAACGCCACATCTATCAAGATTGAGCTTATCAGTCTCTAATCCACTCATTTGCATAGCCTCAGCTACGGCTACCATACCGTACTGAGTATATAAATCCACGCGGCGAATTTCCTTTTTTTCAATCGCTAACTCTGGATTGAAGTTTTTCACTTCACAGGCAAAATGAGCTTTGAACAAAGACGCATCAAAATGCGTGATAATATCAGCGCCACTTACGCCCTTTTGCAGTCCTTCAAGATATTCCTGAACAGTGTTACCAATAGGGGTTACAGCACCAATACCAGTTACAACGACTCTTCTCATAAGTTCTCTTATTTGGTCGTAAAATTAGAAATTTTTATACATTCATTATGCGTAGGAGTCATCAATTTAAAAATTAATATTTTAACGGATTACTCTACTCATTTAAATTATTAAAAATCAACAAGTTGTAAATATAATAGCAAATAAATTTATTACTAATTCTATCTGATATTAATTCAAAATAAAGCTTAGGAATGAAAAATACTTGAAACCAACCTGTATTAACTAAAAATCCACAAATCGATAGATAAGACCTTTCGATTTGTGGATAGTGCACAAGATTTTCTTAATCTATGCTTTCAATACATTATTTCGTTTGACTTTCAATGTATGAAATCGCGTGACCAACAGTCTGAATTTTTTCAGCTTGTTCGTCTGGAATAGATAAATCGAATTCTTTTTCAAATTCCATTATTAATTCCACAGTATCGAGTGAGTCAGCACCCAAGTCCTGAGTGAAACTTGCTTCAGGTGTTACTTCTGATTCTTCAACACCTAATTTGTCAACGATAATTTGCTTGACTTTTGATGCAATAGTTGTCATGATTCTGAGTAAAAATTTTGAATAAAATTTTTTATTTTGCTTTTTCTAAATTCGTGTCTTTCAACGATTATAGCCGCAAAGGTAACATTTCAACGATATTCAGTATCAAATTTTAAATAATTTTTTTAAATTGTATTACGATACCCAAATGCTATCTTATTGAAAAATATTACACTTTTAGTGTCCAACACCTTATTTAAAAGCTTTTTTATACCAATTCCTCAATTTTTTGATGGTTCTTTTATCTAAAATCAGAATATTTAGCAAAAAAAATATTATTTTATATCCAATTAAAACGTTTCATTTAACAAGTAAAAAAGCTCAATTTTAAGAAATATCATCCCCTTAACAATCCTCTTTTATCACCAATACCCGTTTTTAATATTATAAAAATGCTCTAAAAATCTAACATACCCCCTCAGTACCGAGTATCAGAATCATCACTTTTTTTTGGATTCTTCCTTAATTATTTCAATCGCTTTTTCAACAATTGCGTCTCTACCTTCCAACTCTTCTTTGGGTCCCGTGGATGCTTCTACATCAGGAGGGAAGCCATGTTCAAAATTAAAACCATCCACTGTAGTCTGATAAGTTGCAGAAAAACGATACTGCCAGCCATTCGGCAAATCCGCTGAAATGGGAATCCCCCCACCCCCGCCGGTGCGGTCGCCGACTAAAGTCACATTCGGTAAAATAGACATAAACGCAGCAAAATGCGTTGTAGCGCTAAAACAACCCCTATTGATCAATATCACCACCGGCTTCGTGTAAGGCGTTCTTTTTTTAGCGGGAGTGGCATAAAAAGGAATCGGTTTGCTGAATCCATTGTGCGCCTTCGACTCCTTTGTGTACGAGTAACCCACCAATGTCTTTTTCTCCACAAAGCGCGCCATCAATTTAAAAACGGTAGCCATAGAGCCACCACCATTATCCCGCACATCTAATATAATGCCTTTTGTACTTTTAAAACGCTCCATCAAATAATCCAAATCACCATCGCCCACCGAATTGCCAAACGAAGAATAACGCACATAACCAATCGAATCATTCAAAATTTGGTTAGGCAATGCCCCAGTCATTTTAAAATCCTTTTTAAAATACGTTTTATACACAAAATTAACGTTAAAATTATCGGGATAATCATCCTTCCAACTCCAATTGCGGCTACGGTCGGTAGCAGTTGCCAAATTCACGTGCCCATCTCGCAGCTCATTGAGCATACTTGAGAGTACTTGGAATAAGGAATCTTGAGAAATATTATTATCCACTTTGGGTTTATATTTATCCCGTATGGTATTCCAATTAATGCCTTTATAATCGAAATAAGAATAATTTTCATCCACCGTTTTCCATGTCAAATCAAAGCAATTCGTGGGCGTGTTCTCCACATCCGCCTTCATCAGAATTCGGCTGCAATTCGTGAAAAATACTGAGGGACCTAATGTTAAAAGGACTATTTTAAAAAATTTCATTTTACTTTAAAAATTAGATTCTGTGTAAAATAACAGCAAACCGTATAAGTAGTTGGGCTAAAATAAACGCCTACATACAAAGAACGAAATTAGTATATTAAATTGATATGGTAAATTTAAAATAAACAAAAAAAAGGCTGCCCTCATCGGGCAGCCTCGTCAAGTCAAATCAAATTATTCCACTATTTCAGAAACAATATTTATTCGCTTCAATCATTGCTGCGGCAACTGTGCGGCGGCAATTTTTTACATTCACTGCTGGGTATTTCGTATAACGTTTCAAGCCCATCAAGAATGTTCTCAACAAATCTCCTTCTGCGAATGATGCCAAAGCATCCGTTGCCCACTTATTCATGCGCGCAGTTGCATCAGAGAATTGTACTTTCAAGATAGCATCATAAACCTCCTGTGGTTGTGGCTTATTGGTCATGCCCGCCAATTTGTGAACACGAAGCAATGTTGATTCGCAATTGAATGTTTCAGCCAACATATCCGCCGCATTCATCAATATTTCCTGCTCGTTGCGAAGGTCGATTTTACCGTCCATTTGCATTTTAGCAGCACCTCCTGTCACCATCAAAATGATTTTTTTGAAATCTTTCAAAGCTGCATATTCCTCCGCGTATTCACCCGTTGGGCGCTCCATCGAAGGCATGGAAGCCAATTCTTTTTGTACTGCCCAAGCTGGCCCTACTATATCCAATTCGCCTTTCATTGCTTTTTTCAAAAGCATATCCACGCTCAAAAGGCGATTAATTTCATTTGTACCTTCGTAAATACGGTTGATACGGCTATCGCGGTAAGCACGTGCTGCACCAAACTCCTCAGAGAAACCGATACCACCGTGTATTTGTAAGTTTTCATCCACAACATAATCTAACGCCTCCGAACCAATGAACTTAATCAAAGCACATTCAATCGCATATTCCTCCGCAGCTTCTAAAGTTGCTTCTGCGTAAGACATTCCTTCTTCTTTCAAAGCAGCAATTTTTTCTTGCATCAAATGTGAAATACGGTATTGAGAAGAATCTCCAACGAATATTTTAATAGCCATTTCAGCTATTTTATACTGAATAGCGCCAAATTTAGCAATGGGCGTTTTGAATTGAACACGCTCATTGGCATATCTCACACCCATTTCAGTCACAGCTTTTGCACCACCTAAGCACAAAGCACCCAATTTGAAACGACCTACATTCAATACATTGAACGCAATTAAATGCCCTTTTCCCACTTCTCCCAATACATTTTCAACGGGCACTTTTACATTTTCAAAATAAATCTGACGAGTAGACGAGCCTTTGATACCCAATTTATCTTCTTCTGCACCCATTGATACCCCCTCAGTATTACGGTCTATCATGATGCCCGTGAACTTGTCACCACCGATTTTAGCAAACACAATATAAGTATCCGCCCAACCGCCGTTAGAAATCCACATTTTTTGACCATTCACTATATAATGCTTACCATCTTCTGAAAGGTCGGCGCGCGTTTTAGCCGCCAAAGCATCCGAACCACTGCCTGGCTCAGTTAAGCAATAAGCGACTTTCAACTTTCCTGCAATAGCGGGTACCAAATATTTTTGTTTTTGTTCCTCTGTACCATAGTAAAAAATCGGCAACATACCGATACCCGTTTGTACAGCATAACTCACTGTAAAACCACCAGCGGGGCCGAGTGCATCACATATTAATGTGTTGGTATTCGTATCCATGCCTGTTCCACCATATTCTTCTGGCATGTGCGTACCAAGCAAGCCCAATTCGCCCATTTTTTCAATGAGGCTTGTAGCT
>JANPHO010000042.1:0-2364 GCA_031424515.1 Saprospiraceae bacterium
ATTTTTCAAAAATTTTTTATCAAAATTTAGATAAAAGAATGGATAACGATAAAATAATTCTTTTTCAAGAAAAGCAAGTGCGGCGGATTTGGCATAATGAAGAATGGCATTTCTCCATTATAGATATAATTGAGATTTTGACCGAAAGCAAAAAGCCGTCGAATTATTGGGACACTCTGAAAAGGCGAGAAAGTCAACTTTCCGCAATTTGCGGAAAGTTCAAATTTTCCGCTACGGACGGCAAAATGCGCTCCACGGAATGTGCCAATACTGAGGGGGTGTTCCGCATCATTATGTCCATCCCTTCGCCCAAAGCTGAGCCGTTCAAGTTGTGGTTGGCTCAGGTAGGGAAGGAGCGCATGGAGGAATTTGAAAACCCCGAATTAGCCATTGAGCGGGTTCGGGAGATCTACCGCGCCAAAGGATATAGCGACGAATGGATTGAAAAACGCTTAAAATCAATCAGTGTCCGCAAAGAATTAACGGAGGAGTGGAAGAAAAGGGGCATTACAGAAAAAAAAGATTACTCGTTTTTGACGGCGACAATCGCCAAACACACCTTCGGCTTAACACCGAGTGAGCATAAAGCGTTTAAAGAAATCAAACCAACCGATAATTTACGTGATAATATGTCAACCATCGAGTTGCTTTTTTCAGCAATAGGCGAGGAGGCTACCCGAATGATAGCCGTCAAAACGGACGCAAAAGGGTACAACGAAAACCACGATTCGGCGGTGAAAGGCGGCACGGCGGCGGGTGCAGCCATTAAAAATTTTGAAAAAAATTCGGGTTTAGATGTGGTCTCAAAAGATAATTTTTTGAAACAAATTGAAGATGCTGAAAATAAAGAAGAATCCTCTAATGCCTCACTGTTAGATTTTGAACATTTGGACGATAATAAATAGTGAGAACACCTATCTGAATTAATGAGTGGAAAATTTAAACTTTGGATAAATATTAATGAGCCAGATACTCTCATTTTTAAATGTTTTATGCGAATTAGGGGTTTAAAAATCCCGTTTCACGGTAGTTTGGATCAAAAAAGTCCCACGAGATAGTTTTTCATCATTGAAATAGGGGAGTGCTTGATTTTAAAATGTGTTTAAGAATTTAAAATCAAATACACTTCTTATATTTGGTTTTAAATTCTTAAACACATTTTAAAAAATAAGTATTTCAATTTGTGGGGATTGTTTGTTATCCCTTGGTATTTTTGGTAGTTTCTTGTTAGTATTATCTTCAGTATCATGCCTTCAACTTCATATTACCAAAACGATACAGTGCACGGTTTGTATTCATTTCAGTATTCTATTGTTAATTTAAGTTTGTCGAAATCTTTTTTCTGTCCTTGTCTTCCATTGTCAAATATTAAGTTCAGCCAAATTCTTGAAGATTCTTTAAAAACAATATTTTCGTTTTTAAAGTAAGTAAAAAAAACATTGTTACTACATTCTTTATATTCAAAAATGGCTTTTGTTAAACTTGTAATTCCGTTTTTATGGTTTATTGGTTCGTTTTCGTGTTTTTTTTGCCCTTTAAATGGCAGCCTAAATGTCCAAGGTAAATCTGATTGGTGCTCATTTTTTAAAATGTCTATCGTCAAACCTTGTGGAAAATAATCTGGTTGATATTTGAAAGCATTCTCGAATAATTGTATTGTTTCGTCAGTATTTACAATACACAGTCCAAATGGCGAGAAATTATTAGAAATAAAATCAGCTCGTTGCCAAAGACCTGTCGGCTTGGTCAACTCACTTCTTATTTCATCATTATTATGTACCCAGAGAACTTCTAAAAAGAAATTATCGAAATAAAATTTACGATTAGTTGTTCCTTGGCCAACGTGAATACGATTGCTACCTTCTGAAAGTCCGAAATCTAATAAATCGTTGGCGATCTGTCCTTTATCGTTCGTGAAAATGAAAATATGGTCAATGCTCATTTTATTTGTTTTTCTCGTTGATATATCGGTATTTCAACCTATTGAAATTGTGATTAACTCATTTATTTATAAAATTATATCGTACTTTCTGCTTCAATACATGTAGAATAACAAAATATCATGTTGGTTGTTAGTGAATTTAGCGTTTTTCGATGTATTTATTTTTGTGTTTATTCAACTTCGGTTATTTTTTTTGATTTCATTTAAAACATCTTACGCTACTCTAATAACTTTTCGTCAAGCTATTGAAAGCCTATAATTTCAATAGCTATAATATTTTTCAATAGAAAAAAGCCCTAAAAAAATACGGAATGAGTAGGGTGTAACCAATAAATGTAGAAAGCATTAAGATTTATTCAAATTGTGGAAAAGGATGTTCCATCTACCCGATAAAAAAGCTGCTCTTAGGAAGAAAAGTGGCT
>JANPHO010000043.1:0-5239 GCA_031424515.1 Saprospiraceae bacterium
GACATTTACGTGTGCCGATGCAGGTAAAAAGATACCTGTTCAGATATGGACTAAAGATGAAGCTGGCAATGCGAACTATTGCATATCTGAGATAACAGTACAGGATAATTTAGGTTTTTGTACACCTCCTGCAACTATTACAGGGGCTATTAAAACTGAAGCTGATAAAACAGTGAATAATGTAATCGTCTCGGTGGTACAAAATAATATCGCTTTAAGTTCTATGACAACCAGTACAACGGGTACATTTAGCCTAACGGATTTGAAAAAAGGGCAAGCCTATCAAGTAAAAGCGAGCAGGAATGATAATCCTGGAAATGGTGTAACCACCTTTGATATAGCTTTGATTAGTAAGCATATTTTAGGAATTCAGCCATTGACATCACCTTATAAATTGATTGCAGCAGATGTGAATAAAGATGGTGATGTGAACGCTTCAGATATGCTTTTAATAAGGAGAATGATATTAAAAAGTATTCAAACTTTTCCGAATAATAGCTCTTGGCGGTTTGTGGATAAAAACTTTGTTTTTGCAAATGTGGATAATCCATTTGGTTCGGATTTTCCAGAAGTAGTCAATTTAACAAATATTCCTCTGGCAGCACAGGCTAATTTCGTCGCCATAAAGGTGGGTGATGTGAATAACTCGGTGAATCCAAGCAATTTTATGGGCTCTGGGGGAATAGATGTACAAGTGCGCAATGCCAATACTTTGAAGTTTGAGGTAGAAGATATTGATTTGAAAGCGGGTAAAGAGTATGAAATAGTGTTCAAATCTGAGAACTTCAATGCTTTGGGTTATCAATTTACACTCAATCATACTGAGGGGGTAGAAATCTTAAAGGTTTCCAGTGGAACTTTATCGTCCATGAGTGATAATAACTTTGGCAAGTTTAAAAACGCATTGACCACGAGTTGGAATGGCAATGCAAGTGATAAGAATGTAGAGGCATTTAAACTGGTTTTAAGGTCTTATTTAAATGTAAAATTAAGTGAGATACTCACGCTTGGCTCTAATATAACAACAGCAGAAGCCTACGATAAAAACGGCGAACTGCTTGATATTGAACTTGAGTTTAAAGGTAAAAATGCATTGAATACTGAGGGGTTCACACTTAATCAAAACGAGCCAAATCCTTTTGATAGTGAAACCAAAATTTCTTTCAATATTCCGAAAGAAACCCAACAAGGCAGATTAACTATTTATGATGCCACCGGAAGAGTTGTGAAAACCATTGAAAGCCAGTTTAAAAAAGGCTATAATGAATTCATAATTCAGAGAACAGAGTTGAATACCACGGGGATTTTTTTTTACAGAATAGATACTCCGACACATTCAGCTACTAAAAAGATGCTTGTTTTGTAAAAGTAATCAGTTGATGAGTAGTCAGTAGTTAGTTATAGCAAGCTGTCCACTGACAACTAAAACACTATCTACTAAGAGAAAAAAATACTATTTCAATATAGTTTAAGATATCGTTTTGAGTTTTAGATCGGTTTTTTTGATGAAGTCTCATGTCCTTATGGTACATGGGACTTTTTTTTATTACAGTTTTGTAGCTTTGTGACTTAAAATTTCAAGATGATATATACCAAGCATAATCTGAATGATACCATAGTGGCATTGGCTACTCCGCCAGGCGTGGGTGCTATTGGCGTGATTCGCCTTTCAGGAAAAGATGCCATTGCGATTGCTGACACCGTTTTTCACGGTAAAAAACTGGGAAAACAAGCAACGCACACCGCCCACTTTGGTACTATTCGAGATGAAAATGATAAAATATTTGATGAAGTCTTGGCTACGGTTTTCGTTTCGCCGAAGTCATACACCAAGGAAAATACAGTTGAAATATCCTGCCACGGTTCGCCTTATATCCAGCAACAAATTATCCAATTATTGACCCGAAGAGGTGCTCGGTTGGCGCAACCAGGGGAGTTTACTCTGCGTGCTTTCATGAACGGGCAGCTCGACCTCAGCCAAGCCGAAGCCGTAGCCGACCTCATAGCTTCCTCAAGCGAAGCCGCACACGATATAGCTATGCAACAACTGCGGGGAGGGATTTCCAATGAAATTAAGGAATTGCGTGAAAAGCTCATCAACTTTGCGAGTTTGATTGAATTAGAATTGGATTTTGGGGAAGAAGACGTGGAATTTGCCAATCGCGACGAGTTGAAAGTTTTAATTCAAAAAATTCAAAAATTCATCAAAACCCTATCGGATTCATTTGCTCTCGGAAATGCTATTAAAAACGGCATTTCAACAGTCATAGCAGGTCGCCCCAATGCGGGTAAATCCACCCTTTTAAATGCCCTTTTGAATGAAGATAGAGCCATTGTTTCTGAAATAGCGGGTACAACGCGCGACACTATCGAAGAAGTTTTGAACATAAAAGGCGTCGAATTTCGCTTAATTGACACCGCCGGCATCCGTGAAGCCACCGACCAAATCGAAGCCATTGGCGTTGAAAAAACGATGGAAAAAGTGCGGACTTCTGCCATTTTGGTCTATGTTTTTGATGTCATTGAAACTAAAATTGAAGAAGTTTTGAATGATTTATCCAATCTTTATCGAGAGGGCGTGAAGCTATTGGTGGTGTGCAATAAAATGGATAAAAACCCTTATTTTAATCCCGAATGGTTAGAAAACCCCACCGATCCCACCATTCCCGAATTCTTTTTGACCAATCATCCCAGAGATTTTGACCCCTCAGTATTGCTCAATTTTTCGCTTGAAAAAGAACAAATAATCACTCTTTCAGCCAAAAAAGGCATGAATATCCCTTATTTTAAAGAAAAATTGTATGACATGGTTGTAGAAGGTGAAATGAATTTGGCAAATACAGTCGTCTCAAATGCTCGTCACTATGAAGCTCTTCAAAAAAGTTATGAGAGTCTCGATGATGTACTGAGGGGTATGAGTACAAGTGTCACGACTGATTTTATCGCCATGGATATCCGCCGTGCATTACATCATTTAGGTGAAATTACAGGCGATATTTCAACCGATGATTTATTGGATAATATTTTTAGTAAGTTCTGTATCGGGAAATAATTAGCATAATTTAAGATAAACAAAGATAACAAAATCAATAAAAAAGCCTCAATATTGAGGCTTTTTTATTGATTTTAACACTATTTTGATATTTATAAATATGGGTGTTTATTGAAAATTTGTACCTTATTTGTACCTTGCAATATTATTTTTGAGACGAGGTACAAGTTTAAGTAAATTTGGCGAAATTATGGCGCAATAAGACACTATTAGACACATTAGGACATCATGAGTTCAAATATCAAAATAACGAGAATTTGCAAATTTTGTAATAACGAGTTTATTGCAAAAACCACAGTAACTCAGTGTTGTAGTGAGCACTGTGCTAAAAGGTATTATAAACTCAAGAAAAAGGAAGAGAAAATAGAAAAGAGTAATTTAGAGACTCACAAAGTATTATCAGAGCCTTTAGAATTACTGAAGGAAAAAGAGTTTTTAAGTGTATCGGATGCCAGTAAATTATTAGGCGTCAGTACTAGGACATTATATAGGTTGATGGAAAAGGGAAATTTGAACTTTGCAAAAATTGGAAAACGAACCATTATCAAACGCTCCGAAATAGATAAAATATTCAATTAAAATGAAAGCTGTTAAAGTCACATTACGTGAAAAGAAGATTTCAGATGGACGTAAAAGCCTTTATCTCGACTTTTATCCTGCAATACCTAATGCTGATACAGGTAAAGAAACCCGTCGTGAATTTTTAGGGCTATACATACTGGAACGTCCTCGTACTGAGGTTGAAAAGCAAACCAATAAAGAAACCAAAATACTTGCTGAGAATATTCGAGCTCAGCGGCAATTGTCTATTCAGTCAGGCAATTTCGGCTTTTTTGAACAGAAAAAACAAAATGTTGATTTCTTAGCGTTTTTTAGAGATTGTATTGAAGACCGCAAGGGTAGTAACCAAAGCAATTGGTTGAGCGCTTATAAATATCTTGAAGAATTTACTGAAGGTCAATGTAAGATGACAGACATTACTGAGGATTTTTTAGAGGAGTTCAAAGAGTTTCTTTTGGATCAAGATTTGGCAATTAATAGTTGTGTTTCCTATTACAATAAAATAGCAGCCGCTGTAAAAGAAGCTTTTCACAAAAAGCATTTAACCCAAAATCCAGCACTACGTGTGAAAGGAATAAAGCCAGAAGATACTCAGCGTGAGTTTCTAACCTTAGAAGAGGTTCAGTTATTGGTTGACACTGATTGTGACCCGCCTTCATTGAAGCAAGCAGCAGTGTTCGCTATTTTGACAGGTTTAAGATGGAGCGACATACAAAATCTTACGTGGGGGCAAATTCAGTATACAGAGTCAAGCGGTTATTTTATACGCTTTACACAGCAAAAAACAAAAGGTAAGGAGACTCTTCCTATACCTGATGATGCCGTAAAACTTTTAGGAGAAGCAAAAGCAAATGATGCAATGATTTTACCTGATATGAAATATTCAGCGTGGAACAACTTAAAGCTTAAACAATGGATAATGCAAGCGGGTATCTCAAAAGAAATTACCTTTCACTGCTTCCGTCATACTTTTGCTACACTACAATTGACCCTTGGTACAGACATTTATACGCTCAAAGATTTGCTAGGACATAAGGCTATTAAAAATACTCAGATTTATGGTAAAATAGTTGACCAAAAGAAAGTAGATGCGGCTAATCGGATTAAGTTGAAGATGTAAAACGCTTGTAAAACAACCGTAAAGCCTATGAAAATAGTACGTAAAACGGTCGTAAAAATGATGTTTTATATTCAATAAATATAGCTAATCTAATCATTCAAAATCTCCAAATTTTCCTCCGAAGTGTTGACACTCACTATCTCTTCGGTGCTGATGTATTGCACACGGTCGCTTTTGCCTTCCGTCATACCCAAACGTAAAGTGAGAGACGTTTCGCTTTTAGGGTCAACTTCGACAATATTTACCGCTTTTTCTTCTGTTTTGCCACCGCGCAAGCGCAATTTGACTTTGGCTTGCATTGGAAACACTAAATTGTCATTCATGTGAATGTACCAACCCATTGCTTGCCCCTACTCATCATAGGCATCTTCGATGATTTCGTAATGGATGCGGTGGCGTCGTTCTTCTTCGTGTTCTCTTGCCCTATTTTATTATTTTTTTTTTGTTTTGATTTTAATTTTATTAAAATATTGAGGGTTCTTTTGCCTTTATTTAAAATTAAGATA
>JANPHO010000044.1:0-1969 GCA_031424515.1 Saprospiraceae bacterium
ATTCCTGCTTTCGCTAAATATGAGGCATTGGCGGGAGCCATTTCCCAGTGTTTCATATCTGTGAGGGATGTATTCAATGCATCATATGGGTCTTCAACATCGTAAGCATCAGGAAAATTAAGGGGTAAAATGAATGACGTATTCAATGCTTTCATGGCATCGAGCCTTTGATATTCGTCACCTCTGCCTTTAATGATGTATTTTTTACCGAATTCATTACCAATTTTAGCTGCTCGCAGAGCTTCTAATTTATCGCTGACATCAAATATTTGAGGTAGCGATTGTAGATTATTCCACGCTTCTAAAGAAAAATTCTTTTCTTCTTTTGACCCCATTGCGGCATACCACTGACC
Organism: Saprospiraceae bacterium; assembly: GCA_031424515.1. Taxonomy (GTDB): domain Bacteria; phylum Bacteroidota; class Bacteroidia; order Chitinophagales; family Saprospiraceae; genus JAAFJT01. Next base: position 354 of record JANPHO010000044.1, read on the forward strand.
GTCGAGATAAGTTTGGCGGAAAAGTGAAATCGCTCCCATGAGTGAGCCTGGGTAATTTTGGGTAGATGTACCTTTTGAAAAAGATAAAATATGAGCTGCCATAGTTTTAATGATGGTGCTGTGCTCGCGCTCGGAAGCAGTTGTTACCACCGCACCTGAGCCCCGACTCAATCCATCCATGCGATGCGTCATCACGGCACCGAATCCGACCCCCCTCAGTATTTCAGCATCTTTTTCATTGTAAGTGAAGGCTTCATGCGCTTTGAATTCTGATTTAAGGGCTTCGTTCCATGAATAAGCACCTTGTTTATTGGAAAGTAACTGAGTAGCTTGACGGAATCCGCCGCCTGCTGTACCACCTCTCACAGCCTCGGGCATACCATAGTTGCCATACGGCTCAATAAATGAAGGGTAAATAAACTTATTTTTTAAGTCAATAACTACTGCATCTTTAGGGATTGCGACATCTTTACCTATGGCTTCGACGCGCCCGTCTCGAATGAGAAGTGTTGCGCCTTCTAATTTTTCATTCCACGATTTAAAAATAGTGGCATTTGTGAAAGCATAAATGCCATCACGCTCATCATAAACACCATTTTGTGGAAAAGTCTTTTGTGAAAAGCCGTTTTGAGTACTTAAAATTGTACTCAAAATGACAGTTACAAGTAGGAGGAAATTTTTTTTCATACTCTTTGGATTGGTTCAAAAAATTGCAATTAAATTTTAGAATAGTCTTAGGATGTTTCGTTTTGAATATTGAGCGATTAGATATATTCAAATGCTCAACACAACAAACACAAGATACCCTTTATTTTATCAAATAAAAATAAGGCAGAACCGTTAAATGATACCATTTTATGCTCAAAATTCGACATTATCCTTTTGTCGAAAGAAATATTTCTATATTTTAAAACAAAAAATGGCTGATTTTAGTACTAAATATTACATTAAACCAATAAATGTTTTAAATTTGTAGATAATATCATCTAACAATTAAACTCTTTTAATCATGATAAGAAGTCTTTTAAAATTAGCTCTTTTGGCAGTTGTGTGTATCGTTATATATAATTATTTCTTTGGAACAGCTGTTGAAAAAGACCAATCACGCCGTATTTTTAAAGGAGTAGGGAGTGTATTTACGGAGGTTCGGGGCTTGGTTCGTACGGAAAAGGATAAATTTGATGCGGGTAAATATGATGCAGCGTTGGGTAAAATGCAGGATGTATTATCTCGGTTGAGGTCACACGCTAATGAAACGAATGATTCAGATTTGAATCGTCAAATAGCCCAACTGGAGCAGCGCAAGGCAGTATTAGAGAAGAAGGTGGAAACTATGCCGTCTGACACGGGCTTTCAGAAATCCGCTGATAAGGTCAAACAATTCTCGGAAATGGCAAAACAACTTGAAAGTTTGACAAATGATATTCAATCATTGGTAAATACTCAAGCCAGTACAGAAGAGCAGAAATAAAAAGATTAAATAGATTCAAAATGTTTTTTAGATGCGTTCCGAAAAAGCGATTTTAGTAGTATTTATATACCCTTATGAAGGTATTTTATGAAAAATAATTATAAAATATGTGTTTTACCTGCTCAACTCAATACTACAATGAACT
>JANPHO010000045.1:0-1979 GCA_031424515.1 Saprospiraceae bacterium
AGTTGATATATCAACTATTGGCTTTTTATTATCTTTGTTTTATGGAAAAATTAAATGACACTTTCTTTTATAATTTAGAAAAAGCGGTCAAAACTTACCGCCAATACTTTCAAAACCAACTCAAAACACATGGTTTTGACATTACCCTTGACCAATGGTTGATACTCAATACCATTATTGAAAACCCAGATATTTCTCAAAATGATATAGCTGAAAAGGTATTTAAAGATAAAGCTTCCGTTGCTCGTATCATTGAGCTGTTGGTGCAAAATGGATTTTTGACACGCACTATTCACCCTACTAATCGCCGTATGTTTCGACTAACTATCACTGAAAAAGGGAATGAAACAGTTGTGAAGCTAAGTGATTTGGTTCAGGTATTCAGAGGAAATGCTGTCGTTAATATCTCACCCGATATTTTAAAAAAAACCCAAAGTATTATGAAAACCATTGTTGTAAATTGTAAAAATGCAGCAGATTAGCATCTTTTACGAGGGTGATGGTTGAAATAGTCAAAATAATTTTGAAAAATGTTTAGTTGATATATCAACTGTTGATTTATCTTTTTATATTTGTAAATCCATCACCCCTCAATAGGGTTGAAGTACTAAACGCAAGATTGAATCATGGATAAAAATAATATGCGCTTGGCAATCATCGCCTCCGCAACAGGCACTTTGCTGGAATGGTACGACCTATTTTTAGCCGTCATTTTAGCTAAAACCTTGAGCAACCAACTGTTCCCGGGCGGGGAAAGCACTTATTTTTTAGAGACTTTGGCGATTGTCGGGTCATCGTTTTTTATCCGTCCTTTGGGTTCACTTTTTTTCGGCAGTTTGGGTGATAGAAAAGGGCGTAAAAAATCGTTTTTACTTTCCTTATTGCTCATGGGTGGGGCGACTTTCCTGATTGGTTTGTTGCCTACTTTTTCACAAATTGGTTGGTTTGCGCCGATTTTGTTATTAGGATTGCGCTTGGTTCAAGGTTTTGCTTTGAGCGGTGAATATTCGGGTGCTATTATTTATGTTTCAGAAAATGCACCTGCGGATAAACGGGGCTATTATACAGGTTTTATACAAGCGACAGTTCCAGTTGGTTTATTGTTGAGTTTGGTGGTTGTGATTGGTATTCAATCTTTTATGAGTGCTGAAAATTTCAATGCGTGGGGCTGGCGTTTACCATTTTTAACGAGTGCTGTTTTGGTCTTTTTCTCTTATGTGATGCGAAAAAGAATGGAAGAAACGCCTGTGTTTGCCCAAATGCAAGCAACGGGTAATATCGCCCAATCGCCTATAAAAGAGAGTTTGGGTCAAGGTAAAAATTGGCGTTTGTTCTTGGGTATTATTTTCGGCGGCAATGCGGCTCAAAGTAGCATTATGCAAACGGCGCAATTTGTCACTCTCTATTATTTACAACGTGCCGTGAAAGTTGAGGAATACACGAGTTACGTCATATTAGCCGTATCATTGCTTTTAGGAACGCCTTTTTTTCAATGGGCTGGTGCATGGAGCGATAAAATTGGGCGTAGAAAAGTGATTTATTCGGGTATTGTGATGTCCGTTTTTTCCATACCCTTGTCTTTTTATTGTTTTAAAACGTTTGGTAATCCCGATAATTTGACGACGGCACACCCCCTCAGTATTTCCGTCATTTTACTATTTATTGGATTGTGTTTTATCAATATGCTGGCGAGTGCCTTGGTTTATGGACCAATGGGCGTGTATGTGATGGAGTTTTTTGAGGGTAGAACACGCTACACGAGTATGGGTTTTACGCATAATATTGGCAATGGTGTGGTGGGTGGCATCACGCCCATATTAACAGAATTTTTAAAAGCAAATTTGATAGTTGGAGCGGCTTTTACGCCTTATGTCGGCTTGCTGTATCCAATGATTTTGATCGTTTTAGCATTAATAATTAACCCTTTTTTGAAAGAGACAGCGTTTGAAAAACAATAATTGAAATGGAAAAGAAATTTG
>JANPHO010000046.1:0-12104 GCA_031424515.1 Saprospiraceae bacterium
ATCCGTGCCACCGCCTTAAAGCGGTGACACGGGTTTTAGAGTGCCATAGTAGAATTAATGGAGCATTTTATTGAAAAATAGGGAGGCATACTGAGGGGTATGCCTTCTGTTTTTATTCTTAAAACTAAGAAGGTAAAATTGAAATATCATTTTGCAAAGCTATATATTAGGGCATTTTTAAATTAAAATACCACTTACAGACATGAAAAATAGAATCCTCCTTTTAGCTCTATGCGCTTTTAGCGTGTTTTTGAATGCCCAAAATATTCAAATTACGGTGGATGCTACTGCCAATAAAAAGCCCGTTTCACCCTATTTATACGGTAGAAATAACTCATTATCAAGCAATTTATTGACCAATGACCCCAATACCACCATCAGTTGGCAATTTTTAAAAGATGCGGGTGTCACTATTTTTAGAGACAATGGTGGCAATAACAGCACTAAATATAATTGGCGTAGAAAGCTATCAAGTCATCCCGATTGGTACAATAATGTTTATGCCAATGATTGGGACATTGCCGCCAGCCGTTTGCAGCAAAATATGCCCACGGCTCAAGGCATTTGGGCGTTTCAGTTAATAGGAAAAGCGGCTAAAACGAACGCCAGTAATTTCAAAGATTGGGATTATAACCGCTCGCAATGGTGGGAAGGTGTGAATCAAAACCTTGCAGGCGATGGCCAACCCAATACATCAGGTGGCAGTAAAGCATTAAAAGAGGGCAATTTCGCTTTGTATTTAGAGGATTGGCCTGCGGATTCGACTACGGGTATTTTAGATTATTGGTTCAAACAAAGTGGATTGAATATTGATTCCACTAAAGTCCGTTATTGGAATATGGACAATGAACCTGAAATTTGGAGCGGTACTCATGACGACATCATGCCGACCCAAACCCCTGCTGAAGACTTTATGCAACGCTATTTTGCGGTTGCTAAAAAGGCTCGCACTAAATTTCCTAAAATCAAATTAATGGGACCCGTTCCCGCCAATGAATGGCAGTGGTACAACTACAATAACGATGCAGTGACAGACGCGGGCGTCAAATACCCCTGGCTCGAGTTTTTTATAAAACGTGTTGCCGAGGAGCAACAACGCACAGGCATTCGCTTATTGGATTTGATAGATATTCATTACTACCCGGGCACGACTAAAACTGAAGAAATAGTACAATATCACCGCACTTTTTTTGATAAAACATATGTTCATCCCGAAGCCAATGGCGTGAAAAGAGTAAACGGCGGCTGGGACGCAAGCCAAAACAAAGAGTACATTTTCGCCCGCTGCCAAGAGTGGTTAATCAAATACATGGGCAATAATCACGGCGTCACTTTGGCTATGACTGAAACGGGCATCAATAGTAGTATATCACCAAGCGTCGCGTCGGTGTGGTATGCGTCCACAATGGGTGAATTCATACGCAATGGCGTCGAGATTTTCACCCCGTGGAGTTGGCAAAAAGGCATGTGGGAAACACTGCATTTGTTCAGCCGCTACAATAATTCGACGCTGACGGAGGCGATTTCATCCGACGAAACGACAGTTTCAGCATACAGCACCATCAATAAAAGCAGCGATTCATTGACCATTATGCTGGTAAATAGAGCCGTTTCAGGTACAAAAACCATTAGTTTGAATCTTAAAAACTTCACTCCCAACAATCCAAATATCTCAACTTTGACGCTGAGTGATTTGCCCAATACCGAAACCTTTGTTTCACATACTCAAAATGCTTTGAAAAAAAGTACTGTTGTGGCAACGGGCAATACGCTTAATTTATCATTGCCCCCCATGTCCATTACCGCCGTTTTAATCAATGGAAAAGCGGGGACAACACCCACAAATGATATTGAAACAACTCAAAATTGGCGCATTTACCCCAATCCCGCAACGGATAAATTGACGATTGAAATGGATAAATCTGAAGGCAATATTCAATTCTTTTTAATTGATTTATTGGGTAAAACGACCCCCCTCAGTATTTTCAGTAAAAATGCACTATTGAATAACAAAACCGAATTCAATATCCCTTTAAAGCAGTTTCAACTTCCTTCTGGCTTGTATTTTATTAAAATGCAAACCGAAAAAGGCAATTATACAAAGTCCATTTTTTTGAATAGATAATAAAAGTTTTATGAAAAAAGCATTTAAAAAGCGTTTAGAAAAATTAGAAAAAGCGCACGACCAATTAATTAAATTAAAAAATAAAAAGCAAAAACTGGGAAATGGCATATTTGACCGTTACGAAAATCCTGTGTTGACCGCTGCTCATACGCCCCTATTTTGGCGATACGATTTAAACCCCGAAACCAACCCTTTTTTAATGGAACGCTTTGGCATCAACGCTACTTTTAACGCTGGTGCTATCAAATGGAAAGGTAAATACATTGTCGTGGCACGGGTGGAAGGCATGGATAGAAAATCGTTTTTCGCCATTGCTGAAAGCCCAAATGGCATTGATAAATTCCAATTTTGGGATTACCCCTGTACGATTCCAGAAACCGAAGACCCTGATATCAACGTTTACGATATGCGCCTCGTGGCTCATGAAGATGGCAATATTTACGGCTTATTTTGCTCAGAGCGCAAAGATCCCTCAGTAGCCGCGTCCGATACATCGAGTGCAACGGCGCAATGCGGTATCGTGCGCACCAATGATTTGAAAACGTGGGAACGCTTGCCCGATTTGAAATCAACTTCTATGCAACAGCGCAACGTCGTTTTGCATCCCGAATTTGTGAACGGTAAATATGCTTTTTACACCCGCCCACAAGACGGTTTTATTGAAACAGGCGCGGGTGGCGGCATCGGCTATGGCTTAGCGGATACGATGGAAGGTGCAGTAGTTGAAAAGGAAGTGATTTTAGATGAAAAACGCTATCATACAGTCTATGAAGTTAAAAATGGACAAGGCCCCGCCCCTTTAAAAACGGAGCATGGTTGGTTGCATTTGGCGCATGGGGTACGCAATACAGCAGCTGGATTGCGCTACGTTTTATACCTTTTTATGACTGATTTACAAGATTTGACTAAAATTATCTATAAACCCGCCGGCTATTTCATTGCTCCCGAAGGCGCCGAAAGGGTAGGAGATGTGTCAAATGTCACCTTCTCCAACGGCTGGATTTTGGACGATGATGGTAAAGTATTTATTTATTATGCATCATCAGATACCCGCTTGCACGTAGCCACTTCCACGCTTGACCAATTATTGGATTATTGCATGAATACGGCTCCTGATGGCTATCGCTCAGCAGCTTCGGTAGAGACATTGAAGGCGATTATTGATAAAAATTTGAATAAAAAATAAAAAATACGAGGCACACGGTACACACAGCCTTTTGTCACCCGAAAGTAACTAAAACTATGTGTCCTATCTGCCTATGTGTTAAAAAATATGGATATTAAAACATACAAATCGGAAGTTGAAAAAGAACTCGACAATATTCTTAATTTTTGGACATCGAAAACCTACGATACCATCAACGGTGGTTTTATCGGTAAAATGGATATTGATGGACATATAGATTATGATGCGCCTAAAGGTTTGGTTTTAAATGCCCGTATCCTTTGGACATTCTCGGCGGCTTATAAGCATTCTGAAAATCCCAAAGATCTGGAAGCCGCACAACGGGCTTATGAGGCATTGACAACGCATTTTAAAGACGAAAAATATGGAGGTTACTACTGGTCAATTCAAGCCAATGGAGACCCCCTCAGTATGCGTAAGCAAATTTATGGTTTGGCATTTGTGTTATATGGTTTGAGTGAATTTTGTTCTATTTTAAAGGAAAATGATATGCTAAAAGAGTGTATTGATATTTTTAATTGGATTGAAAAACGCAGTTTTAATACACAAAACAAGGGTTATTTAGAAGCTGTGGCACGAGACGGCTCGTCGTTGGAAGATATGCGTTTGAGTCCGAAAGATAGAAATGACCCCCTCAGTATGAACACGCATCTACACGTTTTGGAAGCTTATACGAATCTTTATCGAATATGGGAAAATGACTTTTTAAAACAACAAACAGAGAACCTAATAGATATTTTCCTTGAAAGAATCATTTCACAGTCAAAGCATTTAATCCTCTTTTTTAATGAAAAATGGCAACCCACCGACGATGAAATCAGCTACGGACATGATATAGAAGCGGCTTGGCTCATTTTGGAAGCAGCGGAAATGGTGCATTATCGAGTAGAAGAAGTCCGTAAAATAGCCGTTGAAATAGCTCTTGCCGCGTCAAAAGGCTTAGATACTGAGGGGGGGCTTGATTACGAAGCACATCGAAAAGAACGGCATTGGTGGGTTCAAGCTGAGGCAATGGTAGGTTTTTTAAATGCTTATGAAATTTCAAAAGAAGCACATTTTTTAGAAAAATCTTTGATTTGCTGGAATTTCATTAAAAAGCATTTCATTGACCATAAAAATGGCGAATGGTTTTGGGGCTATACTGAGGTGGGTGAATTGATGCGCACGGAGGATAAAGTGGGCTTTTGGAAATGCCCTTATCATAACGCACGGGCTTGTATGGAGGTTAGTCAGCGATTAAACAATGTATAATCGTTTAAAAAAGGGAATGAAACGATTATGCTTTAGCATAGTTTGTTTCTCATGTTTGTAGACCTTTTTTCACAGCCTAAGTTAGTACTTTTATTTTCCATCTTAATCCTTTTTTATAGGACAAGACATTGAAAACTATATTATTATTTAACATAAATTAAATTATGAGTGGTAAATATGTTGTTATGTTAGGAGGGGTTTGAGGGGGCTTTTACGTGAATTTTAATGCAAAACCACTGTAAAACAGGCGCGTTACAAACGTGTAACTTTCGTAAAACTTAATAAGGCAAAAATCGGTTTTATGCAAAATGTATGGATCATACAAACCTCAAATATTGCTTATAAAATGCATTTATAGGTTGAAATTCAGGAATAAGTTAAATCCGCTTTAAGCGCACTATATTCGAACATAGTGCGCTTAAAGCGGATTTTATTCGGATATTAATCAAATTCAATACGAATAAAGTGTGGATAATAGCATCTTTAGTACGTGTCAATAATGGGACTTATGCTGAATAAACATAAGGTTGCCAAGGTATACCTAATACATTGATTAAGTGTTTAATTAAATATTTAGGGTAAATTCCGTCATTTTTTACAATCAAAACAGATAAATCGTTTAAAAGAGAAATTACCACACCTCATTTCAAATTTACCACGCTTCATCATGTGAAATTTTTACCCCCTCAGTATTTTACCCATTTTTGTGTTATCAAATGAAAATTCATCTTAAAAATGCCTTATATTATTCTGAAAAACCCTTTTATACGCCACTATGCAGGCAGTGTTTTTGACTTAGAAGAGAACTTCCAACGGTCGAGTTGGGACATGAATGAGCTTCTTTATGAGCGAATGCCGGCGCAAAGAAACTATCTTCTACCTGATGGTGGAAAGGGTTTTGCTGTGGAGTTATCCATCAGTGATACCGTTTTATGCCCCCCCTCAGTATTGGAAGGTGTGGATTTGACGATTGGCCCTTGCCGCATTACTTCCGTTAAAACACAGTTGAGTAATGGTGAAAATGCACCCATTGAATGGCAATTATCGATGGAAAAAACATCACTTTTTGATATAGATATTTATGAAAAGCAAGAGGTCAAAATCGAACTACCTCCGTCATCGCCAAGCCCACAAAGTGTGGAAATTATTGAAAGGAAGGGAAACAAAATTTTAAAAAGCATAAACAGTAGTAATTATGAATTATCTATCGATTTCAAAGATTTTAGTAATGGTTTCTATGAAATACGCATTCATTGCAAAAATAATATTCTACATATTATCACACTTATTAAATGCTTTCCTTTAGTCATAACATTTGACCCCAGAACAGGAAAATACACAACCATGAAAACAATTTGGTAATTTTAAATAAAAAACAAATGCTCGGATATTTTTTCTATGTTTTAACATTCCTTATAGTTATAGGATTTACCTTTTTTAGTGCTTCAAAACCGACTTTAATTGGTGAAAATGCGATGGGCTATGGCTTAGGTTTAGCCTTTTTCGGTTTGGCTTTTACAATTAGTAGCCTGATTTTAACCCTTATTGTTGGATGGAAAGGTGGCTTTAATTGGGTATCTGACCAAAGTTTTAACCGTAATATATTAGTAGGTTTAGGTTGGTTGTGTGTGGCTATTGCTACTTTCGCTTGTGCTGCTTTTAAGTGGGAATGGCACGGAGAATTTCCTCAATTTCTCCGTTGGTTGGCAAAAAGCAACGGGCAAACTTGGATACCACTGCTGATGTTGATTCCTTATTTTTCCCTTTTAAATGATGAAATAAGGGCAAGTTTATCGCCTCAAGTCTATAAAATACCCTTAATAATAGCCTTTGGTTTAACGGCTTTTATGGCTTTGGGGATATTGTTTGGTTGGTTACGAGATTCAGCAAAACAGCAAACGGCGCGCATGGAAGAAAGTAAAGAGCGCTATGATAACCGCCAAGTAGAACATTTGGACTTTATTAATAAACAAAAACCGACCGATCCGATTTTAAATCTCTTGTCTTTGTCAGGGCGATTTACACCCCAAGAAGTGCGCTCGGCTGCGGTTGCCAAAATCAAATCACATCCTGATTGGGAAGCCGAACTTATTAAAGTTTTAGAAGATGATTATTACTATTCAAATGCCTATAGTTTTATTGATGGCAATGCGGTCGAACATCCCGAATTATTTCTTAAACCTTTGAATAACAGTATTTTACACATGGCAACTGAAATTCAAGAAAGTATCACAGACAGCAATAATTTACAAGATTGGCATTTTGAGCATTTGGGTATTGAGCGTTTGTTTCGGGCTATTGATGAGCAATTTTTAAATAAAGGCATGGATTTTCGACCTGCCGCTATGAAATTGCAAGAGGCTTTGAAAACGACCCCGCCTGAAAGGTTCAAAAATGTGCGGTTTAAGGAAACGCTTCTTGTAAAGGACTGGTTGAAAAGGCATTAGGCTACCCCCTCAGTATTTTTACCTTTTTTATTTAATATCCTCAACTCATTTCGATTTATGTCACTTCTAAAAGCCTATTGCGATAGATTAAATATATCAATTGATGATTACTCAATGTCACTCGATTTTCTCAATCAGTTGCATCTAAAACATTGTTTTGCTATCCCGTTTGAAAATTTGAGTATTATGCTCGGCAAATTTCCCTCTTTGGAAAAAGAAGAGTTAAGGCATAAAATATTGGTCAAAAATCATGGAGGCTATTGTTTTGAACTCAATGGGCTATTGTATGAATTGCTAAAAGAGTTGGGTTTTGAGGTGCATTGTCTGTGTGCACGCATATTATTTGGCAGTGTTCGGGTTTCCTATCGAAGTCATCAAATTTTATTAGTGCGCCTTGAAGGTCAAAATTATATTCTGGATGTAGGCTATCGGAATGGAATTTTGATGCCTGCTCCTTTGGTATTTAATAGGGCGTTTGAACAATTTAGCGAGTGCTTTCGCTTTTTGGAAAATCCATATAATCAAGGTTTTCAAAATGAGATTTTATTGCAAAAAAAGATATTAGGTAATTGGGAATGTTTGTATTCATTTTATTTAACACCTTATGAGCCTATTGATTTTAAGCCTTTGAACTATTGTACTGCCACGTTGCCAAATTCTACCTTTACAAGTAAACGCATTGTATCACTTAAAACAGTCACTGGCAGCAAATCGCTTTTGGATAATATTTTAGTAGAACTTAAAAATGGCGTGAAGTCTGAAAAACGAATTCAAACATCTGAAATATATATTAAAATACTTGCGGATGAATTTGGCGTTATTATTACACAAAAAGAAAGTAACTTATTGTTCAATTGTGGGTAAAATTGGTTGAAGACGCATTAGTTCTTTCGGCTACCCCCTCAGTCATGCTTTCAGCTTGATGGAGCGAAACGCACCATATTTCCCCCTTTTATGACCATGAAAACGAATTTTTAATTTTAAAAATGATAACCAAATGCTCGGCAATATTCTATTCGTTATTACACTCCTTTTCTTTGGCGGTCTTGCCAATCTTTTACAAAAACCGATGCCTGGCGGTGACTATAGGGTAGGTTATGCCTACGCCTATTTAATCGTTGGGGCGGGCTTCATTATTTCTACTGGGCTTTTAGCTTGGAATATGAATGTGAATCACTGTTTTGATTGGGTTTTGCGCTATCGTAATTGGCTGGTTTTTGTGGGTTGGATAGCCTTTGTAACAATGACATTTTGGACTTTAGAATACCATAGAGTTTTTATTTTATTGCATCTATTGATATTCGGTCTCTGTATTTATCTCATAAATGCACAACAAACCACAGATTTTCCACCAGCATGGGCAAAAAAGGCAATGCGAGTGGGTTTTGGAGCCAGTTTATTAATTGCAGTAGGCATTTGGGGTGCTTTTGGTAAGGTTCAGGTGATGAATTCAATACACAAAATTCAATCGAAAATCGCATCACTGTCAAGCGGGCACGCACATTATAAGGCTACATTAGAGAAAATAATAAACCACAACGACACATCCGTACATGATCTATTAGAATATGTAGATCCAAACAAGGATAGTATATTGCGAAAAAATGCCATTGCTAAGATAAAAACGTATCCCGATTGGGAAAATCAGATGTTAGCCTTTTTAATGCAAAAAAACTTGGCAACAATATGGGCTTATGAAGCTGATGCCCAACATGTTTATTCGTTTTTAGATGGAAATAAAGTGGAACATCCAGAAAAATTTATCGAACCCATCAAATACAATCTTAAAGCGTATGCAATTAGAGCAAAAAAAGACCTTGACAACCCTTATAATCGTGAGTTGTGGAGTTTGAATTTTGAAGTGTTTTGTCGGGTATTAGAATCACAATTTAAAGATTATGCTAAAGAATTCAAACCAGGTATGTTGAAATTGCAACAGATTTTAGCTGCCGAATATCCCGAACGGATAAGCGAAAAACATATAAAATGGTACGATAAAACAGTGAAAGCATATCGCCTTGCTGTCAAAAATTGGCTGGATGCAAATCCATAGACACCTCCTCAGTAATTACTCTTTTTTTCATTAAACTCTTGAAAATATTACAATAAGATGAACCCATATAATTACCTGCCGCCCTACGTTCTGTCAGGTGCAGCACTCATTGGCACTTATTGCCTCATTTTGGCATACCAAAAGCAGCATGAAATCGAAAAAGTCTTAACAAAGGGCATTCAAACTTTAGGAACGGTTACTGAACTTCGTCAAGACCCTTCGGGAAACGCAGGTGATGCGCCAGTTGTAGATTTCACAACGCAAAATGGCTCTTATAAGCATGTTTCAACCACATACACATATCCAAGTCCCTATAAAATTGGTCAACAAGTAGAGGTTTGGTATTATCATTACAAATCTATCAAGTTAGCCGCCTTAGCGGATGACAAACCGGGCAGCTTGCCTAAAACCTTATTTCGTTGGGGAATTGTGCTTTGTGTTTTGACGTATCCTGAAATAATCCGACGTATGGCAGCTTTATTTTAATTTTCAAGATTTATCCAATTATCCCCAATTTCAAACCGCCTGCCAATAGAATATTTATCTTTTACGGCATTTTTACCGACAAAATGCAAAATTTCGGCGCGCCTACTGAGGGGGCTATATTTATTTTTTCAAAGTTGCTTTAACCTTGCCCATAGGTGAAACGATTTCAATACTTATTGATTTTTCCTCATCCATTTCAAAGCGAAACATACGGTCTTTGATGTCTTTTACCTTAAATTCATTGATTTTAGTCGAATACAGCTCTAAATCAGGTTCACCTTTAACGGAAGCAGTTAGTATATTTTTGTTGACAAACGTTTTTATTGTTAAACCATTTTCTGCTATTACAAATTCGCCTGTATATATTTGCAATTCTTCGGCAGAGAGTTTGAGGGATTGTAATTCTTCCAATTTCCTTTTTATTTCTTCAGATTCATGTAAAGAGAGTGCTTTTTTGTATCTCAAGACGGCATTGGAAGTATCTCCTATTCTTGAAAAAAAGTCACCATAAGTCTCATTAGCCAAAAAACTTTCTGGATAATAGTCAATATAGATTTTTAAAAACCTTTCTTGTTTTATATTCTGATTAAAAATAGATGTTGTACTATGAACCATACTGAATATTTCATTTTCAGGCGGTTTTACTTTATAGCCCATGCGTTTCGAAGCATTATCATAATGGTTTTGATATTTATCTACGATAGCTAAAGAAGTATCTTTAAAATTAGTGTACGTAAGTTTTAAAGGATAGTAATCAAATAGAAATTTTAGCGCATCGTATTCTGTTATCAAGGTCACAGAACTATGCGAATCATCGCCATAATATTTGCACTGGCTTTTCAAACCGTTTTGTTTATTCGTTTCTAAATAACTCTTTAAGTTTAAAAGTGCACGAAGATGATTAGTAAACGGGGACGTGTCTGTTTGCACTTTATTGATGTCTATATTTACATCCATGGTATTGGCGATGCTCAAAAACAAGGACTTTTCTTCAAATTTCTTTTCAGCTAACACCGTCTTAGCTTGTTTTAAAAGTTTTTGATTATGCCACCACATACTCGGGTCAATCGCTATATAGGCGTTGAACAAATCGGTATGATTAATTAAAGTATTCATAACGGTCAAACCACCCAATGAATGTCCAATAAGCATTTTGAAAGGTTCGGTTGGATATTTTGAATCCACATAAGGCATTAATTCTTTTTCGATAAAAGACATAAAATGCTCACCGCCACCCGACGACTTGTAATGTAAATATGAACTATCCTGCGTAGGCGTTAAATCCCTTTCTCTATCCGTATTGTTGATGCCAACGACTATCATTTGGGGGCAAAGCAAATGATTACTCAAATGTTCAAGTATGCCAACAAAAGCAACAAAATGTTCTCTACCATCTAACAAATAAATAACCGGGTATCGCTGCTTGGCAAACAAGTAGCTGTCACTACTCTTGGGTGTATAAATCCAAATTTGTCTTGGTTCATTCAATATTTTTGATTGAACTGTGTCAATATGCCCGATGACGATTTTGTTGTCGGTTTGAGCAAATGCTCCAAAATGTAAGGCTATCCAAAAGAAGAGAAAAAACGGTTTAGATTTGTGTTTTGGTTTCATTTTATATTGATATTTATTTGTATTGAAGAAAGAGTGTTACGAAGATATGAAACGTTTGGTAGAATACTCATCAAAATGAAGTGAAATCACAAAAAATATAGAGCGACCGATCCATTAAGCCAAAGGCATGACTGAGGGGTATAAATCAATAAATATTAATCCAATTATCGGCGATTTCATACCGCCTACCAAACGAATATTTATCTTTTATCACCGTTTTACCTATAAAATTAAGGATTTCATCGCGCCTACTGAGAGGGGTATTTGTTTCCTTTTCCCATTTTTCAATAGCAGGTATACTAATACACAATTGGCAATCGCCGCCGCCAAATTCATAATAAAACGGAATTTCCTTAAATCTCTCCTGATAATAAATATACCCGCAACGACCATTTTCTGAATAGGTGAGTTGAGGCGATGTTTTGCCCGATGATTTGCCAAATACCATATTTATCATGGTACGGGCTATGGCTATAAAACCTGAACCTTGCATCGTTTTATTTTTTAATAATAGGCAATATCCGTCTCTCTAATCTCATATTTCCAAGAAGAAGCTTGTTGTCTTTGAACGGTTTCCGCTAAATATTTAATAATTTCTTGTCGCCTACTGAGGGAGGTCTTAGTTTGAGCCTCCCATTGATTTTCGGAAGGAATTTCAATACCCATGTGGTATTTACCACCATACATTTCATGTAGAAACCGTATCCGAATATCGCCTTCGATATAGGTGACATAACCCGACCGATATGTACCTTCAAATTCAATGCGTCTTGAAAATTTAGCCGCAAGGTCTTTAAAAACATTATCTCTCATTATTCTATCTTCATTCGGGATAATATTGCCAAAACCATCTCGATAGACTGTCCACATAGAATCACTAATTTCTTTATTTTTAGGTTCTTTTTTAGGCAATAAATCAATTGCCAAGGAAGGACTTTCAGC
>JANPHO010000047.1:0-13121 GCA_031424515.1 Saprospiraceae bacterium
CCAGGAAGCTGGTCTCCAGGATGATGACGTCGTCGTCCAGGAACAGGATTATGTCCGCCCTTGTCCGGACGATCCCTTCATTCCGGGCGTTCGGCAGTCCCTTTTTTTCCAGAAAATGATATCGGACGCGCGCATCGGCGAAATCTACCTCTATCGGATTTATTGGAGTATCTGCAACTAACCGATATTTATTTATTCACTTCCAAAGACCCTAACCAAGCGGTAAGTGGTACTTTTTCATATGCCATGAGCTGTGGCTGCCCCATTGTTTCCACGCCTATACCTCACGCACGCGAATTGTTGAATGAAGATACGGGTATTTTAATTGATTTTCAAAATCCTGAACAATTAGCCAATGCTGTAAACTATTTAATGAGCGATGAACAGCTTATTCCATCTTTTAGCTCAAATACTCTTCATCGCATTGTGCCTACTGTCTGGGAAAATTCGGCAGTAGCTCATGCTCTTCTGTTGCAAAAAACAGCTGGAAAAAATACGAATAAAGACAACATGACAAAGAATATTTCAACCGATAAAATCCCCTTAGAATACCGTTTGCCGGCAGTCAATTTAGATCACATTAAAAAAATGACGACTGATGTAGGAATGATTCAGTTTTCTAAAATCAATCAACCTGATTTGGAAACTGGTTATACCATAGATGATAATGCCCGCGCATTGGTAGCCATGTGTATGCATTATGAAAAAACGGGCAATAAAGAAGATGTTATCTGTATTCGTACATACTTGAATTTTATAAAATTTTGCCAACAACCCGAAGGCGACTTTTTGAATTACGTGGACACTGAACGCCGTTTCACGGAGCAAAACAGTGAAAACTTATCTGATGCCAATGGCAGAGCGATATGGGCATTAGGTTTTTTAATTTCAAAATCGGCTTTATTGCCTAAGGATTTAAGCGTTTTGGCTAATGAAATTCTTCAAAAAGCATTGCCCTTTGCTGAAAAGATGCACTCTACCCGTTCTATGGCTTTTATCATAAAAGGATTATATTACAGCAACCTTGAAAAAAAATCAGCTGAGAATACGCAACTCATCAAAACATTGGCGAATCGTTTGGTTCAAATGTACCACCATGAATCAGAAACCAATTGGGAATGGTTTGAAAGTTATTTGACCTATGGCAACAGCATTCTGCCAGAAGCTATGCTGTGTGCTTATCTTGATACCAATGATTGGACGTATAAAAAAATCGCCAAATCAACATTTGATTTTCTATTAAAATGCACTTTCAACGCAAAAGGAATAAAAGTAATTTCAAATAAAACGTGGTTACTTAAAGGAGGAGAAGCTGCGCCACATGGAGAGCAACCGATTGACGTTGCTTATACCATCATGGCATTGAGCAAGTTTTACAATGTTTTTAAATCAGAAGATTACCTCAATAAAATGACAAGTGCATTTAACTGGTTTTTAGGTAATAACCACCTGCATCAAATCATTTATAACCCCTGCACTGGTGGTTGCTATGACGGATTGGAAGAAGAATCTGTGAATCTGAATCAAGGTGCAGAGTCCACTGTGAGTTATTTAATGGCGCGTTTGACCATTGAAAATTACAGGAATTAATTGGAAAATGCGTATTTTAGTCTCGACTTAAAGCACTTAAAATAAACACCCTTTTTTGCTAAAATACGCATGTATGAACCCACTGGAATCAATAAAATGAAGATAAAATACCCTATTCAACATCCCTATACCCATTCCGTCGAGGATATTGTACAGTTATTTCAAACGGATGCTGTTGCGGGTATTACTACATCAGAAGCAGGAAGACGGGCAAAAGTATTTGGTTTAAACGTCTATCAAACACAAAAGCCTAAACCTATTTGGTTGATGATTCTTCAGCAATTTAACAGCCCAATTGTGTATCTATTGGTTTTTGGTGCGGGGGTTTCAATTTATTTTCAAGATTATATTGAGGCAATTGCAATCGGAGTAGTCATTTTAGTGAATGCCATAATTGGGTTTTCAATGGAGCTGCAAGCCCGGAGCTCCATGAATGCTTTGAAAGAAATGGATGTGATATTGTCAAAAGTTATCAGAGATGGTAAAGTTCAAGACATTCCCTCCGAGCAACTGACCATTGGCGATTTGATATCGCTTGAAGCAGGTGATGTTGTGCCCGGTGACGGTCGTTTGGTTGAACTTAATCAATTGCAATGCGATGAATCATCACTAACCGGGGAGTCGCTGCCTTCTCCAAAAAATATAGAAATACTGGGAAAAGATACTTCGCTTGGCGACAGAGACAATATGGTTTTCAAGGGTACTTCTGTGATCAATGGCAACGGAAAAGCCATTATTACGGGCATTGCTCAAAATACGGAATTGGGAACAATTACGGCATTGGTAGAAAATGCAGACGAAAGCCTGACTCCTTTGGATAAAAAGCTCAACTTTTTAAGTAAAAAATTGATTTGGTTGACCTTGATTTTAACAGCTATTTTTACTTTAACAGGCTTTTTACAAGGAAAAGAATGGTTTTCTCTCATTAAAACGTCCATTGCATTGGCTATTGCAGCTTTTCCAGAAGGCTTACCGATTGTATCTACGGTGGCTTTATCTTACGGTATGTTGCACATGGCAAAGCGGCATGTGATTGTTAAAGACCTTTCTTCTGTTGAAACACTGGGGAGTACAACGGTGATTTTAACGGATAAAACAGGCACCTTAACTGAAAACAAAATTTATGTAGATACTTTTTCTTTTCCAGAAGAAAAAATAAAAGTGCACATCGAAAAAGATAACTTAATATTTGATGAAGGAGAGATTGCCCACAGCAAAGAAAATTTTGAAAAACTTAAACTCATCGGTGCATTATGCAACGACGCAACCGTAAAAACCACAAAAAAAAAGGAAAAAGTATTGGGTGATCCAGTAGAAATTGCGCTCATTCATTTAGCCAATACATCAGATTCATCTGCCGAAGATTTTAAAACGCAATACGAACGCATCGCCGAAGTTCCTTTTAATTCTGATATTAAAATAATGGGGACTTTGCACAAAAATACTGAGGGGGTACACTTAGTAGTCGCAAAAGGTTCAGTTGAGCATTTGATTGAAAAATGTAAACAAACACAATCAGGTGCAACGATTATAGAACTCAATGAAGCCGACCGAAAAACCATTATAGATGAATCCGAAAAAATGGCGGCAAATGGCTTGCGGGTATTGGCTTTTGGGTACAGAGAAGGAGCCGATATCAAGGAAGCTGATTTTTTAAAAGATTTGGTGTATGTCGGCATGATTGGCTTCTTAGACCCGCCACGGTTGGATATCAAACACGCCATTTTGAGTTGTAAAAATGCAGGTATTCAAGTTGTGATGATAACCGGCGACCATCCTTTGACAGCCCTCAATATTGCTCAAAAGACAGGTTTGGTAGATGAAAATGAGCAAAATGTGATTAACGGGAGGGACATCCCGCCCATGAAATCAATGTCACCCGCTTGGAAAAAAAAGATACTTTCTACTGCAGTTTTCGCCCGCACGACGCCTAAACAAAAATTAGAAATTGCTGAAAATTTTCAAAAAGCCAATAATATAGTCGCTATGACAGGCGATGGTGTCAACGATGCTCCCGCTTTGAAAAAAGCCGACGTCGGTATAGCTATGGGACTGAGGGGTACACAAGTCGCTAAAGAAACCGCCAATATCGTGGTAAAAGACGACTCATTTGCTTCAATTGTTAAAGCCGTAGCGCAAGGCAGAGTTATTTTTCAGAACATACAAAAATTTGTAATTTACCTTGTATCCTGTAATCTGAGTGAAATATTTGTGGTCATGACCATCGGATTTGTTATGCCTGCTGCCACTTTATTGCCGTTACAAATTTTATTTTTAAATATGGTCACAGATGTTTTTCCCGCATTGGCATTGGGTCTCGGTAAGGGGGATAAAATAGTGATGGAAGTAGAACCCAAAGACCCTAAAAATGATATTATATCGAATAGAAAATGGTTTGACATAGTCTTATATGCTCTTATCATCACCTTATCTGTTATGGCTGCCGTCTTTTATTGTCAACGAAATATCACACCAGACAATCAAGTAGCGAATAACGTAGCTTTCATAACGTTGGCTTTTGCCCAACTATTTCATGTATTCAATATGTCTTCGCCTCATGCAAAATTCTTTATCAATGATATTACTAAAAATAAATTTATTTGGTTGGCTATCCTTATTTGTACGGCTTTTATGGTACTTGTTTATGTTATCCCACAAATGCATTTAGTCTTAGATTTAGCAGATTTGTCTATTGAAATATGGGGAGTGTGTATTGTAGCGAGTCTATTGCCTTTGTTATTAGGGCAGATTTATAAAAAGATTTTTGAAAGGTAAGAGATATTCCTTACCGACTTCACGGATTAAAATCTGCTTATTTCTTACATCGTCTTTAACTATAAGGATGGGTAAATCATTTCATATCGTAAATTTTAAAAAATGAGCTTAATAAAAGATCTTAACTGGAGATACGCTACCAAAAACATGACTGGTAAGACCGTATCGGAAGAAAAATTAAATATTATTTTGAGTGCTGCTAATTTATCCGCCTCTTCTTATGGATTGCAACCATTCACTATAATAGTCGTCAGCAATGAAGATATCAAATTGAAATTGCATGTAGCTGCTTATGGACAAGCACAAGTCGGCAGCAGTTCGCATATTCTGGTTTTTACCGTCCCACTCAAAATTACAGAGGCTAATATCCAAGCACTTTTAGATAATGTTGCCTCAACAAGAGGAGTACCCATGGATACGCTGAATGGTTACAAAGGCATGATGATGGGTACAGTAGGCGCTTTACCTGCCGAACAGCAGCAGATTTGGGCAACCAAACAAGCCTATATTGCCCTTGGTACAGCATTAGCAGCGGCAGCTGAGCAAAAAGTGGATTCATGCCCAATGGAGGGTTTTGATGCTGCACAGTTCGATGAAATCCTCGGTTTAGCTGCAAAAGGCTTAAAGTCAGTGGTTATTATGCCCATCGGTTTTAGAGCAGAAAGTGATGACACAGCCCATTATGCAAAAGTGAGAAAACCGGAAAAAGAGATGTTTCAATTGGTAGAATAAATCTTTTTTCCAGTTAAAAAGCATTAAAACGTAGGTCAATACTGAGGGGGGATAAACGCACAAGCGCTTGATTATTTATTTGATAATCAAGCATTTGTGCGCTTAAAAGGGGGTAAAATACTGAGGGATAAGTTTTGAAGTTTTAATATTTTAAAATCATGGTTTCTAAATCGCCCAAATTCTTTTTATTGGTTTTCATACTATCCATTCCCTTTTGGGTACTGGGTTACATATTTAAAAATACGACCGAAAACCTGCCAATAAAACTACCGATAAGTGCATTGAT
This sequence comes from Saprospiraceae bacterium, assembly GCA_031424515.1. Classification (GTDB taxonomy): domain Bacteria; phylum Bacteroidota; class Bacteroidia; order Chitinophagales; family Saprospiraceae; genus JAAFJT01. The sequence goes on from JANPHO010000047.1 coordinate 5,384, forward strand.
GGCTATTTGTCCTTTAATTGTGGCAGCCATTCTTGTTTATAAAAAACAGAAAATGCAAGGCGTTAAAGAACTTTTGCTTTTGTCTTTTGACTTTAAAAAAATCAAAGACAAAAGGTGGTATGCACCAATTATTTTCCTGATTCCAGTTTGCGCCTTGTTTTCTTATGCGTACCTGAAACAAACAGGAACAACACAATCTGAATCTCAAATCACGTTTTTAACGATTTCTCTTTTCTTTATTGTCTTTTTCATAGGTGCAATTGGTGAAGAAATTGGATGGAGTGGCTATATCATTGACCCATTGCAAAACCAATTTGGCGCATTAAAAGCAAGCATTATTTTAGGATTTATATGGGCAATTTGGCATATTATACCTTTTATTCAGGCAGGTCAAACGCCTATTTGGATATTTTGGCAATGTCTCGGCACTGTCTTTTTGCGGATTATCATGGTTTGGGTATTCAATAATACGGGCAAAAGTGTCTTTGGCATGGTGCTTTTTCATACCATGATTAACCTAAGTCCGTTTCTAATCCCGAATAATGGAGCGCATTATGACCCTTTTATCTTTTCTATTTTATTAATGAGCGTAACCGCAATTGTTGTATTTCTTTGGGATTCAAAAACATTAGCGAAGTATAGATTTGCTTGAAATATCGCTTAAAAGTGATTAAATACAGAGGGGTGTGGTTTATCAAATTTTTTAAAAGATGTGTAAATTATGAAAAATTTAATCCAATTTACAACCCTACTTTTTACAGCCATTACACTTTCAGCTGTGATGGCGCACTTGCTCGAATTGCGTGTAAAAATCCTTTTATCAAAAGAAAATTATCAGACTGTTCAGGGCGTTTATAGTGGTTGGCAATGGCTCGGTATTTTTGAAATTGGCGCAATAATTTCAACCCTTATTTGGACAATCTTTGACCGCAAATTAAATACATTTCCTGTTTTAGTGGCGGCTGCAATTTGCTTTATTTTAAGCATTATTGTCTTCTTTTCATTGACATTTCCGACAAATCAAACGACTATGAATTGGACAAATTTACCAGATAATTGGGCGGAATTGAGAAAAACTTGGGAATATTCTCATGCCATAAGGGCATTATTATCCTTATTGGGTTTCTCCTTTTTGGTATCGGGGCTGTTAAAAAATAGAGAATGAATAAGACGAAATCACCCCTAAAATTCTTTCTAATTATCTATGGTTTATCCATTCCGTTATGGCTCATTGAACGGTTTATTGACGTTAAAGGATTGCCATTAAATATTCCAATAACGGATATTTTAGCGGCATTTACACCACTCATTGCAGCCACTATTTTGATTTATAAAGAAGAAGGGAAATTATGCATGAGTAAGCTATTTAAGCGCATTTTTGATTTTAATAAAATTGAAAAAAGGGAGTGGTATCTGCCCACTGTTTTTCTGCCTTTTTTAATGTATTTGTTGATATTTTCAAGCATTTACTCATTAAAACTACCATTTTCAATCAGTTTTCAAGAAACTATTCTATCAAGTTCTATCCTTTTTCTTTTCTTTTTTATCGCTGCAATTGCCGAAGAAGTCGGTTATATGGGTTATGCAATTGACCCGATGCAAGAGCGATTTGGTGCATTGAAAGCCGCTATTTTGATGGGTATTCCGTGGGCAATTTGGCATTATCCGTCCATTATTCAACAAGGACATGATGCCATTTGGATTGCTTGGGGAACGCTCGGTACAGTTGCTGTTAGAGTTATAATTGTTTGGATTTACAACAACACAGGTAAAAGTTTATTTGCTTGCATACTCTTTCATACCTTGTTGAATTTAGGAAGGGTTTTATTTCCAAAAGACACCACGCATAATCCGTTGGTGGATTATCCCTATATTCATTATTCAACCATTGCAGTGACGGCTGTGATTATTGTTTTTTTATGGGGTTCAAAAACATTGGCGAAGTATAGATATGCCTGATACCCCCTCAGTATTTTACCACGTTTTTTGTATAAATGTGTGAATGATGCAACTTATAGCTGAAAATGTATAACACTTCTTGGTTTTAATCCGCTCACCTTTGTTGTGTAAAATATCATTTTAAAAAATAAAAATCATGGAACAAAGAGCAAGTGAAATGGTCACGCTGAGTGTGGTTTTGGAGAAATTGCGCAAACAACGCTTTGACAATGAATTTACGATGGACGGTGAACATTTTACAACCGCCAATGGTAATAAATATTCCTCAGAAGATTTGACGATTATCAAAACCTATCGGTTCGAGGGCGACTCTGACCCTGCCGATTCGTCCATTTTGTATGTCATTGAAGCCAAAGATGGTTTAATGGGGTATGTCATGGATATATATGGAGCCCAAAGCGACCATGATGCAGCCTTTGACGATTTTGTCAGACAAATTAAGGTTGAAGGAAGGGACGAACAATTAATTTTTACATTGGAGTGAAAAATCTTCAAATAAAAACTTCACGCATATAAAATTAACTAAAATTATGAAAAGGAAAGTACGCACTCCTGCGCAAAAAAAGATTGCAGAAGTCATGCATGAATTTAAAGAAGGCGAACTGCATTCCGGCAAAAGCGACACAATAGTTACCAATCCTAAACAGGCAATTGCGATTGCTTTGAGCGAAGCCAAGGAATTGGAAGGGGACATCGCTGAAAAAAAAGATTCCCAAAAGCATGGTATTATTTCAGTTGTACAATCGCCTGATGAAGAAGCAAATAAGCAATAGGAGTCAATCTAAGGGATTTGGCATGTAAAACAGCTTCATTTGTATGTAGATATTGGCACATACAAACCTCTTTTTTGCTTCATGCCTTAATTGAACACAAGTTATCCATAAACTCACCACATTATCTTATAAAATCAGAGCTGAAAATAAAAGTTCAAAAATAGAAAACCAAACAATGTAAAAAATAGAGGTTCTTGCTAAAAATACAGAAATCGGGCAAGGCAAATTTATGACCACCAATCACAATTTACGGCATAAACAGTTATTTTAAGTCAATTTTTAATCAATCGTAGATAAGAAAATATTGGATTGATACAGGATATTTTATGCCTAAAACATTCCCATTACCCCGACGTATTTTTACTGTTTATGGCATTTTTTGAATGTGTGAATGTTGCAAGTTTTTAAAAAAACTATGTAACACTTATCAGAGTCAATGGATTCAACTTTGTGGTGCGAAAAAAATCTATCATGCCATTAACTCTTATCGGCAAAAAAGTAGTTTTTATCTCATAAATCCATCAATTATGTATACTATTTCAATCAAAATGGGGCTTTGGATGTTGTTAGGATTCATCCTTTTCTTCTTGCTTATGTATATAACGGGATTCGGCTACCACATTGAACTCGTCTTTTTTTACGTAGTTATCCAAGTTTTGTGCATTTATAGAGCTATTCGAGCTTATTATGCGCTTCATCCTAAAAGTACCCATAACAACTTATGGGGGGTGGCAGAAGGGATGGTCACGTCTGCGGTAGGCATTATTGGTTTTGCTATATTTATTACCATTGTCCTCGTTTTCAGCCCTTCACTTATGCATGAAATGCGCATAGATTCAGTGTTAGGTCCGTCGCTAAATCCTTACACCGCAGGTCTTATTATACTTACTGAGGGGTTAATGGTAAGCCTTATCGGCTCTTATGTCGCGGCGCGGATTTCGGAAGATGAGCCTCTTACAAAAGATGATAAGCTCGATTAGAAGTTAATTTCACCTAAAAATACCTTAAATTATGGAAACTTTAATTGATGCAATTTCAGGCGAGACGTTACAAAAAAACATTCCTAAAAATAGGACTTATAATTCTGGGCTTCGAGGCTTGCTCACTATCAGAAATTTTAGTGATGTTCTGGAAAAACATTATGCTCGGCTTATAGAACTTGAAGAAGAGATAAATGAATTGAATAACAAGGCAACGATGGCCGTTGAAATAAGTTGTTCCCCAGATTTATATCTAAAATGGAAAGCATCCTTAAAAGAATTAAACGATTCAATGTTTTCTGTCAAGCAAGTCATTAATTCGTTTAAAGAAAAAATTACGATAAGAGATAGGTCAGATACATCGGCTTTATGGGCATCATTTGATGGGCATTTGGATAAATTGAAAACAAATTATAAAAATTTAGAGCTTTTGGGTTCTGAAATTTTACCCGAAAATGAGCGCGCAAACTGGGAAAAAGATACGGTCAAATACGAAAGTATTTTTATTCCTTCTCTTGTTTCTTACACAGGGTCGTGTCGCGTTGAACTTAGAATGATTCAAAAATACACCCCCGACGAACTGAATAAAATCAATCAACTCATTCTCGACCACATTCCAAAAGATTTTACGATAACGGAAGCCGATGAATACGAAAAAGAATATTTAGACGCCTTAGTGGATTTTAAACAAGAGTTTCAGAAGGAAAAAAACCTTTGGGATACCTTTCTCGATATCTTAGCGGGTGGTACGCATCAATCTCCAGAAGAACACGTCATGATGCAAAGATGGGTCGATGGCGAAAAGGGTGATTTAGCATAGTTATCTGGCTTAAATTCTTGAAACTGTTTAAAAACTTTAGTCATCGGATAGGAATCAACTTGCCAGATGACTCAAATCAGCTTATCACCGCTGTAAAGAGTACTAATTTTACTTCATAAACTATTTAAAAATGAAAATTATAAAATTATTATCTATCGTTGCTGTTTTGTTATCAGCAACCTGCCTCCTTTTTAGTTCATGTGAAAACGTCGAAAATTCTGCAAAAACTCCCGTTCAGAAAGAGAATAAAGAAGTAATTGAAACACCGAAGCCCATCTCTATGGCGGATAGTGCAGCTGCAAAAGTACAAACAATTGAAAATATGCAGACTGCCTGTAAAGGCGAAGTGACAGCCACTGCTAAATATGCTGCTTTTTCAAAAAGAGCAGAAAAAGATGGCTATCATAATATCGCTTTATTGTATAACGCTGTATCGGCTGCTGAAAATATTCATGCGATGAATCATAAAGCGGTTATTACAGATGCAGGGCAAATAGTTCCTGTAATAAAACCAGAATTTACCGTAAAATCTACAAAAGAAAACCTGTATGATGATATAAATGGTGAAGCCTACGAAGCTCAAACCATGTATCCCAATTTTCTTAAAACTGCCGAAATCGCAGGCAATGAAATAGCATTTTTAAGTCTCACATATGCTATGAAAACAGAGAAAAAACACAAATTTTTTTATGAACAAGCATTAGGAGATATTAATAGTAATACATTAAATAGTTTACCACATACCTATTTTGTGTGCCCCGTTTGTGGCAATACATATACAACTGCACCCAAACATTGTGATTTTTCATTAACAGATAGAGAAAAATTCATCAAATTTCAATAATTTTCAAATTATGAATCAGACTCATATTCATCTATTAATAACACATTTGCCTATTTTTGGGTCAATATTAGGCGGATTAGTTTTGGCTCATGGTCTTTGGACTAAAAATGAACAAACCAAAATTGCTGCCTACAATCTTTTGATAATTTCCGCTATCGGAGCAGGAATTGCCTACCTCACAGGCGAGGCTGCCGAAGAAACGGTGGAAGATATTGCAGGTATTTTAAAAAGCAGAATACATGAACACGAAGATTCTGCCTTGATTTCGCTGATTTCGCTCATTGTTTTGGGCGTTTCTTCCATTGTTGGGCTTTGGGCATCCGTGACAAAATCTGCGTTGTCTCGAATGATTGCTACACTCACGCTTATTATTTCATTGGTAAGCTTCGGACTAATAGCCCGCACTGGTTATCTCGGGGGACAAATCAGGCATACGGAACTTAATTCGACAGCAGAAAGTCTTAATCAAAATGGGGAAAAAGAAAAGGATGACTAAACAGAAGAATAAATCACTATTTTAGGCTCTTAATAGGCTAAAAATCATGTTATAAATATGTAACATGGTCTATTTTCAAATCTTCAGCTAAAGTATAAAGTCTTGGCTTACCCGTTGGGATATTCACGTGCGCAATGGTTTCTTGGTCAATATGCTCCAAATACATCATCAAAGCCCGTAAACTATTGCCGTGTGCCACGATTAAGATATTTTCACCTGCTTTTAATTTAGGCTCTATTTCCAATTTATAATATGGCACTGTTCTATCAAAAGTATCTTCTAAACTTTCACCATTAGGCGGACGAACAGCATAGCTTCTTCTCCATATTTCCACTTGGGCATCACCGTATTTGGCAGCCGTTTCTGCTTTGTTCAGCCCTTGAAGGCTGCCATACATCCTTTCATCTAAGGCGGCATTCATGATAATAGGTATATCTGTTTGTTCAATTTCTGCTAATATAATGTTTAATGATTCCTGCGCTCTTTTGAGCATCGAAGTATAAGCTCTATCATATTTAAGTCCTTTCAATTTTTTTCCTGCATCTCGGGCTTCTTCTTCTCCTAAAGGCGTAAGAGGCACATCTACTGTACCCGTAAAACGGTTTTCTAAATTATAAGTTGATTGTCCATGTCGGATAAGCGTTAATAGCGGCATATTATTGTTGTTTATTAAACAGTAAATATATATAAAATGGAGCAACTTATGTTAAGTTTTTCCTAAATGTGTGAATGATATAACTTATACCAAAAGTTATGTAACACCTCCTCTCTCAAAGCCGCTCACCTTTGCACCGTCAAGAAAATTAATTCTTTGACGATTAAAATTCTTATGAAAATCAGCAGAACCCGTGTTATCCGTGTTCCTGTTTTTTACCATGTAATTAGCCATCGTTCATAATTTATCATTACTCTAAAATAGAATTCAAAATATACTTTAAATAATCCTTCACATTACTACCCGACATTATTAATATGATAGGCTACTTAGGCTAAATAGTCATAACGACATTAAAAAACTTTACCGATTTTGAAAAAGGATTGCCTTTGGAGAATGAAGTGGAAGTGAAACAAAAAAGCAATAAAAAACAATGAATACTAAAACAATTAACCTTTTTATACTCTCTTTTTTAATGACAACAATCCTAAAAGCACAGCCACTACAAACTGTTAAAAATGTGGATTTGAGTAAATACGTGGGTAAATGGTTTGAAATAGCCTCGTTTCCTCAAAGGTTTCAAAAACGGTGTCATTGTACTACCGCAGAATATACGCCGACCGATAAAGGTTATATAATTGTTGAAAATAGATGCAACAAAGACAGCGTGAACGGCAAACTATCCTCCATAAAAGGCAAGGCATTTGTCGTGGAAAATACAGGTAATGCCAAGCTCAAAGTGCAATTTTTTTGGCCCTTCAAAGGCGATTATTGGATAATTGACTTAGCCGATAATTATAGTTATGCTGTAGTAAGCAATCCCGATAAAAAATCTTTATGGATACTGTCGAGAACATCCAAACTGGATGCCGCGGTGTATCAACAGATTATCATGCGCTTGAAAGAAAAGGGTTTTGATTTGACTAATCTTAAAATGACCGAGCAAATTTGAGTATTTCATTTAATAAAAAACATCATGCCTATTCAAACAACCAATCCAGCCACAAGCAGATTTGCCTTTTGGCGGTACAAAGGGGTCGGGTTATGGTAGAGAATTATTTGAATTGGGGATTACTGAATTTATCAATAAAAAACTCATTCGCATCAGTGAGCTGACTGACCCTTTCTAAGAAGCGAAGTGCACCCCTCAGTATTGGGGCTATTTTCTAATGTTTAAATACAAATTTTAAAATGGAAAATGAAAAAAAGAT
>JANPHO010000048.1:0-8933 GCA_031424515.1 Saprospiraceae bacterium
TACCTCGGATTTTGTCTTTATACTGAGGGGTAAGTGATTGTAACAAGTTACTTTCTGCTCATAAATGATTTTTGAATTATCTCCTTAAGTGTACCCATACTTTCCACTTTTTTTTTGGTGAAGCATTCATTACAGGTTTTAAAGCCCAAACTTTGAAGATATATCTCCTCAAAATCTATATCTGGGTTAAACTTTGCTTCATAATAATCAATTAGTGCTTGGGTTAACGGTATTTTAAAATGCTGCTCGAATTGTTTTAATTGCTCAATTGCTAAATCGTTTAATCCTTTTGCTCTTAATTTATCTAAATCTCCATTTAGCAAATATGTTTGAGTGGCGTAACTTCGAATAATGGAGTCACTGTTTGTAATATCTTCTATAACTTTTAAGATTTTATTAATCTCTTGTTCATAAAAGGATAGTTCTTTCTTTAAATCCCAATAAAAGACTCCTGAATTCTTTTTTTCAGAGTGATTTATAATTTCTTCATTATCATTAATTTTTTCGATTGTAGATATTGTGTAAGACGAATTTAACTTCTTACAGTCTTTATAATAATGATAAGCTGCAAATTGAGGCAGTTTTCTTTGAAATTTTAATTGATTACTTTCTGGATATTGACTCAAATTTCCTTTACTCTCTAGTAAAAGTTGATATAGTAAAAGCTTGTTCTTTTCTAATAAATTGAATATCATAATTGGTTTATCGAATAACTCTCTATTTGAAGAAAAAGTATTATTGATAAAATAACTATTTAGAATTTGATTATGGTTGAAATTTGTTATGAAAGCCATGAGTAAATTATAGTTTATTTAAGTTGTTTAATTATTACCATAACACCAATATTGCTGTTTTGCAATTACAAATATAATAATAATTAATACATATTAAAACATTTATTTTTTAAAACAAGATCCCACACGTACAAACAAATATAGATTTCTATATATTTGCCTATGATTAGTTTTTAAATTAAAACCTTAAAACCTAAATCATTGATAATCAATTAAATACCAAATTTCAATGAATAAACAACTCACGACTCTCCACGAATTAAAAGAGCAGGCAAAGCTCGGCGGCGGGCAATCCCGAATCAATGCTCAACATAAAAAAAGTAAATTAACGGCTCGTGAACGGGTGCATTTTTTCCTCGACCCCAATAGTTTTGAAGAAATAGGTCAATTGGTCACGCACCGCAGCGTGGATTTTGGGCTCGAAAATGAGCAATATTACGGCGATGGTGTCATCACAGGATATGGCACCGTGAATGGTCGATTGGTATATGTTTTTTCACAGGATTTTACGGTATTTGGTGGTTCACTCTCTGAAACCCACGCCGAAAAAATCTGTAAAATCATGGATTTAGCCATGAAAAACGGCGCGCCTTGCATTGGTTTGAATGATTCGGGCGGCGCACGGATTCAAGAGGGCGTGAACTCATTGGGCGGCTATGCGGATATTTTTTACCGCAATGTATTATCATCGGGCGTTGTTCCTCAAATATCAGCCATAATGGGTCCCTGCGCAGGCGGTGCGGTGTATTCACCCGCCATGACGGATTTTATTATTATGGTCGAAAACACTTCATATATGTTCGTAACGGGACCCAATGTGGTCAAAACCGTTACTAATGAAGAGGTGACTTCCGAAGAATTGGGCGGTGCATCTACCCACGCCACCAAATCAGGTGTTACGCATTTGACCGCGGCGAATGACTTGGATTGTCTTGAAAAAATCAAGCAATTGCTTAGTTATATGCCTCAAAATTGTGAGGAAAGGGCCCCTCAGTATCCATACGATTTGGGCGACGAATTTAGAGACGAGTTGCAATCTATCATCCCCGAAAACCCTAATCAGCCTTACGATATGCGTGATGTCATCAATGGCACAGTGGATTTAGATTCATTTTTTGAAATTCATCAATCCTACGCTGAAAATATTGTGGTCGGTTTTGCCCGTTTGGCAGGTCGCTCGATAGGCATTGTAGCGAATCAACCCGCCGCTTTAGCAGGCGTTTTGGACGTTGAAAGTTCTAAAAAAGCGGCTCGATTTGTCCGTTTTTGCGATTCTTTTAACATACCCTTACTTGTTTTAGTGGATGTTCCTGGCTTTTTACCAGGTACTGACCAAGAGTGGCACGGCATCATCACCAACGGTGCAAAACTCCTTTATGCATTCAGTGAGGCGACTGTCCCCCGCGTGACCGTCATCACCCGCAAGGCTTACGGTGGTGCATACGATGTAATGAACTCCAAGCACATCGGCGCAGATATGAATTTTGCCTGGCCTTCGGCGGAGATTGCCGTCATGGGCGCAAAAGGTGCATCCGAGATTATTTTTAAAAAGGAAATATCCGAAGCCGCTGACCCCGCCGCCAAATTGCTTGAAAAAGAAAAGGAATACGCTGAAAAATTCGCCAATCCGTATCGAGCCGCGAGCCGTGGTTTCATAGATGAGGTCATCAATCCAAGAGATACACGCCGTAAATTGATTAAAACTTTCGCCATGCTTGAAAATAAAGTGGTGCATCTACCGAAGAAAAAACATGGGAATATACCTTTGTAATTATGGGTGATGGGTGATAGGTGATAGCGTAAAAAAAGGTGCATCTTTGGGAAGTTGCACCTTTTTTTATGTTGTATTTTAATATTATCCGCAGAACTTGGTTCAAGTTTTAGACTTGAACCAAGTTCTGCGACTATTTAGGTTTACCTAATTACTATAAATCTTGAACGGAATTTTTTTCTGAAATTATCTCTTTCAATTCACTTAAAAACGTGTATTGCTGAGGCATTACTTTTTTGAAAGCGTCTTTCACGGCGAAATAAGTGCCATGCTTTTCAAGTTCTTCAAACACTTTATCTGCAACAAATTTCACATCCTCTTTTATCAAACCTTTTAATGAAGGAATGTCATGCCAATCACCTTCCACAGCATACGCTTGGAATTCTTCGCCATCTTTATTGACAGGGTCAAGCTCAATGGCATTCTTTTTCATTTGCTGAACAGGAGCCTGCGGCAAATGCCAATCTTCACCCTCAATATCGTGATTGACTAAAAATATTTCGAGTCCTCTTTGGCGAATTCGATAAATAATAAGGTGCGCTTTTTTAATAATTTCTTGCATGAGTAGGTGTGTTATTTTGTTAACCACAAATATCTTAAATAAAATACTAAAAAAGCATTAATTGTTCATAGTATTTTCAAAAAAAATTGAAATAATTGAAAACTGGAAACATTAAGGTAAATCTTTTCATGTTTCACCGATTTTTAATAAAAAAAGAACTATTAAAACGGCTTAAATGTTTGCTTATAACGTTCGATATTAATATAAAACCCTTTTAAAATTCAAGAAAATGAACTGCCCAAAATGCCACTCCGAAATACCCAATACCCAAATAAATGTCAGCTCAGATATTGCTCAATGCGTGAATTGCAATAACGTTTTTAAAATATCTGAAAATATCACGACGAAAGTAGATAGGCTTTTCGATAAAAACGACCCGCCTAAAGGTGCATGGATTAACTCTGATTTCAGTACCATGACGTTGGGCGCAACTACACGCTCTTGGTTTGCGCTGTTTATCGTTCCTTTTGCCTTGGTTTGGACATCTTTTTCATGGGGCGGACTTTATGGAACTCAATTCGCGAGCGGTCAATTTAATCTATTCAGTTCCCTTTTTGGTATCCCTTTTTTAATTGGAGGCATCGGCGTGATGAGTATGGCTGCCTTATTTACATTCGGAAAAGTAGAATTGACGTTGGATACTGAGGGGGGTAAAATTTTTACGGGAGTGGGTATTATTGGTCGCTATCAACGTTTTAAATGGGACGAAATATCCAATATTTCAGAAGAAACAACTTATAACAATAAAGGAACAGCCAGTACAGCTATAGTGATGGAAGGGAAAACAAGGGTTTCATTTGGCAGTATGCTCAATGAAGAAAGGCGGTACTATATCATAAAAGCCCTTCAACAAGTGTTTTCAAAAAAAGAGATGAATAGTGGGTTTATTTAAAGATATTGGGATATTGGGATATTGGGATATTTTTTAATGCAATATCCCAATATCTCAATATCCCAGTATCTCAATTTAAATAAACAGCCATTTCATCTACACCTTTTAATTGAACATCAATATGCTCTTTCAAGGTCGTTGCCAATGAAATACCGACGTAATCGGATTGAATTGGGAACGATTTGTGTTTTCTATCCACTAAAACCGCCACTTCCACTTTCTCTGGCACGATTTCCAATAAGGGTTTTATGGCGTAAAAAATGGTTCTCCCTGTATTCGCCACATCATCGACAAGTATAATGACCTTACCCCTGAGTTGTTCAATCGGCATTTCAATAAAAATTGGGTTATCAGCGGGAGCCGCAGGGCTCAACTTGATGCGCGTGAGGGTGATAGGAATATCGGTTCTGCTCACCAGTTCGTGCATGAGCAGGCTTGCCATTTCAAGCCCATTATTATTGACGCCGGCAAGGATAATCTCGGGTTGGTCAAAATTGTTTTCTAAAATCTGAATCGTCAAACGTTTTATCTTTTGGCGAATCTGTTTATCATTTAAAATTTTCATAAATCTTTATTGATAATTGGTTTTAATAGTAACAATCAAACACTGAGTTCAGAGGACTCACAAGTTTATAGAATATTAAGACGGAATGTTTTCCGAGTCCAGCGGACGCGTACATAGCGATTAATGTGCGAGTCCGCTGGACTCGACGTGGATATATAGCACGGACAGCTACAAATATGTGAGTCCGCTGGACTCAAAGTAACATTATTATTTTTCAATGTCGCTCCAAATTTTTAATCACTTACAAAAGTGCTGATTATTCTACAATTACCCAATTTTCAAAAACTTAAATTGGAATATTTCTAAATTTTAATGAATTTAGTGAAAATTCGCTGAATTCACTTTATTTTACATCGAAATATCGCTAATATACTGTCATGCCTTCGGCTTAACAAATCCGAAAGCATTAAGGGGTATTTTTTTTATAACTGTAAAACATTGGCATTCAACCATTTAGACCTATTTTAACAATCATGGCTCAAGCAATATTTATCCTCATTTCTATCTATTTTATAGGTAAAGCGTGGGGGAATTTTATGAAAATAAGGCGCAACATCAACTTAGGGCGCGAAGAAGAAATAGAAGGTAATATCGGAGAAAGGTGGCGCAACGTCATACTTGTAGCATTTGGACAGAAAAAAATGTTTAAAAACATGATTCCTGCTGTGCTCCATTTATTTATATATGTCGCTTTTCTTTTCACCCAAGTGGAATTATTAGAGATATTGATTGATGGCATATTCGGCGTTCACCGCTTTTTTGCTCCTTATTTGGGCATTTTATATCCTATTATTGTTAGTTTTATCGAAATTTTGAGCGTTTTAGCGTTTGTAGCTACATTGGCTTTTATCGCTCGCCGCAATATTTTGAAAGTGGCGCGTTTCCAAAAACCTGAAATGAAAGGCTTTCCAACTATTGATGCCAATATCATTTTAGGTCTTGAAATTGTGTTAATTTTCGCCATTTTCTGTATGAATGGTGCGGATTCTACACTTCAAATGAAAGGTGTAGAACATTACCACGAAGTAGGTCCGTTTGCTATTACAAGTTGGTTAGGGCCCATGCTTTTAGGTGGTTGGGATCCGCATTTACTGGTGGGTTTGGAGCGTTTTGGTTGGTGGTTGCATTACTTCATGGTTTTAGGATTTTTGAATTATTTGCCGTTTTCAAAGCATTTACACGTCATTTTTGCGTTTCCAAATACCTATTTTTCAAAGTTGACCTCACGGGGTGAAATGGAAAATATGCCTGCCATCATGAATGAAGTGCGCTCTATGATGGGAATGCCCGCTTTGGAAACCCAAACGGCTACCCCCTCAGTATCTTCGACAGTAACTGATGAAATGCCCGCTTTTGGAGCCAATGATGTGTTCGGTTTGGGTTGGAAAAATATCATGGATGCGTATAGCTGTACGGAATGCGGAAGGTGCACAGCCGCTTGTCCTGCCAATATTACAGGTAAAAAACTAAGCCCTCGGAAGGTGATGATGGACGTGCGCGACCGAGCCACTGAAGTCGGTCAAAAACTCGATAAAGGGGATATTTCACTTATCGATAAGGCAACACACCCTTCGGATACCGTTTTAACGGCGAAAAACTTTAACGACGGCAAATCACTTTTTGATTACACCACGCCCGAAGAGATTCACGCTTGCACCACCTGCAACGCGTGCGTGGAGGCTTGTCCAATTTTAATAAATCCTTTGGACATAATCCTCCAAATGCGCCGTTATGAAATATTGACGCTCTCACAAGGACCAAGCGATTGGGTACCCATGTTCACGAGCCTTGAAAACAGTGGCAGCGTTTGGCAAATGCCCGTTGAAAGAGAGGCTTGGGCGAAAGAGGCGATGCAATCGTAAGTTGGCGTTTAAAATAACCTACAATTTCTGTCGGGCTTAAAATTATAGAAAATACGGAGCGGAGCGGAGAATTTTCTATAATTTTGAGAGCCGACTTAGAAAAGAAATTGTCGGTTATTTTAGCCCATCAACTTAAGACATGAAACCGCAAAATGTAAAATAATAAATCTAAAATTTAAAAGTAGAAATAAAAGATGGGTAAACCACTGAATATACCAACTATGGCGATGATGGCAGCCGAAGGAAAAGAGCCCGAAGTATTGTTTTGGGTAGGCTGTGCGGGTAGTTTTGATGCACGGGCGCAAAGAGTGACCGTTGCTTTTTGTAAAATATTGAACGAAGTAGGGATTGAATTCGCCATTTTGGGCAATGAAGAAATGTGTACAGGCGACCCTGCCCGTAGAGCTGGGAACGAATTTATCTTTCAAATGATGGCGGTTCAGAACATCAATACCATGAACACCTACAATATTAAAAAGATAATTACCACTTGCCCGCATTGTTTTAATACCATTAAAAACGAATATCCTGCTTTGGGTGGGCATTATGAGGTGCAGCACCACTCACAATTTCTGCAAGAGCTGATTAATAATGGCAAATTAACAGTACAAGGCGGTGAATTTAAAGGTAAAAAAATCACTTATCACGACTCTTGTTACATCGGCAGAGCCAATGGCATCTATGAAGCGCCAAGGGAAATATTAGCGACTCTGGATGCTGATTTGGTGGAACTGAAACGCTGCAAAACCAATGGCTTATGCTGTGGTGCGGGTGGCGCTCAGATGTTTAAAGAAGATGAAAAAGGTGATAAGCGCATCAATACCGAGCGGGCAGAAGAAATAATCGAAACCAATGCGACAATTGTAGCCGCTAATTGCCCTTTTTGTATCACCATGTTGCAAGATGGCATGAAAGCAAAAGACAAGCAAGACGATATTATGGTGTACGATTTATCAGAAATGATTGTGAAAGGAAATAATTGGTAAAAACAGTATTTTATTGCAAAAACCGCTTGAAATGTTCTTTTTTTTATTGCAATATTGCCGTTTTCGTTTAAAAATTTGCTTTTTCATCAATTTAAATAAAATTTCATGTGATTTTTGATTGACATAGTTTTGTAAAAAAATATTAAAAAATGACGTTTTTCTTTGAAAGATGTCATTTTTTTATGCCCACTTTTGTATATTTGCTTGAACAAAAATAAATTCGAAATAGTTTGTTACTTTCAATAGTTCAGTCGTCTGAATATTCGAAAGATTAACAAATGGGGTTTAATAAATGGGGTTCCAAAAACCGTACGTTCCCTCGTCATCAGCTTGCTGATGCACGAGGGTTTTTTAATTTTAAACACACAAAATCCACTCGTGATTACTCGCGAGCGGACTTTATGACTATCAAAATAGTTAATTAATTTACTGCTTCATCAGTCTAACACTTTCTGAAGTCCCCCCCTCAGTAAAAACCTGCACGAAGTACAATCCAGGATTTAGTCCCGAACAATCGAGTTGATATGAGTCCATTTCATTGATTTTCAAATCCACTTTTTTGATTAATTGCCCATTCGTATTTAAAATGTTTATACATGCGTGTTCTGGTTTTGCCCCAGCGAATATTAAATGTGTTTTCTCCGTAACTATATTAGGAATAAGTTCAAAACTCGTTTTATAATCATCTTTATTTTTTACTGAAATAACCTTACTCATCTTTATAAAACCCTCATTATCAATTAGTTTTAATTGATAATAATTTATGCTATTATTTAATTTTTCATCCAAAAACTCATAATTTAAGTCTCTATGGGCTTTGATATATCCAATTGATTTAAAGTCTTTTCCATTCTCACTTTTTAAAATATCAAATGCTTGTGGGGTTGAATTAGCCGTTATTTCCCAGATGAGCTTTGCCGTTTTTTTATCAGTGGTATTGGCTTCAAATTTAAGCAAATCAATGGGCAAACTCGTTTGACTGGTGATGCCCCAAGGCGAAAACTCGGTAATTCCAATCAAAGTCTTAGACCAAATCGTTCCATTCACATTTGTTGCCGCTCCTGACTGAGGGGTATAGCCTGTATAATCAATAGTAGTGCCGTTGGTTTTTAAAATGCTGCAATTGGTGCGGTTAAAGCTTGAGCCCTCTTGCACCTGATCCCATTCTAAGGTAATATTAGCCGTATTTCCGCCGGGTGTTGTTTCTGTAATGTACCATGTCCGCTGCACTGATTCAGTCGCATTGGCACCTGCTAAAGCGGAATTTTCCATAGAAACTTGAAATTCTTCACTCAGTCCAGCGGAATTGGTAATAGTGATGGGGTTACAAATATTGAGCGTGGAGCCAATGTGGTAAGTAAAACTTGAACCTTGAGGAATTGTTTTGCGCACTCCCCCGCCTAAAGAAAAATATATCTGTTTCAAATACATTAAATTTTATTGCGGGAAAATTGCTTATTGAAGGTAACTTATTGACTGTCAATAATATATCTGGCGCCAA
>JANPHO010000049.1:0-18180 GCA_031424515.1 Saprospiraceae bacterium
ATTGTTTTTGGTTTTAAAATAAAATTTTAATTAATACAATAAATATTGAATTTATTAAGTTTTTTTTTCGATTCTTTATATAATTATTTATTACGTTATGAAATACGTTTTGTGACATATCTTACGGCCTTATTTCTAAAATAAATTGAGAAGTGCATAATTTAGGGCATAAAAAAAGCCATCATGAAGTTTCCTCTATGATGGCTTTTTTAAATATGATAATTTTATCTTGAAAAAATTAAACCTCAATTTCCATTTTGACGCATTTGGTTTCGCTTTTCCTTATTCTGTTGAAATTTTTCAATCAACATGCCTTTGAAATCTCTTTCCGCTCTATACAATTTAGCTATTTTTTTTACCGAAATGATTTTTCTTAGCTTTTGATAGAGGTCTTTTTTTAAATCTAATTCTCTGGATTCCCTATCGAATTCTGATAAAATCATCTTTTCTGTATCAGTGTCACTCAACTCATCAACTGCTTTTTCTTCTTTGGCAGAGCTTCTAATCTGCTGTAATTTTTCAGTATATTGATTAAAAACGGGCCAAAACTGTTGAGCTTCTTCAGGAGTTAAGTTAAGCCTTTGGGTGATGAATGCTACTCGTTGTGCTTGGAGTTTGTTTTTTGCATTTTGTCCAGAAGCAACTACAGTAAATGATATACAAATCAATAAAAACAATATTCTTTTCATGTTCTTTTGCTATTTTAATTTAAAACAATCAGGTATTCTATAATTTATTCTCCAACTCTTTGATGTCCTTTTCATCAATATTTTCTTCTAAATATTTCTGAATATCATCATCACTTATGTTTATATCCCCCTCAGTATCAGCGAGTTCTTGATTCTTTAGGATGAGTTCTTCATCGAAATCATCAATGTTTTCGGTGATGTATTGGTGAATTTCTTCATGTGATAGTTGAGCCATTTCCGATTCAACAGGTAAAGCAACGTTGCGGTTATTCACAAACCACCAACCCGCCACCGCAATCACTAAAGCTGTAGCAAAGCCTAAGGCGTAGCGTGGTTGCAGAAGTGATTCTATCCATTCTCTGACCAGTTCCAAAAAGTGGGGTTTTGCCATGGTTGGAGCTTCTTGAATAGCCTTTTTACTGAGGGGGTATGCTTGCTTTTCCTTTGCTTGAGCTTTTTCAATAATTTGGTCGGCTAAGGTATCAAAATAATTTTGAGGTACTTTGAACACATCATCTTTGTTACCTTCTTTTTTAAGGTTCGCTAAAAAGGGTGAAATCGCCCTTAATTCATCTTCAAATTCTTCTTTCATGTTCTAACTTATTTGTAAAAATTTCTATCATAAAGGATTATAAGTTTATTATTTTAGTCAATCTCCACACCTTTAAAAAAAGCTTCCACTTTTTTAACTGCATGGTGATAAGATGCTTTCAAGGCACCCACGGAAGTGTCTAAAACTTGAGACATTTCCTCGTAAGGCATTTCATCGTAATACCGCAAGTTAAAAACGGCTTTTTGCTTATCGGGCAAAGTTGCTAATGCTTGTAATAGTTTTTTTTGAATATCATCGCCATCAAAAAAAGTGTCAGCTTTTAAGGATTGAGCCACGTACGAACCGTTAGGGTCATCGAGCGTGTCGGTTTCTTTTCTATTCTTACTATTTAAAAAAGTAATCGCTTCGTTGGTCGCAATCCTGTAAAGCCAAGTAAAAAGCTTTGATTTGCCTTCAAATCGCTCAATATTCCTAAATATTTTGATGAAAGTATTCTGAATTACATCATTGGCATCGTCGTGACTGACAACCAAGCGGCGTACATGCTTATAGAGCGGCTCCTGATAGGTATGCATAAGCAGCCTAAAGCCTCTTTCGTAAGTTCCTTGATTATTCAGCAAGTCCAATATATGCTCATCATTAATTTCCTTCACGCCGGCTGGTTTTGTTAATTTGACTATAAATCGTTTTAAAAGTTTAATTTCGTTAAAAAAATAATTGGAGAGTTGAGTTTATCGCTTAAATTTACAAAAAATAAGTTGTTTGTTCTGTAAGACGGCTTACGACGAATCTGAAAAACTGATTTTAATATTGAGACCTAATTTAATGAAGCAACCTCTCTGGAAGCGTATTCTGAGTTATTTTAAAGATGTCCACATCGAGACAACCGAAAGTGTGCATAACCCTTTTTTACACATCGTTTTAAAAAATAGCCAATATCAATTGTGTACAGCCAACGCTATTTACAGCTATGGCGATAAATACGATAACTTTTCAAAAGCGTTCGACAGAATTGACTTGGACAACCTGCCTATTCAGAACGTTCTTATTTTAGGTTTTGGTTTGGGAAGTATCCCTTTGATGCTTGAAAAAATGTTTCATAAAAAATACCATTATACGGCGGTTGAGATAGATGCGGAGGTTTTACGCTTGGCCAATACGTACGTCTTGCCTGAAATAGAATCTAATATTGAGTTTCAAGTTTTGGACGCGTTGACTTACACAATGTTCACGGAAGAGAAATTTGATATGATTTGCATGGATGTTTTTTTAGATGATACCATTCCGACTGAGCTTGAGCAAGATGATTTTTTGAATAATTTGAAAGAAATGTTGACTGAAAAGGGCGTTTTATTGTTCAATAAGCTGGCTTATCATAAAAAAGATAAAAAGCAAGCGGAGGCATTTTTTCAAAACCATTTCAAGCGCGTTTTTACTGAGGGGGTGTATCTGGATGTACAAGGGAATTATATTTTACTCAATAGGGGAGATGTTTTGAAAAAGTGATTTATATTTGCAGCCTGTGAAAAATAAAACAGCCGTTTATCCGACTGTTTTAATATGATTTCAAAATAGTTTTAAAAAAATAGTGTCTCGGTTTAGATGAAATTCATTTGATTGGTGATGATTGAATTTTGGTTCATTTAGGCTTCATTTATTCAAAATTTAGATTTTAAAGATGTTTACAATTAATATTTATCTTCGATTTGCTCTTATTGCGCTCTTTTTACTGGGGGGTATAGGTATGACGTTTGTGTGGGGTTTTTGGTGGTCTTTTCCGTTTATTTTAGCGGGTATTATCCTTTTAGTGGGCTACGTTTTACTCGGAACGGTACAATCTGCAGCTATGACACTCCAAACAGGGGATATGGATGCGGCTCAAAAAAGGTTGGATTTAACCTACTTTCCTCAATATTTATATACGCCTAATCGGGCTTATTTTTATATGCTCAAAGGTACAATTGCGGGCAATGAGAAAAATTACGAGCTGGCTGAGGAGTATTTGACGCAAGCTCAAAAAATTGGTTTGCCAACCGATAATGAAAAAGCAATGGTTTTACTCTCACTCTCTAATTTCAGAGCGATGAAAGGCAATTGGCCCGCTGCCGAAAATTATTATCGCCAAATCAAGGATTTGAAAGTCACTGAGCCAATGTTGAAAGACCAAATCAAGGAATTTGATAAAGCGCTCAAACAACGCGGTCAGTCAAGCACCATGATGCGTCCAGGATTCAGAGGTGGTTATGTGCCAGGGGGAAAGCGCCCACGTCCTAAAATGCGTTGATTAAGTTAGACTTTAGACAATTAGACAATAGATTTTAGGCTTATTGCAAATAAAAAGGCTGCCATTTGAGGCAGCCTTTTTATTTTGGACAAGATTATTTTGCAATAACTTTTGGAAAATTTTAAATTTTCCAAAAGTTATAAAAGGGAATATTAATCTACTTCGTTCTTAAAATTATACTTCATAGATATTTTCATCAATTTTCTCTAAAATAGCTTCTTTAGTTGTTTTGGGTTTTGCTTTAGCCTTCACTTTATCTTTGAGCTTGGCTTTTGGTTTTAGCTTAGTTTTGGCTTTTGTTTTAGGTTTTTCAATTACAGCCTCGGTTTTTTCAATAGGCTTATCTTTTTTCTTAACTTTTGAGCTTGGGAATTGAGAAAATATTTTCTTTTTATTGATTTTCTCCATAGCGAATTTCAAAACCGCAGGCAGTCGCTTAGGAGGCTCATCATTTGGATACCACACAGCATCTTTAAATCTATCTAATTCTTTAACTTCCAATTCTCCAGACCATTTAGTGGTATGAAAAAAGAAAATTATTTCGGTAGTACTGTGCAATCGCTTATGAATAATGTGAACCAATTTGAGTGATTTTTCACTTAAAATGATGCCCGCCTCTTCTCTTGCTTCTCGAACCAATGCGGCTTTGGCGAATTCTTCACCTTCTATTTTCCCACCGGGCAAAGTAAAGCCATTACCATTGTTTTTGGTTTGGGCGAGGTAAAGCGTGTGATCACGATATTCTAAAATAAGCCTCGCAGTCAGTATTGTTCTGAATCGACGTTGAATAGGCATAGTTAAATTGGTTGCGTAAACGTTTGATTTTGTTTATAAAAGTTGTGTTTATGATTTAATATTGCTGCAATTTTTGTTTTAATATTTATCTACAAACCCCTTTTCCAAGCGAAATAAGCATTGAGGCATAGCCAGAAAAGCATAGCGACAAATGATAATTCATAAAAAGCTGAAAATAAGGCTTTTGTCTGCAAATTAATGTCAAAGAGACGGAAACTGAAATAATCCGTTAAAATAAAAAATGCGTGTACTCCAAATAAAATAAAAAGCACTTTTATCATTCTTTTGAGCCAACCGACTACCAGCACTTGCCTTCTAAAATCAGTATTGGTCATGCTCAAACGGTTTTTTGAAGCCTTTATACTTAGGGGGTGCTTCTCGTGTAATATAAAACGATAAGCAAAATATAAATATAAGAAAAATTGCAAAATAAAAACACCTTTTTCAAAATTACCACTAAATGGACTGAAAAAATGTGATTGAAATTCAGATTTGGCCGTGGTATTCTGAATGCCTACCCATGAGAGCAAAGCAAACTGGACAGTCGGTAAAATAAAATGCTTAAAATCGGCTCTTTTCATCTTGAAATTGATGGGATAAAGCCTGCTTTTTACATAAAAAAACACCAGAGGTCCCAACGCAAATGATACATAAATGGGTAAAAAAGCCACCCTTAAATGCCTTTGAGCAATGAATGAATAAGCCAATAATTTATCTAATAAAGTCAACGAGAAGCCGATGAGCAATAAGCCCCACAGGATGCTTTGCCATTTATTGCTTGTTTTTCGTTGGAGAGACAACAAGCCCAAAATGCCGCCAGAGATCACACCTCCCGACATGAAGAGTATGGTAAGCCAGCGAATTATGTCATAAATAAATGGTGGAATGACCATAAAATATTAAAGTTAAAAATGATTTCGGCACAAATCTAATGCCTTGTTTGATTTTTGTGATGATTTTATGAAAATTCGTACTTTCGTGCCTCGAAATTAGATGAATAACTGGATGAACTGTTTAAAACGAGTTTAATCATTCTAACCATATAGAATTATGATAGATTATATAAAAGGTAAAATAGCATTTAAAAATCCTGCTTTTGTTGTCGTAGAAACGGCTGGGGGAGTGGGGTATCGCATCAATATCAGTTTGAATACGTATGCTAAGATAGAAGGCTCTGAAAATGTTATTTTATTGACCCATTTACAAATTCGTGAGGATGCTCACGTACTATTTGGCTTCGCAGAAGAATCCGAAAGGGTACTTTTCACTCAATTGATTTCTGTATCGGGCGTAGGTCCCGCTACGGCTCAAGTGCTTTTATCGGGCATGAGTCCGGATGAAGCGAGGTCAGCTATTTTAGCCGAAAATGAGGTGGCGTTTAGCAAAGTTAAAGGCATTGGACCCAAAACTGCGAAACGCATTATCTTGGATTTGAAGGATAAAATCAAGAAAGATGGTGGTGAAAGTGCGTTAAATTTTTCGGTTTCGGGCAATACTATGCGAGAAGAAGCGTTATCAGCATTGGTCTCATTGGGTTTCGTCAGAATGAACGTTCAAAAAGTGCTCAACAAGATACTCCAAGAGCAACCTAATGTGAAAAATGTAGAAGAATTAATCAAGCTCGCGCTGAAACAATTATCGTAAACAAAAGGATTTTTAAACGCTGAAATACCGATTTTTTATTGCTTATAAAATATTGATAAACAGTATTTTATTCAAAAAATTGTATGATTTATTAGCTGATGAAAATTTATCATCTGTTGGCTTTGTTTTTGTATTAATATTTTATTTATAAATTTTAACAATAGTTAAATATTAGGCCGTCTAAAATTAAAACAATAAGGCATAGCGTTAATGAAGTAGTTGGGCTAAAATAATCGACATTTTCTTTTTTGAGTCGGCTCTTAAAACTGTAGAAAATACTCCGCTTTGCTCCGTATTTTTTACAGTTTTAAGCCCGACAGAAAATGTCGATTATTTTTAAACGCCTACTTAGTCACTTCCAAAGAGTCTCTATCTTTTTAATAAAAAATATTGAAAAACTGATTTGAAATAATAGACCTTTTTGAAGCTAAAACCAATGCCTTTTTTGAACCCAATACTGAGGGGTCTCTTTCAATTTAAAATTGATAATTTAAAATTAAAAATGGATGAGTGGCTTCCGCAAATTTTAGTTTTCAATTTTCAATTGTCCATTTTCAATTGAAATAATCCCATGCTGATTCTTAACTTGATATGAATAGAAAGATTTTTTTACACGCAATTACCCTTACTCTGCTCGGTATTTCATCCAACCTCTTTGCCAAAACTCTTCCGACCGAAGGAGTCCGTCTGGGAAAGGATACTATACCATTGCGCGACCGTTCTGGCGATTACCTGCGAGACTCTGTCACCAACCCTTTTAATTTACGAGATCCAGCTATCATCGAAAAGAGTGTTGAGTACGACCCCCTCAGTAATCGGTACATTATTACTGAAAAAATCGGTGATGAGTATTATCGCACGCCTATGTCCATGACTTTTGAGGAATATGGTCGTTGGAAAGCCAAGCAACAGGAAAAAGAATATTTTGAACGCCTTGCGGGTTTGAATAAAAAAAGGAATGGCGAAGCGATTGACCCACTCTCTAAAGTTGACTTCTCGGCTACTCAGAATAATAAGCTGAAAATGCTCTTGAAATCCGTGGGAACGAATGGTAAATTGCCTGAAGTACCGAAAGTGGATGTCAAAAAAATGGGGGATAATCTCATTGGGATGATTTTCGGCGACCCTCCTACTGTGGATATTCGCCCTCAAGGTCAGATAGATTTGACATTGGGTGGTGATTATCGCTATTTCGGTAATCCTGTATTGCCTACGTATGCGCGTACTACGGGAGGTCTGCTTTTCAATATGGACATTCAGATGAATGTTACGGGTAAAATTGGTGAAAAATTGAACCTGAATACATCATTTAATAATAAAGCCACTTTTGATTTTGATAATATCATGAAGCTGAATTACAACTCCAATGTTTGGGGCGAAGATGATATCATTAAATCAATAGAAGGTGGTAACGTGAACTTACCACTGAGGGGTACTTTGATACAAGGTAGCCAAAACCTTTTTGGTATTAAAACTGAATTGCAGTTTGGTTACTTGCGCTTGACGGCTTTGGCTGCTCAGCAGCGGAATCGCCGTCAGAATTTATCCATTTCGGGTGGTAGTCAATTTCAAACTTTTAATATACCTATTGACCAATATGATGAAAATAGACATTTCTTCTTATCTCATTTTAATAGAAATACTTTTGAAGGTGCTTTGAAATCATTGCCTTTGATTAATAGCCAATTCTCTATCACTAAAGTTGAGGTTTGGGTATCCAATGAAAGAAATGAGGATAGAGAGGTACGCCAAATCATTGCTTTATCGGATTTGGGTGAGGGTGAAAATTTGACGAATCCAAATGCTGTGAGAGGTACACCAGGAGCACCAAAGGATTTTACTAACAAATTTATACTTCCTGAAAACAGTTCGAATGATTTGTATGGTAAATTAGTGAGTGATTCTTCGTATCGTAGAATAGATAAAGCCATTAATGTTTTGGAAACTTCAAAATTTGGTTTGGCTCAGGGTAGGGACTTTATTAAAAGAGCAGCTAAGCGTTTACAGCCAAGTGAATATACTTACAATGCTAAATTAGGTACTATTTCATTGAATAATGTGGAGCGTCAGCAAGTTGTAGGTGTAGCATTTCAATATTTTTATAACGGAAAGGGCCCTTTTCAAGTAGGGGAATTTGCGGAAGACGTGAATGCTTTTGCTGGTAGAGATAGTGTGGGTCAAGTTGTTTTCGTTAAAATGTTGAAAAATACGGTGCAATTGACCAATACACCACTTTTTGATTTGATGATGCGCAACGTTTATTCAGTGGGTGCTTATGTCACGAACCCGCAGGATTTGCAGTTAGATGTGATTTATCAAGATGCGAGTAAAGAAAAAGCTGAAAAGCGGACAATTCCAGAAGTACCACAAGTACCGCTATTAAGAATGTTGAATCTTGACCGCTTGAATCAAGTAGGCGACCCTCAGCCCGATGGTCAATTTGACTTTATTCCTGATGTGACCATCAATACTCGAAACGGACGTATCATGTTCCCCGTTTTAGAACCATTTGGTAGTTCATTAAAAGCTAAAATTGATACTTTAACGGGCTCTAAAGATATTTCAGAAAAATATGTTTATCAAGAGTTATACGACTCGACTTTGTTCCGTGCGCAAGAGAGTCAAGAGAAAAACCGCTTTTTCATACGTGGTCGTGTGAAATCATCGGCGAGTAATCGGATTCAGTTGAATGCATTTGGTTTGCGTCCGGGTGCGGTGACGGTGACGGCGGGTGCATTTCAACTATTAGAAGGAGTGGATTTTGCGATTGATTATGGTACATCAGTATTGACGGTTTTGAATCCATCCTATGTTGCGCCCAATATTCCGCTGAATGTTTCGTATGAGGACAATGCCTTTTTCGGGCTTCAAACCAAGACGATGTTGGGTCTGAGAGCAGATTATCAAGTAAAAAAGAATTTTAATATAGGTGGTACGCTCATGAATCTTTTTGAGCAGCCTTATACTCGGAAAGTGAATTATGGCGATGACCCCATCAATAATAAAGTGTATGGATTTGACTTAAACTTTACAGAAGATGCACCTTGGTTGACTAAATTGGTGGATAAATTACCTTTTATTCAAACCAAAGAACCTTCTAAAATAACTGTTTCAGCCGAAACAGCTTTTTTAGACCCTGGTCACTCATCTGCCATCAATGTGGGTAATGATAAAGGCGGTGCAGTTTATATTGATGATTTTGAGGGCAGTAGTAGTCCATTCTCTTTGTCTTCTCAACCAGGGACTTGGGCATTAGCCAGTGTGCCTCAAAAACATCCGCTTTGGGCAGAATCTAAAGGTGATAATATTTTCCCTGGAGTGAATAGAGCATTAATTAATTGGTATAGGATTGACCAAGTATTGAATAATAACACTGGAGGTGTTTCTGCCGATATTTATACATCACCAATTAGCCAAACGGAGGTATTCCCGAATAGAACGAGTAATCAGATAGGTGGATTTGGCGATAATTTTACTTTACCTACACTTGACCTCACATATTATCCTAAACTGAGGGGGCCTTATAATTTTGATATTCCTGCGGGTACGATATATTCTAAAGGTGTGAGTACCAGTGATGCAGGCTTAAAAGAGCCTCAAACTCGATGGGCAGGTATCATGCGGGGTATCACAACGCCAGATTTTGAGGCAGCTAATGTCGAGTACATTGACTTTTGGGTACTGGATCCACTATTAGACCCAAAAGATAAGGAAAATGGTGGTACATTATTATTTCATTTGGGTGATATTTCGGAAGATATTTTGAAAGATAGCCGTAAAATGTATGAAAATGGTTTACCTACCAAGAGTAACCCAGAATTGAAAACAGATAGCTCTGTATGGGGGCGTGTACCAAGAACAGAAATACCGCTTCCGAATTCTTTTTCTGCAGATGATGAGGAACGTAAGCAGCAAGATATAGGCTTGGATGGTTTGAATAAAGTTGGGGAGAATGCTTATTTTAAAAGCTATGTAGATTTATTTCAAGGATTTCCTGCATACGAAAAAGTGCAAAAAGATCCATCAAACGACGATTTTAAATATTATAATGATACAGATTTTCCGTCTGGTACTACTATTTTGGACAGGTATAAAGGTTTCAATGGACCAGAAGGTAACTCTCAAAATACAGGTAATCAAATTCAATCATCTACGAATGTTCCCGATGCTGAGGATGTGAATAGAGATAACTCATTTGAAGAAAATGAAGCGTATTATGAGTATAAGATTCCTTTTACGCCCAATCCTTTGGGTAAAGGTATTGATACCCGTAATTTGAAATTTTATGTTGAAAGTTTAGCTGCGCCTAATGTTTCAGGTGGTGACCGTTTATGGCATCACTTCCGTATCCCCATTGATGGTTATGATAAAAAATATGGTGAAATCAATGATTTCAGAAGTATTCGTTTTATCCGTATGGTTACAAAGGATTTTAAAGATAAAGCAACTTTGCGCTTTGCAAAACTTGATTTAATCCGTAATCAATGGCGTAGATATAAGCGCGATGTCAATCCGCAAGGAACTTATTTAGGCAATGGTATTGATAAAGATTTCATGGAGTTAAATTCCGTGAATATTGAAGAAAACAGTAAAAAACAACCTTTTAATTACGTATTGCCTCCGGGTATTCAACGTGAATTAATCCCAACTTCATTGGCAGCGAATGCTCGCCAAAATGAGCAATCATTGGGTATTGCCCTCAAGGAACTTCCGGGTGGAAGAGGTCGTGCGGCTATCAAATTATTGAGTATGGATATGCGTATTTACGAACGCCTCAAAATGTTCGTACATGCTGAAAGTCCAGAGGGAGTAGCTCTGAATTCAAGTGGTAAATTATGTGTTTTTATGCGTTTGGGCACTGACTTTGAGCGCAATTACTATGAAATAGAAATGCCATTGGTTATGTCAGACCCTGCAAAAGTAACGGGACTTTCAAATACGTCACCAGCTTATGCCGATGAGGTTTGGAATTCAGCCAATACATTTGATATGGTTTTACATGACCTTATTGAAGCAAAAACGGCTCGAAATGCAAGGAATTTTAATTTGGATTCCATATTTTATTATTCTAAAAGTACAAGCCCAAATACTAAAATAAAAGTAAGGGGTAATCCAGATATTGGGCAAGTGAAAGGTGTCATGGTTGGCGTTTATAATAAAGACCAAGCCTCACATGATGTGGAATTATGGATAAACGAATTACGGGCTACGGGATTGAATGAAAGTAGAGGTGCGGCAGCCATTGCACGGACAGATTTTAAATTAGCTGACTTTGGAAATGTGAGTGTTTCGGGCAATTATTTAGGAATTGGTTATGGGGCTATTGACCAACGGGTACAGCAACGAAGTCGAGAACAAGTAACGGAATTTAATGTATCGGGAAATTTTGAATTGGGTAAATTTTTACCTCAAAAATCAGGTATCCGCATACCTTTTACGGCTCAATATTCCAATAATGTGCGTACCCCTGAGTATGACCCGTATGATTTGGACGTCAAATTGAAAGAAAGAGTTGCGGCTGAAACGGATTCTAAAAAAAGAGATTCTATCAAGCAAAATGCTCAAACCATCCAAACCATCAAAGGTTTTGGTTTCAACAACGTCCGTAAAGACCGTACTGGCAGTGGGAAACCACACGCTTGGGATATAGAAAATATCAGTGTTTCGTATGGTTATACGCAATTGCAGCGTAAAGACCCCTTGGTTTTAAGTGATTCAAGAGATAACTATAAGGGTAGTTTGGATTATACATTCTCGCGTGAGCCATTATATGTTTCACCTTTCAAAAATTTGATTAAAAATGAAAAGGTCGGAAAATATACTAAGCTTTTAACGGAATTTAATTTCAATCCAATTCCGAATTCATTTGCTTTCAATACCATACTTGACCGTCAAGTGAATACCACTCAGTATCGTTTCTCGGGTGAAGACCCTCAGTACAATACTTTCTTCCAACGCCGTTTCGGTTGGGATAGAAACTATACGATGCAATGGGATTTGTCAAAAGCCTTAAAACTGAACTTTGATGCTAAAAACTTTGCCATAATTGATGAACTCAATGATTATGATAATAGAGGTTTTCCCGCATCAGATGCTGAAAAAAAGAGTTTTTTAATAAAAAATATCAAAGATTTTGGGCGGACTAAACGCTATGACCAAAATGTCAACGTCAACTATACCGTGCCATTCCGCAGCATTCCTTTTATGGATTGGGTGAATGTGCGGGCAACTTATGGCGCATCGTACGGTTGGGAAGCCTTTTCAGTGAATGTGCAAAATGATGAAGATAATTTTGCGAACATTGGTAATTACATCAATAATAAGCAGAATCGTCAAGCATCGGCTGATTTGAATTTTGATAACTTATATGCTTATTCTAAGTATTTGCGTAAAATACAAGTAGTAAAGCAACCTAATTTAGATAAAAAGAATAAAAAAGCCAAAGGCGAAGACCCCTCAGTATCACCGTTAAAACCGACGATTCCGACTACCGCTGCGGACTCCGTAAAAGGTAAAAAGAAAAAACGGGAGGTAGAATACGAGCCAGGTATTGTTGAAAAAATCCTTATTCGTCCTCTATTGACTTTGCGCAAGGCACGCCTTAATTACAATGAGCAGTACAGTTCTTATGTGCCAGGCTTTATGGCGCAATCCCGCTTGTTTGGTATGCAGGATTTATCATCGCCAGGTTGGAACTATATCTTTGGTGTTCAGCAAGCGGATGATGATTGGTTAGAAAGTGCTCGTCGTCGAAATTGGATTTCGAGTGATGTTCGCCAAACACGCCCACTTTTGAATAATTATACCCAAACCATTGATGCACGTTTGACACTTGAACCATTCCCAGATTTCAAAGTGGATATGGACTTGAATAGGAATTATACTAAAAATACATCGCAGGAATTTAGAAACCCAACTTCCGTGAACTCCATAGATAGTATCAGAGCACTCAATCGCTTTGATAATGGTTCATACACTATTTCATATTTTACCTTAAATTCGTTCTTTAAGAATATTGGCGATGTTTTCAAAGAATTTAGCGATAATCGAGCAAAAGTCTCTAATTTACTCAACCCTACAGGTGAGAATTATCCAGGTTATGACGGCTTTAAAAAAGGTTACGGACCCACGCATCAAGATGTATTGATTCCTGCTTTTATTGCAGCTTACACGGGTAAAGATGTGAATACTGTGAATAGAGATGTTTTCAAAGAACGCCCATCACTGAATTGGCGTTTGAACTATACAGGCTTAGCAAAACTTCCGGGCTTACGCAATAAATTCAGCAATATCAGCATCACGCACGGTTATAAGTCAACGATGACGATAAACCAATTTGCGACTGAAACGCGCTTTGATGCTCAAAATCCGACTCGTTTTACGAAAGAAGCGCAGTACGAATATTATAACCAATTTGATATACCAACTATCGTTATTTCAGAGCAATTTTCACCACTATTAGGTATAGATGTGGCGATGAAAAACGGCGCAACTTATGGCATCAGTTACCGCAAATCTCGAAACTTAGGCCTGAGTATGAGTGATTCCCGCTTGCAGGAAACAAAAACCTCTGAAATTACCTTGAAATTTGGTCAAACGATGAAAAACGTGTACATCAAATTCCTTGATTTTGACCTTGAAAAGAAGAAAAAAGCTGCCGAAGCTGCTAAAAAGAAAGCCGAAGACAAGCGCAATGAAGTCATTGATAGTCAAAATCAAGACCCGAATGCACCTAAAGTGAAGAAGAAAAAAGAGCCAAAAGTGAAAAAAGGCAATGACCTTCGCTTACTATTTGACCTTTCTTTCAGGGACGATATCACTGAGAATCACTTATTGGGGCAAGGGATTGATATTCCGTCACGCGGTGCGAAAACCCTGCGTATAGCGCCATCTGCTACTTACACCATTAATAAAAGGCTCGACCTTCGTTTTTATGTGGATTATAATAAAATTATCCCTTACACAACGGCTTCGTTCCCTTCTACTAATGCCACGGGCGGTTTCGTGATTACCTTTAAGTTAAATTAAAATAAGCCGTGCTCTCGCTTAATGCGGTGGCACGGTTATCGTTTCAAAAGCCAAATCAATTAGCGTTGGTTTGGCTTTTTTCATTAAAAATGCGAATAATGGGATGAAAGTGCCTTTAGGCATGGTATATTGGTAGAAATATTGATACAAAACCATTATAAAGTCCTGTAAGGACGATATATTGAAATATTGAACTAAAATTCAATTCAATATGTCGTCCCTCTGGGACTTTAAACAGTATTTTTCTTGAACTTCTACCAATATTTCATGCCTAAAGGCATTTTTAACCCATTATTCGCATTAAAAATACTGAGGGGTAATAGAATATGCCTTCAGTGTTTAACCTTAAAGTAAAGCAATGAAAAACTGGATTTTAATACTAATTAACGTATTTTATCTCTCATATACTGAGGGGGTAGCTCAGCAATTGAGAGCGAATGAGCCTTCAGCTATCAAGCATCAAGTAGGAGAGGTTTTAATTCAATTAATGGATAAAAAAGGTGATTTGGCTGAAATAGCACATGATATTTTTGGAGAATCTTCTGACTCTATTGAAATAGAAGTTATTTCAGCAGATTTAAATATGTACAAAATCAAGTTTAATCCGCTCCTTTTTAATGAAAAAAACATCCTCAATCAATTCATTTTTCATAAAAGAGTAAAAGCAGCCCAGTTCAATCACCTTGTGGAACTGCGCAGCACCACGCCTAATGACCCACTTTATGTGCAGCAATGGTCATTGCCTCGGATTGGTACCCCCTCAGTATGGGACATCACGACAGGCGGTGTGACGGCTTGTGGAGATACAATAGTGGTAGCAGTATTGGATCAAGGCTTTGATATAGCGCACAATGATTTGAAAGCCAATATTTGGCGCAACCGCTTTGAAATCCCGAATAATAATATTGATGATGATAAAAACGGCTTAGTTGACGATTACGAAGGCTGGAATTTTAATACAAACACTGATAAACACACATCTGCTACGCATGGCACGAATTGTATCGGTGTGATTGGCGCAAAAGGCAATAATAATCAAGGCATTGCTGGCATCAATTGGAATGTCAAATTGATGATTTTGAGTGGTATTGTAGATGATTCAAGGATTATTCAAGGATACATGTATGCTGCCAATCAGAGAAAGAAATATACGCAATCGAATGGTAAAGAAGGGGCTTATGTGGCGGTATCGAGTATGTCATTGGGTTTTAGAGGGGCTAAACCGGCTGAATTTCCCCTGCTCTGCGATGTGTACAATACGCTGAGCACCCAAGGCATATTAAATGTAGTAGCTGCCGATAATATTGAAAATGATATTGAAAAATCGGGTGATGTGCCAGGTTTATGCCCCAATGAACATTTATTAGTGGTGACTCGCACCGATAAAGATGGTGCATTGCCGCGTTCAGCTGGTTACAGCAATAAATATGTGGATTTGGCGGCTCCCGGAGAGTCCATAATGACTACTTTTCCGAGCAATGGCTTTGATCAAGTGGGAGGCAATTCTTTCGCCGCGCCTTTGGTAGCTGGCGCAGCGGCATTATTGGCATCATTCCCACAAGATAGTCTGTGCAAATTAGCCCGTAAAGCACCTTTGCAGGCGATGGTTATTTTAAAAGATGCTATTTTGAATGGGGTAGAGCCATTGGCTTCTTTGCAGGGTAAAACAGTGACTGGGGGGCAATTAAATGTGTATAACAGCTTCACGCGTCTCAGCCGTTTGTATGGTGCACCCCTTGGTGAACTCTCAATTCTGAAAATTTATCCCAATCCAGTGAGTACGCGCTTGACTTTGATGCTCCAAATTCCAGAAAAAATTGAAGGCGATATCGTTATTAGCAATTCAATGGGTCAAGTGGTGTTCCAAAGAAAAATTCAAGATAGAGACTTATTGTCAAACAAAATTTTGATAAATACTGAGGGGTTAGCTGCAGGAATCTATTTTATCTCCGTTTTGTCAAAAGATTATAAAACCACTAAGAAGTTTGTTGTTACGCAACCGTGATTTTTTTTATTAAAATTTAAGAATAAATTCTGTTAAATCTTTTGTAAAACGAAAAAAGAACTTATCTTTGCACTCGCAAAATCAAAGTATAGGTCTTGTAGCTCAATTGGATAGAGCATCTGACTACGAATCAGAAGGTTTAAGGTTCGACTCCTTACAAGATCACACAATATTTTCAGCGTTTTAGGGATTTTTTTAAAGAAAATGACTTAAAACGCTGATTTTTTACAATCGTAATTTGATATTTTTATAAAATAGAAAGTCATGTCTAAAGTCTGTGAATTGACGGGTAAGCGTCCGTTAAAAGGAAATAAAGTATCTCACTCTAATCACAAAACGAAGCGTCGTTTCATGCCTAATTTAATGAAAAAACGTATTTTTGTTCCTGAACTAGGTGATTTCGTGTCAGTGAAGTTGACAGCTAATGCTTTGCGTACAGTATCTAAACTTGGTTTGTTCGAGTATGTAAAGAAATTGCAAAAGAGTGGTCGTGATATTGGATTTGATTTAGTAGGCGATTCTGAGCCAGGCTGTTAATCCATTCAGTCAATCTGAAACTCTTGCATTCAATAGTTCTAAAATATTTTAATCCATCATACAATGGCAAAGAAAAGTAAAGGTAACCGCATCCAAGTCATCTTGGAATGTACTGAGCATAAAACATCAGGTATGCCAGGCACATCACGTTACGTGACTCAAAAGAACCGTAAAAATACGCCTGACCGTATGGAGTTGAAAAAATTCAACGCTGTATTGAAAAAGGTAACAGTTCACCGCGAAATTAAGTAATTGATTATTTCTATTATTGTCGTATTGCGATATGTAAGTAATCAATAATCAATCAATCATAATCAATCAAAAGATATGGCAAAGAAAGTATCAAAAAACGCAAGGGTTGCTCAACGTGCTGCTAACGCAGGTTCAGGTAAAGACCATGTGCGTGTAGTAAAAAGTGTTAAAAACCCTGACACGGGTGGTTATACATTCAAAGAAGCTATCCTTCACAAAGACAAGGTGAAAGAATGGTTCGCCAGTACAAAATAAATAGAAGTAGTGCTTACAAGGGCATCTAATCTTTTGATTAAGATACCCCTCAGTTCCGAAATACGGAATGACTACTTTCATAATGATTTTTTTGAAAGCATTGTTTTAAATGTTTTTTAAAAGGCTTTTTCTTTTGTTGAAGAAAAAGCCTTTTCTTTGTTTTAAAATTTTATATTAAAATATGAGTTTCTTTAGCCGTTTTTTTAATAAAGAAAAAGAAGAAGACCTTGATAAAGGTTTAGAAAAAACCAAGGAAGGCTTTTTCGGTAAAATAGCCCGTGCTGTTGCTGGTAAAACGACTGTAGATGAAGATGTGCTCGATGAGTTAGAGAGCATTTTAATATCTTCTGACGTAGGCTTGGAAACTACCATCAAAATCATTAACCGCATTGAAGCACGTGTAGCGCGCGACAAATATGTGAACACGGACGAGCTTAATTTTATTCTCAAAGATGAAATCGTGGATTTGCTCTCTGAGAATAATATTGAGGAAGCAGAAGATTTCAATTTGCCCATTGAAAAAACGGGTCGACCTTACGTAATGCTCGTGGTAGGCGTGAATGGTGTGGGTAAAACGACGACAATCGGCAAATTGGCGCATCAACTGACCAAGCAAGATTATAGAGTAGTGCTGGGTGCAGCGGATACTTTCCGCGCAGCAGCAGTGGAACAGTTGAAAATATGGTCGGAGCGAGTGGGGTGTGAGTTTTATTCAAAGGGTATGAATGCTGACCCCGCGGCGGTAGCTTACGAAACGGTCGAATACGCTAAAAAGTACAATTGTGATGTGGCTATCATTGATACTGCGGGTAGGTTGCACAATAAAGTGAATTTGATGAATGAATTGGGTAAAATCAAACGCTCTGTGGCGAAATCAATGAATGGTGCACCGCATGACGTGATGCTGATATTGGATGCTTCGATGGGGCAAAATGCCATTGAACAGTGCAAACATTTTACGGAAGTAACGGATGTATCGTGCTTGGCTTTGACCAAATTGGATGGGACTGCCAAAGGGGGTGTGGCAATTGGTATCAGTGACCAATTTAAAATACCGATTAAATATATTGGCGTAGGTGAGGCGATTGATAAACTCCAGATTTTTAATAAAAGAGCTTTTGTGGAGTCTTTGTTTAAG
>JANPHO010000050.1:0-13884 GCA_031424515.1 Saprospiraceae bacterium
GATTTGAAAATAGTGGAAGGCATAGGACCTAAAATCGAACTTTTACTCAAAGAATCGGGCATCAAAGGGTTGAAGGATTTATCAGTTGTTCCCGTCGAAAATCTAAAAGAGATTTTAGCAAAAGGTGGTTCGAGGTATCGCTTGAATGACCCTACCTCTTGGCCTGAGCAAGCCCGTTTACTTATAAATGGTGAAATGGATAAATTAAAAACGTTTACCACCGATTTATTTAAAAAATAACTCAAGATAAATTGTGTTTGAAGTGTAAAAAGGTGAATATCTCTAATATAGGATATTCACCTTTTCTTGTTTTATTAACTTTAAAAATTAAAACAAGAGGAATCGATTTTTTTAAAAATAATTTGAAACCCTACATAATTTTTTTTAGCCACGAATTAACGAATTTTGCTAATTTAGATGTCGAAAATTTTATCGAATTAAACGAAATTGCCCTTAAGGGCAATTCGATTAGTGAAATTAGCTTAAATAAGTCAACATCTAAATTAGCAAAATTCGTTAATTCGTGGCTAAATAAATTTTATATAGGGTTTTAAAAAAAATAAAAGCCATTTAGAGAGAAAATTTTTATTAATTTTCCACAAAATTTATTTCTCATCATTGATTAACCAAAAGCATGGAATCACTTTTTCTGACTGATAAAACCAAAGAATTACTGCCTCGTATCCAATCCTTCGTAGAAAATGAGCTCTATCCCCTTGAAACGACTGAATACCTGTCGGGTAAGTTTTCAAAGGTAGAGCCCATTTTAAAAGAAAAAAGGGCATTAGTAAAAAAAATGGGCATGTGGGGTTTGCAACACCATCTGACCCTTTGCGAATTTGGGCAAGTCAGTGAGGTACTGGCAATGTCTCCGTTTGGTCACTACGTTTTTAATTGCCAAGCACCTGATATTGGTAATATGGAATTATTGGAAAAATTTGCTTCTGAATCACTTAAATCCAACTATTTAGAGCCTCTGAAAAATGGTGAAATTCGTTCATGTTTCGGTATGACTGAGCCCCAAAATGCAGGGTCTAATCCTGTTAAAATGGACACTATGGCAGTGAAAGAGGGCGATTTTTATGTGATTAATGGCAGAAAATGGTTCACTACTGGAGCTGATGGTGCTACTTTTTGCATTGTTATGGCGGTCACGAATCCTGAAGCGCCACCTCACAGACGCGCTTCTCAGATATTGGTACCCACCAATACTGAGGGGTATCAATTTCTCAGAAATATAAGCATCATGGGTGACGAAGGCGACAGCTGGGCCAGCCATGCTGAAATCGCTTTTTCAAATTGTAGAGTTCCTATCACAAATTTGATTGGTACTGAGGGGGCAGGCTTTTTATTGGCTCAAGAGCGATTGGGGCCTGGTCGCATTCACCATTGCATGCGTTGGATAGGCATTGCTGAAAGAGCATTGGATATTATGTGCAGAAGGGCAGTGAGCAGAGATATGGGCGATGGAACAAAGCTTTCTGACAAGCAATTTGTGCAAGGTTGGATTGCTGAAAGCCGTGCTGAAATTGATGCCGCTCGACTCATGGTGCTGCGTACGGCTAAAATGATAGATGAAGTAGGCGCTGCTGCTGCTCGCAATCAAATTTCAGAAATCAAGTTTTTTACGGCTAAAATAATGCTTGAAGTAGTGGATAGAGCCATCCAAACGGGTGGTGCTGCAGGTATCACGGACGAGTTTTTACTATCGTTTTGGTATCGCCACGAAAGAGGCGCGCGCATATATGATGGTGCCGATGAAGTGCACAAAGTATCATTGGCGAAGAGTATCTTGAAAAAATATCTTTAATTTTTTAAAAAATGAATTTATGAAGGCTTTAACCTTATTCTTGATTGTATGTTTTTCTACCCAAATTCTTTTCGCTCAGCAAAAAGAGGCTCTAAAAAATGAATCAATCAAAAGTTTAGATGCCCAATATGATAAATATAAAAAAATTGCGCTCAATATTTGGGAACAAGCAGAAGTAGGCTATAAAGAGTATAAAAGCTCAGAGTTACTGCAAAAAACTTTGACCGATGCTGGGTTTTCAGTTAAATCAGGCGTAGCGGAGATTCCTACTGCTTTTGTTGCCACATTCGGTTCGGGTCAACCTGTTATTGGGATTTTGGCCGAATTTGACGCTCTGCCAGGTCTTTCTCAAACGGCTGAGCCCGTAAAAACGCCTCGTGCAGGCAAAGCAGCAGGGCATGGTTGCGGACATCATTTGTTTGGGGCTGCTTCTGTGGCCGCAGCTATTGAGTTAAAAAATACAATTTTAAAAAATAAAATGTCGGGTACAATCAAGCTCTATGGCACTCCTGCGGAAGAGGGTGGAAGTGGAAAAGTTTACATGACCCGTGCGGGATTATTTGATGGCGTTGATGTCGTATTGCACTGGCATCCGGGCGATGGTAACTCCAGCAACCCATCATCCTCATTGGCAAATGTTTCCGCAAAATTCCGTTTTAAAGGTATTTCTGCTCATGCCGCGGGCGCGCCTGATAGAGGGCGTTCAGCATTGGATGGCGTGGAAGCAATGGACAATATGGTAAACATGATGCGCGAACACATTCCTCAAGAAACACGCATTCATTATGTTATTACAGATGGCGGAAAGGCACCTAACGTCGTGCCTGATGCCGCAGAAGTGTATTATTACGTACGCCATCCGAAAAGAGATGTCGTGAAAGATGTCTTTGAAAGAGTGGTAAAAGCGGCTAATGGAGCTGCAATGGGCACTGAAACAACCGTTGAATACGAAATTATAGGGGGTGTCCATGAGCTTTTACCTCTAAAATCGTTGTCAAAACTGATGCATGATAATTTGACTAAAGTAGGTGGTGTGACTTACACCTCCGAAGAAATGGCGTTTGGTCAAAAATTACAAGAGAGCTTTATCGCTAAAAGCCGCCCTGCTTTGACTAAAGCTGCCACTGTTGACCCATTCCTCGATGAATCCTATCGCTCAGGTGGAGGTTCTACGGATGTTGGAGATGTGAGTTGGGCAGTGCCAACAGTAGGGTTAAGAACGGCTACATGGATACCTGGTACTCCCGCGCACAGCTGGCAAGCCGTAGCTTGTGGCGGTACGGATATTGGGACTAAAGGTATGATGGTAGCGGCTAAAACCATTACGTGCACGGCGATTGACTTATTAATTGATAAAACTTTAATTGAAAAAGCTACCGCTGAATGGAAAGCTGCCAAAGGAGATGATTTTAAATATGAACCTCTTTTGGGCAAAAGAAAACCTGCTTTGAATTATAGAGATGGTGCTGGTACAACTGAATAGCCGTTTTATAAAAAAGTGAAAAATGGCATAATCATTTGATAATCAATTTTTTATAAAAAAAACAACTCAAAAGCCCTGAAAGGGCGCAATAAAAAAGCATAGGGCAAAGCCCTATGAGAATGAAACGTGTTGAAATAGGATAAAATGAATATTGATAAAGCATCAAAAGTTCGAGAAGGTGAAGAATTAGATATTCCTATTTTAAATAAATATTTAAAAAAGGATATTGCTGGTTTTGATGAAATAACGGAAGTGGCGCAATTTCCAGGCGGCTTTTCTAATCTTACCTACCTCATTAAAGCGGGTGAAAAAGAATACGTACTTCGTCGCCCACCTTTCGGTGCAAGCGCGAAAGGCGGGCACGACATGGGGCGAGAGTTCAGAGTGTTATCAAGCCTTAAAAATGCGCAGTATAATAAAATACCGACCCCCCTCAGTATGGAAGCATCTGGTGAGGTAATAGGCGCACCTTTTTACGTAATGGAGAGATTGCAAGGTGTAATTTTAAGGGCAAAAGATGCCATGAATCCCGCACTGACCCCCTTAGTAATAGCACGACTTTGCGAAAAGTTGATTGATAATTTGGCAGATTTACATAATTTAGATATTGATTCTACAGGGCTCGCGCAACTTGGAAAGCCCGAAGGCTATGTTCAACGCCAAGTGGAAGGATGGATTCAACGATATGCCCAAAGTCAAACCGATGAAATACCCAATATGGAAATTATTTCAGAGTGGATGATGCATTACAAACACATCGAGCAAAAACCCGCTTTTTTGCATAATGACTATAAGTTTGATAATGTCGTTTGGAATGCGGATTTGACGGATATTATTGGCGTTCTGGATTGGGAAATGTCCACGGTTGGTGATCCTTTGATGGATTTAGGAGCTGCTTTAGCCTATTGGTGTGAGGCTGATGAGCCACAATTCTCCAAATTATTTAACTTGACGTGGATAAATGGAGCTTTGACGCGCAAAGAAATAGTCAAGATTTATGCGGAAAAAACGGGTCGAAATGTGCAAGACATTGTTTTTTACTATGTCTTTGGTTTATATAAAAATGCCGTGATAATGCAGCAAATATATGCCCGTTGGAAAAAAGGGTTGACCCAAGATACCCGATTTTCAGCTTTAATTCAAGGTGTACATGAACTTTCAAATATGGCTGTGAAAGCCATCAATACGAATGTTATTTAGAGTTAAAATAGACACTAACTTTGTTATTTATCGAAATAACCAATTGTATGAAAATGAAAAACCGCTTATTATCTCTGGATGTCTTTCGAGGCTTCACCATCTGTTTTATGATTATTGTCAATACGCCGGGAGATTGGTCTATTGCTTATGAACCTTTGAAGCACGCTGCTTGGCATGGTTTCACACCCACGGATTTAGTATTTCCGTCTTTTGTTTTTATAACGGGCGTATCTTCATGGTTTTCTTTTAAAAGTTATAACCATACATTGACTTCTGCTCTTTTTATGAAAATATGGAAAAGAGCCTTCATTATTTTCCTTTTAGGCGTTGGCTTGTACGCTTTCCCTTTTTACAACAAACCCATCAGTAATTGGCGCATTTTAGGGGTTTTACAGCGCATAGCATTGTGTTATGGAGTAGGTGCCACCTTAGGGCTATTGTTTAAACCCAAGCAATTAATTGGCGTTTGTGTCGCTCTTTTATTGGGATATTGGGGCATTTTAACGGCTTTTGGTGATTTGACAATGCAAGGAAATGCAGGTCAAAAACTGGATTTATGGCTTTTTGGCGATAGCCATTTGTATCATGGCGAAGGTATTGCATTTGACCCCGAAGGTTTTTTAAGTACCATGCCTTCAATTGTTACTTACCTAATCGGTTATCTAATTGGCGGTTTTATGGGTACTACTGATGATAAAGAGAAAATTATGCGGACACTCAGCATAATAGGGATGGCATTAGTTGTGGGTG
This sequence comes from Saprospiraceae bacterium, assembly GCA_031424515.1. Classification (GTDB taxonomy): domain Bacteria; phylum Bacteroidota; class Bacteroidia; order Chitinophagales; family Saprospiraceae; genus JAAFJT01. The sequence continues at coordinate 5,244 of JANPHO010000050.1, forward strand.
GTTTAATCTGGAATTTCGCTTTTCCAATCAATAAAAAACTATGGACGAGCAGTTATGTCCTCTTTGCGGGTGGTTTATCAACCCTAATATTCACATTGTGTTACTATATTTTAGACATTAAAAAAGTGTACGAATGGAGCCATTTTTTTAGAATTTTTGGAACGAATGCCATTTTAGCCTACATGGTTTCTGAGTTATTAATCATCATACTTGAACTTATGAAAATTAATGAAGCTCCTGATATTGTCATCAATGGGCATGACGCATTTTATCGCTACTTTTTTGCGCTATGGTTGGGTTCTAATAATTTTTCGTCCTTCTTATTTGCCATTGCTTTTATGATGATTTGCTGGCTTGTAGTTTATATTTTTTACAGGCGAGGTATATTTTTGAAGGTATAGAATATTCTAGATTTTGTATTAAAAAAGGGATTCCGAAATTTCGGAATCCCTTTTTTAAATACCCCCCGAGAAATCGGGGCAGGCTCTCAGTATTGCAGATTTTTTACTGATAAATCACCCTAATGCAGCTGTCAAAAGTATTAAAACGTGCTGTTTCTACCACTTCCCATTGAGCATTGAGGGCTACGAAATTAAAACCAATCTTATTCGGGCTGAGTTCCTTATCCGCTATTTTAATGGAAGAAGTACGCCCCCACGGTGCACCCGCTGAGTGAAGTTCTATATTTTTTAAAAAGGAGAAACCGTTTTGAATAGCCCCTGCTTTCCATGATTGGCTGACGGCACCTTTATTATCCACTTTTTCAAAAATGAGTTTGTTTTTAAAATATACACCCAAATATGAGCCATAATGACTCAACTGAGGCACATTTTCAGAGCCCATAGTTTTGAAATACGCTTTGGCTTCATCGCACAATTTGTATGAGCCTTCATCCATTACTGCCGTTAAAATGATTTTATCCGAATGGCGTTTTAAGAAATCAACTACCCCCTCAGTATAAAACGTAAAAGATTGACAATTAGGGAGTTGTGAAAGATATTCGATGGTTTTAGGCAATGTGAGCGGAACAAATATGACATATCCCTCATAAATAAAAGACTTCATTTCGCCTTTTTTAACAAATTTTTCAAATCGCCCAACATCCTCTTTTTTACAAATAAAAACCGAGCGCGTCTCATCGCCGAGCGAACCTTTATCCAAAGTTTCATTCAAGTCTTTTTCCCATTTTCTTTTTAAATCCCAAACCGAGCGCGCGAAATAACCCGTATTAATGGCTTTTTTATTCAAAGCAGCGAGGTGCGCAAAATCGTAAAAATCGCCATAATTTTTATATTCCCACAAGAAGCACGGGTACATAATCACGCGTTCACATTCCTGCATAATGGGCTGCCAAGCGGCGGGTGTGAGGTTTTTTCTGGTATTGGAATAGTCAATTGTGTGCATCGAAAACATAGGCTTTACATCGTAGGCTTGCACACAAAGACAGATAGCTAAAAGACTGATTTTCAAATAGTTAGAAATATATAAATTTAAAAAACTCTTGATGCTAAAAGCCATAATTAAATAGTACAAAACCCAGACAAAACGCCCCGATGCCCGCAGCGAATTAGCGAATATTTTGAACATAGGTCCTGCGATATACTGATGCAATACCTTTTCATTGAAGCCAATGGTAGTACTCAATGAAAAGATAAAAAACAAAATACTAATTGACCAAATGGGATATTTCAGAGGCATTTCGCCTATTGATTTTAAGGTTAGATTGGTTTTTAATATGCCTATTTTATTTAAAAAAAAACTTAAAATAGATATAGTTAAGATCGTAAAAACGCCGACGCCTAAATACGCAAAACCCTCATATTGCCCCTCCGATGAAGTTTTTAGTTGGGGTAAAATCTGAGTGAAATTCATGGAATTGAAAAAAGTATTCAAGTTCGCTGAAAAGTTGCCAAAGCCCACGGATTGGGTGACATCATTGGGTATATTAAAATTGCCTACTATATAAAAAAGGAATAAAACAAGGGCTAAATTGGCTAAATTAAACCCGATTAATTGTATAAAACTCAGCTTTTTGCGTTGCCATAAATCATTGCTCATGGCGAAGGACAAACCCAAAATCATGACCGTTAAATACTGATGAATTAAGGCTGTACAGGCTACGAGAATAAGATTATATATAAATTTATTTTTACTTGTATTATCTTGATAATAAAGGTATAATGAGGCTAAAATAAGAAAATGAGCCGATAGGTTCATATGCGTAGGGCGAAAAAGCAAAGGTGGTGCCATGACGAAAAATAAAGCGCCTAAAATGGCTTTTAAATCTACGTTTTCTTGTTTTTTTATCAGCGTTTTTAATAATTTAAAACCCATTAAACCTTGTAAAAGGTAGCATATTAAAAGCCACCAACCAAAGTGTTGAAATATCTGAGGAAGGACAGGTGAAATGATTTTAAGCAGTATGGCAAAAAGAGGAATAGCTCCTGTTAAACCTACCCCTGTAACCGTCGGATAATCGTACCCTGACATGGTACCAACCACTGGAAATGACCACGGCGACCACCGATAATACTCCCATGAAATAAACTCAGTGGGATTATCGAATCCGATATTGAAAAGCCAATTGATATTGGTAACATCCAAAAGCCGCCAACCGAACTTATAGAAGAAAATCGCTGCTGATAGCATCAGAACAACGATTTCGGGTATTTTACTTTTAAAAGTTTTTAGGATATTCACCCCCTCAGTATTTTTTATTATTTGCCCGTGTTTTGTATTTCGTATGTCGTGTTTCGCTCAGCCCGAAACACGAAACACGACATACGAAACACAAAACTATTTACTTTCTTCTTCCAAGGTTTCCCAATATTCCAACGCACGGCGCGTATGCGGAATGCAGATAGAACCGCCGACCAAATTAGCAATGGCGAACACTTCAAAAACTTCGGTTTTAGTAATGCCCAACTCGAAACAAGTACCTAAATGATACTTGATGCAATCATCGCAGCGAAGCACCATAGAGGCTACTAAACCCAATAATTCCTTGGTTTTTTTATCCAAGGCACCGTCATCGTAAGTTTGGTGGTCAAGGCTCCAAAAGCGTTTGATTACTTTATTATCATGTGCCAAGATGCGGTCATTCATCTTTTGGCGATAATCATTAAAATCTTTTACTACGGACATATTTTTATAGATTTTGATATTTTCATTTTACCTGTTTCTACCCAACCATTGTCAACTGTCGCCTGTTCACTGCCGCCTGTCGCCTAAATTTAAACTTTATCCCTATTTCTCAAACGCCAAATAGAGAACAATAACCGACCTGCCAAAAGGAAAGCAGATATAGCACTGGCTACTGCAAAAAGGATAAACTCGGTTTTGATGTATTCCAAAAGAGACGGGCGGATGCTTTCCTTTTTTACCGTTTTTAATAAAACATCGGGGTCGCCATTGTCAAACCAGACATTAAAATCTTGCATTTGTACCAATAAAATGCCCGCAATGGCAAAAGCACAGAGCACAAAGCCGATTTTCCCCTTTTCCCAATTCGCTAAAAATGTGTATTTGAGTAAAAAAGCGTATCGCGTAAAGGTGATAAAACAGATTATAAAAGCATAATTGGTAATTCCGAACTTAAAATCAGGAAAATTTCGCCAAATAGGAAACATTATAACCGTCAAAATGACTAATGTCACTAACCACCACACCAATTCTAATAAAACTTTATTGTTTTTCATCCCCTCAGTATTTTAGGCGGCAAAGGTAGTGAAAAGAATTATTGGTTATTGATTATTGGTTGTTGATTATTGTGCAACAATCAATAATCAATCCCGAGAAGCGGAATTTTGCTTCGCTCAATAACCAATAACCAATAATCATTTTGCCTTTTTAGCCCATTCCTCAGCTTTTGCCATATTGCCCGTAACACGATAAGCTACACTGAGATTATTAGCGTCGCTTGGGTCAAATCTGATGGATAGCGCTTTTTCAAAGGCTTCAATAGCTTTTGGTGTTTGACCGCTGATACCATAGCAAGTGCCTAAATATGCCCATGCTTGCCCATCTTGAGGGTTGTACTGCACCGCTTTTGAGAGGTAATCCACGGCTTTCACCAAATCATTTTTTTGCTGACCGTATATCTTTCCGCTTTCACGATAGGCGAGTGAAATATTGGACACCACGTCCTTGAATTGTGGGTCTAATTTTAAAGCATTTTGATATTCTATAATCGCTTGGTCAAAGTTTTCTAAGTAAATATAGGCATTTCCAAGCAATAAATAAGGGTTTTTGAATTGTGGATGAATCTCCAATGAGCGGCGTAAATGCGCAATGGCTTCATTAAATTCTGCTTTCCTACGAGCAGGGTCAGTCTCTTTGGCAGCATGCTCAATTTTAGTGCCTCCAGCAGAACATTGTAATTTAGCTGAATTTTGTGAAACGTTCACGTCAGTAGTGAAAATGGTATAATTATCTTTCCAATCAAAATTACGGGTGAAAGTTTTAACACCGAACAAAGCTGAAATGGCTAAAGCGGCTACTACTGCTTTTGTTTTTAAGTATTTTATTAAAAGAGCCGCAATAATGATGCAAAAACCTACGGATGGCATAAACATAAAACGCTCAGCCATATTCGTACCCACAGGAAATACCAAATTGGAAACAATGGACAATGTAATAAGGAAAAAAGCCAAGCCAAAACTTACAACATCTTTCCGTTGCCACCCCCTCAGTATAAGCGCGATAATGGCGATATAAACGCCGATGCTGAGTAAAACTTGCCAATTACCCATCGTCATTATTTCGATGTGGCGGGGATAATAATCGTGGGTGAGTGGGTGCGGAACGATGAGTAGTTGAATGTATTTTCCGAGCGTATAGATGATAGTCGCTAACTTTTCACTGAAATCAAAGGGAATATATTGCCCATCTACAAGCTTGAGGTACGGATTATTCATCAATTCATTTTGCTGTCCCGTGAATTGGTTACCAATTATTGACCCCCTCAGTAAAAGAAACAAAATGGTGGAAATAGCGAATGGTACAGTCTGTTTGAACGCCGTTGTCCAATCGGTTTTAATAAAAAACCAATAAATTAGGGGTACTATAACGATAAAAGTAATCGCATTTTCTTTGGACATCAAGCCAATAAAAAATAAAAAAGAAGCTATTATTGCATTTAAAATAGTCCCTTTTTCATAAAACTTCAAGGAAAACCAAACGGCAGCGAGGCTACCTAAAAGTGTCATAATCTCATCGCGTCCTTTAATATTGGCTACAGCTTCGGTGTGGATTGGGTGTGCTGCAAATAATAATGCAGCTATGAAAGCGAACCAATAGGCGTAATCGGTGTCATTTTTATCGTTGTCTTCCTCCTTGTATTTTAAAAGTTTTAATAGTAAAAAATAGAGTAAAACGCAGGTAAAACCAAACCAAACGACATTCATAAAATGCCCAATAAAAGGCGTTTTACCGAATATTTGATACTCTAAAGCGAACATGACGAGGGTAAAAGGACGATATCGACCACCTGCTACCAAGCCAGCTTTACCAGATTCTTTAAAAAAGCCAAAAAAAGTATCATAACTCAAAATGCCGTTGATGCCGCTCACGCCTTGTGTAGTGAACATATTATCGGTAATGACAATGGCATCATCTTGACAAAAATCGTGGGTCAGCGTATTGGCGTAGAGCAAAAAGCTAAACGCAAAAATGATGATTGCTTGCAAACGGGTGTTTTTCCAAAATCCTTCCGTACCTTTGTGGGCTTGAATAGGGGGAATGTTGCGGATTTCTGTCTTAATAGTACCTTTTGATGATATAGGCTCACTTGGCGTATTTTTTTTATTTTTCTTAGACATAAGGGTTGTCGTTTGTAAATTAGACCGATATTTTATGAATATTTAATTATCTGAAAATCAATATTTTACGTATAGCTAAGGTAGCTTTAAAATTTTGTAAATATAAACGAATGGACTTTACCTTTGATTCATAAAATTTAATTTTAGCAAAATTCTACAAAATTTTAAAATGAAAGGCTATGATTATTCGTTAATTTTTTAAAAATCTGGAATAAATTATGAAAAAAACTTTTTTATCAATGGCTATTATAGCCTGTTTAGCGAGTGTAGCGATTGCGCAGGATTTGCACTTTGGCATACAAGCCAGTCCATCTTTTAGCTGGATGAGCACAAGCAGTTCTAAAATAAGCGGTTCAGGTGCTGCTACTGGTCTTAAATTAGGTTTAATCGTGGAAAATCGTTTTAGCCAAGCGTATTCCTTTTCTACGGGTATTGGGTTTCATTTCAATACAGGTGGTCGTTTATTGTTCGATTCACCGAGCAAATATTGGACGGATTCTTACGGCGAATTTGATATAAAACCTACAGTCAGAGCCGACTCCGCTTTGTTTCCGCGCGATGTGAAATTTAGATACAGCACAACTTATGTTGAAATTCCGTTTGGATTAAAACTAAGAACACCTGAAAATGGTACGCACACGCGTTATTTTGCCGAACCGGGATTGACTTTAGGTTTCAAATCAGGCTCCAAGGGCTCAATTATAGGCTCCAATAGCCTCGACCAAGAGCGCATCAATATCACTAAAGAAGTGAGTTTTTTCAATATTTCTTGGGGTATTGGCGGTGGTGCTGAGTATATTATTTCGAATAATACCGCAATAGTCGGAGGTATTTATTTCCAAAGGGGCTTTACGGATGTTACCACTGATAATGGAACTCTTTATGACGCTGACGGGAAGACAAATCCAAGGAAAGAAAATTCAAAAGGCACTATTTCGAGTTTAACTATTCGAGTAGGCGTTATGTTTTAGTCATAAATTTAATGCTATACAAGCCCGTAATATTCTTCTTGCTGAATATTACGGGCTTTTTTATGCCCATTTTTAAACTAAAGGCGAATATTCGCTTTTTTTAAAAAGATAAATAATAACTTCTTTTCTAGAAAAAAGATAATTTTTATATTTACAGTAACTTTCCTAATATAATTTTGTTAATCTTAATTTGGGAGATGTAAAATTTTATTTTTTAAAGTCATTAAAGATATTTTATCATTTAAAAAACAGGAAATAGGAGTATGCTTAATCTGTCGGTTATTTTAGAAGATAGTACGCGAAACTACCCAACCAAACCCGCTTTTACATTCATGGATACAACGTTATCCTATGCGCAAGTAAATGGGGCTGCTAATATGGTAGCGAACGGTTTGAAGGCAAAAGGCATTAAAGCTGGAGATAAAGTGGCTTTGAGTTGCTTCAATTTACCATATTTCCCCATTATTTACTTTGGTATTTTGAAAGCAGGTGCAGTAGTCGTACCCCTCAGTGTTTTACTAAAAAAAGATGAAATTGAGTATCATTTGACGGATAGTGAAGCAAAAGCCTATTTCTGTTTTATGGGTTCACCCGATTTGCCGATGGGCGAAATGGGTTATTCTGCTTTTAATGGTGTAGATACTTGTGAACATTTTTTCATGATTATGCCCAAACCTGAAATGCCTTCATCCGTAGCAGGAACGGAAACTTTGGGCAGTATGATGGCGGGACAATCACCTCTTTTTGAAACTTTCCCTACGAAAGCCGAAGATACTTGTGTCATTATTTACACATCGGGTACTACAGGGCGACCAAAAGGGGCTGAATTGACCCATTCTAACTTGCTCCTCAATGCGATCGTATCGCGTGATTTGATGAATTCTGTGCCCGAAGATGTACAACTCATTGTGCTACCTCTTTTTCACATATTTGCGATGACTGTTTTGATGAATGCGGGACTTTATCAAGGCGTTTCAAGCATTTTATTGCCTCGTTTTGATGCGGAAACTGTATTCGCCTTAATGCAACAGCATAAAGTGACTGTTTTTGCGGGGGTACCGACCATGTACTGGGGCTTAGTGAATTATACTGAACCTAAATTTGACTACGATAGTATTGCTAAAAACCTGAAAATTTGCGCTTCGGGTGGGGCTTCATTGCCCGTAAAAGTGATAGAGGATTTTGAAAAGCGCTTCAACGTGCCGATTATTGAAGGATATGGTATGTCAGAAGGGTCTCCAGTAGTCACTTTCAATCAGTTAAAATTTGGTAGAAAACCGGGCTCTATCGGCAAACCTGTGTGGGGTGTGCAAGTAAAACTCGTGGATACTGAGGGGGTAGAAGTGCCCGTTGGTGAAAAAGGCGAATTGCTTTATAAAGGACACAATGTCATGAAAGGCTACTATAAAAAGCCTCAAGCCAATGCCGAAACGCTCAAAGATGGCTGGTTACACTCAGGTGATATTGCTGTGAAAGATGAAGATGGATTTTTCTATATCGTGGATAGAACGAAGGATATGATTATCAGAGGGGGCTTGAATGTGTACCCACGTGAGGTGGAGGAAACGATGATGAAACACGAATCAGTATCTTTAGTGGCTGTTATCGGCATTCCACACGAAGAAATGGGTGAAGAAATAAAAGCTTATGTGGTGTTAAAAGAAGGTCATTCCATAACCGAAGAAGTTCTGATGGTTTGGACAAAAGAGAATATTGCCGCTTATAAATACCCAAGGCACATTGAATTTTTGAATGCTCTACCTATGAGCGCAACGGGTAAAATATTGAAAAAGGAATTGAGGAAATAACGGCGACCCCCTCAGTATTGTTTTAGTTTGATGGAGCGTTTGC
>JANPHO010000051.1:0-3450 GCA_031424515.1 Saprospiraceae bacterium
TTTTTATTGTTTTAAAACGTATGGTAATCCCTACCCCGAGTACTGGGGGACCACAGTGCACCCCCTCAGTATTCCAGTCATTTTACTGTTCATTGGTCTTTGTTTTATCAATATGCTGGCGAGTGCCTTGGTTTATGGACCCATGGGCGTGTATGTGATGGAGTTTTTTGAAGGCAGAACACGCTATACGAGTATGGGTTTTACGCATAATATTGGCAACGGTGTGGTGGGAGGCATTACGCCCATTGTAACAGAATTTTTAAAAGCAAATTTGATAGTTGGAGCAGCTTTTACGCCTTATGTCGGCTTGCTGTATCCAATGATTTTGATCGTTTTAGCATTAATAATTAACCCTTTTTTGAAAGAGACAGCGTTTGAAAAACAATAATTGAAATGGAAAAGAAATTTGCCAGTATTGGCGATATGCAGGAGAAAAAAATCACGTTTTCAGAAATTGCTAAAAACGTGTATGCTTATACCACCGAAGGCGACCCAAATAGTGCCGTTGTCATCGGTGATGACAGCGTGTTGGTGATGGAAGCCCAAGCAACGCCCGTCATGGCGCAGGCTTTGATTGAAAAAATCAGAACGGTGACGGATAAGCCGATTAAGTATTTGATTTTAAGTCATTATCATGCCGTGCGGGTTTTAGGCGCATCGGCTTTTCATGGGGCTGAAATTATTGCTTCTGATAAAACGCTCGAAATGATAAACGAGCGGGGCGAACAGGATTTTAAGAGTGAAACGGATAGATTTCCGCGCCTTTTTAGGTCGGTTGAATCCATTCCGCATTTGACTTATCCTACGCAAACATTTGCAAAAGAAATGACTATTCATTTGGGAAAACGCAAAGTTGAGTTAAAACATTTGGGCGCAGGACATACACGTGGCGATATTGTGGCATGGGTTCCCGATTGCAAAGCCTTGTTCAGTGGCGACCTTTTGGAATATGGTGCAGCGCCCTATTGCGGCGATGCACAGTTGGCAGAATGGCCTGCGACATTGCGTAAAATCTCAGCATTGGGTGCTGAAACAGCAGTTCCCGGACGTGGCAATGCGCTTTTCAATGCCAAAGAAGTCAATGAATCCATTAACAGCACTACGCAATACGTGACGATGTTGCTCGACACTGCCAAAGCAGCCGTTGCAAAAGGGTTGAATTTGACAGAAGCCTATAAAGAAATACATGGTTTGATGAAGCCCATTTTTGGCGATTATGTGATTTTTGAACATTGCATGCCGTTCAATGTGACCCGTGCGTATGAAGAAGCGCAAGGTATCAAACATCCTAAAATTTGGACGGCGGAGAAGGATAAGGAGATGTGGTTTGCTTTGCAAGCGAGTATTTAATTTCTCTTTCAAAATAAACAATCACTACTAAAATGACACTATTGAACAAAACTCGCCGTTGGTTTTTAAAAACCACGGTTTTGGGTGCAGCATTGACAAGCACCCCCTCAGTATTAAGGGCAGAAAATACTGTTCCTAAACAACTGCAAACCCAACTCACTAAAGATTATGGCTTTGATGTGCCTATCATATCGGCAGGCATGGCATTTATTGCCACTGCCAATTTGCCCATAGCCGTATCAAATGCGGGTGGTTTGGGCGTGATGAGTGGAACAGGTCTGCCACCCGATTATTTAAAAACACAGATACAAAAAATAAAAAAGGCTCTTGGCAACAAGCCTTTTGGTATCAATTTTATACCCCGTTTTATGCAAATTGACCATATTGAAGTGTGTGTTGCTGAAAAAGTGCCTATTGTTGTATTTTTTTGGGACGATGTACCCCCTCAGTATTTGACCCGTTTAAAGGCAAATAATATCAAAATTTGGGTACAAATTGGCAGCCTTGCCGAAGCACAAGCAGCCGTAAAAGCGGGCTTTGATGCCATTATTGTACAAGGTTTAGAAGCGGGTGGGCATAATAGAAGTTCCGCTTCGTTGTTTTCATTGTTGCCCAATATTATAAAGACGGTTGCACCTATTCCAGTGATTGCTTCGGGCGGGATTGCCGATGGACAAGGCTTGGCAGCAGCCTTGACATTAGGCGCACAAGCGGTTTCAGTAGGGACTCGTTTTTTGGCAACAAACGAAGCAAATGCCCATGCAGAATACAAAAAACGAGTAGTTGCTGCCGATGTGCATGATACTGTGCGTCATAATATTTTTGGTTTCGATTTTTCCGATGCGACTGTTCGGGGCATACGCAATAAGATTGTTGCAGAATGGGAAGGCAAGGACAATCCCGCGCCTTATCACGGTAAAGAGCCTACGGATTTTCCGATTATCGGTGAAAACAAAGTAATGGGGCCAATCCGCAAATTTTCAGGCGTGTTACCCACGCCCGAAACCACAGGCGATTTTGAACAAATGAGCCTTTTGGCAGGTGAGTCAGTGGGCTTGATAAAAGACATAAAACCCGCTGCTGAAGTTGTCGAGCAAATGATGAAGGAAGCGAAAACATGCTTTTCATAAAAGTGTTAAATGAATACTGATGATTATCAAAAATACGGTTATAAGGTTGAGCTTGATACTCATGCTATCGGGATGTACCCAAAAGGTACTCAAATCTAACGAGGGTAAAACATCTGTCAAAGAAAGAAAACTCCATCACATTGTCCTTTTTAATTTTAAAGACGATGCGCCTATTGATGCAATAGAATCCAGTTTGTATGAATTATTCGGTTCGATAAAGGGAGTGAACGATTTGAGTTTTAATAGAAATGTGTCCAGCCGAAATCTGGATAAGGGCTATAAACATTCGTTTTATATGACTTTTAAATCTGAATTTGATAGAGATTCAGTTTTTTATCCGCATCCTAATTACAAAAAAATGGGTGGAGTTATCGGACAACATATCAAAGAGTATCTTATCTATGACTATTGGATACCTGAAAAGAATTGATTTCACCCTTTTAATAAAGTTAAAAATGAAAAAAAACATCTCATTTTTGAATTTCATTATTTGCCTTTTGGCATCTTCACCGCTTTTGGCACAAAGCAAAGTGGAATGGGTAGCTACGTCTCAAACGGCGCAATGGCAAAAGCAAAAAGGTTTAAAAACGACAACTGCTTCGGGCAACGCTGACGTTGAAATTCGTTTAGACCAACCACAACAAACCATTGAGGGGTTTGGGGCTTGTTTTAATGAATTGGGTTGGACATCGCTCAATCTTTTAAGCAAAAAAGATCGTGAAAGCATCCTAAAAGAACTATTCGCACCCAATAAAGGTGCTAATTTTACTATTTGTCGTATGCCCGTTGGGGCGAATGATTTTTCTCGCAATTGGTATTCCTACAACGAAATGGAGGGTGATTTTGAAATGAAAAATTTCAATATTAATAACGATTTTGAAACGCTTATCCCGTTTATTAAAAATCGCTATTAATATTGAAATTTTTCATTTCAAAATCGCCCTCCGTTTCATTATAAGAATACCATTTT
>JANPHO010000052.1:0-18613 GCA_031424515.1 Saprospiraceae bacterium
TTTAATAGTGTCGGAGTGACTTGAATTCACTCCGACACTATCAAACCATTAAAATATTAAGAGAACCAAATCTTAGAATCAATAGAAACTTACAACTCCTTCAACAATATTTTAGCGTAAAAAAAAAATAAAAAAACACTAAAACTCATAAGAAAAATTTGCAAAGAGCGTTATAACACCATAATTTTATAGGGTTATTTCCAGCGACAATTTTCTCTTTTTCAAACACTTTTTTCCAAATTCTCAATCACCTTTCGACCATGTTCGACAACCAGTTTCCGCCAATTAATTGGCAAAAAGCCGTCAAAATTGCTCAATGGGCAAGCTTTTTGACCCTCTTTTTCTATGTTGGTTTGGAATCTTCCGCCGCAATTGATGCCGATAGCAATCGCGTATTGGCTTATCAAAAAATTAGTGGGATGATTCGAGAACTCGCGCTTTTTGTTATTGATTTCGCACGCCCATTCGTGGAAATCATTTTGTTTTTTTTAGTTGCCCATTGGGCAATCAGACGCTTCGATATTCAGTTCACTATTCCGCCCGTCAATGATTGGAAAGTGGCTAATATCATTGTTCTGTTGGTGATAGGTAGTTTTATTTTACTACTTTACGGGGATTGAATGGTGCTACGTATTTAAAAGATGTAGCATTGGTCGTTTTGGGATTTTATTTTGGTCGATCGGTTGTTAAAGTTGCGTAGTTACTTTTAAAAACACTTGATTAAAGTAATAAAAAAGCCGTTCTGAGTTATCAGAACGGCTTTTTTACTGAGGGGGGACAAAATTTATTTAGTCAACATCCCACTAATCCGCATGAGGTCAATTTCTGCCATTTTAGCGTCAAATTTGGAAGCGACCGAACGGAATATAGCATTTTCTAAAACTTGCTGTATTTGAGCTAATTCTAAGATTGTAGAGCGGCTAAGGCGATAGCGTTCCATGGCAATATTGATGCTTTGTCGGGCTATTTGAGCGTTGTTCTCTTCTTCCTTTAAAATAGCGATGGCATTCTGAAAATTGAGGTAAGCCAGATTTAGAGAGTTCACCAAGTCCGTTTGAAGTTGCTGAATTCTTAAAGTATTAGACTCAATTTCAATTTTTGCATTCTCAGTTTGTCTTTTGATATTTCCGCCATCGTATAGTGGGTAAAGTAGAGAAATACCCGCGTTTAAACCCGTATTTTGATTGACTAAAAACAAACCCGCTGTATTGTCCTGACGACCCAAATTAAAAGATGAATTGAAGGTTAGTCGAGGTTTTTTTAATGCTTCTATTTGTTTCTGAACCAGCATCGCAACGCCTGATTGTTTCTTTAAAAGGCTGATATTGATGTTTTTTTCTACGATTTCATTGCGAAGAGCCGTGAAATCATAGTTTTTAGTAATATCAAAAGTATCTTTTACTTCAAATGCGAAATCAGGTTGATTGCTTAAAGACTGATTTAAAACCAATTTGGCAGTGGCAATTGCTTGTTTCTGGCGCAATAAACTCGTTTTTTGAACATTCAAATCCGTTTGTGCCTGCAGTACATCTAATTGATTGCCTTTTCCTACTTCTAAGCGCGTTTGTGCAATGCGGAGGCGTTCTTCGTACAGATTCAATTGTTCTTCCAAACTTTTATAAAGCTCTTGCTGACGGACTATATTGAAATAACCGCGCATGACATCATACACCATCTGTTCAGAACGAATGCGCAGATTGATTTCACCAATGCCTTGCAATTCTTTGAGCCTATCGAGTTCAAGATACATTCGTTTTCCGTCATATAGTAACCAACTCAGCTGAACACCCGCTGTAAGGTTATTTGTTAAATTAGTTCGATTAATCTCATTACCATTTGATAGTTTTTGATTCAAATAACCGAATGAAGGCGTTTCAGTTGCGACTAAATTGACAGTCGGTAAAAAGCCCGCATTGCCTCTGACTGCATTATTCTGAGCAATTTTAACATCATTTTGACCTACTTTGATACCTAAATTTTGCACTAAAGCCTTTTGAATGGCTTCATCAAGTGATAAAGCGGCACTTTGGGCTTCATTTTTAAAAGGTAATAAAAGTAGGGTAGTAACTATAACAATTACTTGTAAGCAGTTATAGTTGCTATTTTTTTTATTAAAACAATTATTCATAAGTATTTGACTATCAATATTTTATTGATTATTAAATTGGGAGCTTATGTTAGGGAAACTTAACAAAGTTTCCCCAACATTTTAAAAGGCTCGGTAGTGCATTTTAAATTATCATTAAGCCAGTACCCCCTCAGTATTTTTATGCGTTTTCGGCTTATCATCTGCCATTTCTTCTTCCACTACAACTTTATGCTTCCGAGCTAAATACGCATACATAGCCGGGATGACATAAAGTGTCAAAGTCAATGAAAACAATAAACCGCCAATAATCACGATGCCCATACCCATACGGCTTTTTGAACCGGCTCCCAACGCCAAAGCAATTGGCAAAGCACCCAACATGGTGGCTAAAGACGTCATAACAATAGGACGGAAACGAGACACCGCCGCTTCAACAATGGCTTCAGCTTTTGACATGCCTCTTTCACGCAATTGATTGGCAAATTCAACGATTAAAATACCATTTTTAGTCACCAAGCCAATGAGCATGATGATACCTATTTGAGAGAATATATTTAGAGTCTGATTGAAATACCAAAGGGAAAACAAAGCACCGCCTAAAGCTAACGGTACCGTCAACATGATGATGAATGGGTCAATGAAACTTTCAAACTGAGCGGCTAATATCAAATAAACTAAGAGCAAAGCCAAGACAAAAGCAAAAGCTGTATTGCTCGAACTTTCAGCAAAATCCCTTGAAGACCCCGTTAATTCAGTTGAAAACGAATCATCTAAAATCTTTTTAGCCACTTGATTCATCACTGCTATGCCATCACCCATCGTGCGCCCAGGAGCAAGTCCTGCTGAAACTGTAGCCGATTTATAGCGATTATAGTGGTACAACTGAGGGGGGTTAGAACGTTCTTCAACTTTCACGATATTATCCAACTGCACCAAATCACCTTTGCGGTTGCGAACGTACATGGATTTCATATCCAAAGGCTCATCTCGATTGGCTCTATCTACTTGGCCAATAATTTGGTATTGCTTGCCATTCATGTTAAAATAACCGTACCGTAAACCACTCAATGATAACTGTAAAGTTTGGGCAACGTCTATAACATTGACATCTAAAGAACGAGATTTTTCACGGTCAATATTGATGTAAAGCTCCGGTTTATTGAATTTGAGATTCACATCCACGTTAGAAAAAACGGGGCTTTTACCCACTTCAT
Source organism: Saprospiraceae bacterium (assembly GCA_031424515.1). Classification (GTDB taxonomy): domain Bacteria; phylum Bacteroidota; class Bacteroidia; order Chitinophagales; family Saprospiraceae; genus JAAFJT01. The sequence goes on from JANPHO010000052.1 coordinate 3,304, forward strand.
CCATAAATTTGGGTAATTTATCAATGAGTTTATCAAAATTGGGAGCTTGAATCACAAATTGTACGGGTAAGCTACCAAAACCACCCGTTGAGATGGTTTGTTCTTGAATGACGAAATTCCGACCTTCATTGAATTTCCGAGTTGCAACCGTTAATTTAGTAGCAATTTCTTGTTGGCTGCGTTTTCTCTCTTCGGGATCTTTAAGCATCAAACGAATCATGCCAGTGTTTCCGCTTCCTGTACCCATGAAACCAGGTGCAGTCATTGAAATCATAACGCGTTTTTCAGGGACAGAGTCATTCAAATAATCAACAAGTTTATTGATGTACCTATCTGTATATTCATAAGTAGCCCCTTCTGGCGCTGTTATCACAAAGCGCATCCAGCTTCTATCTTCTAAAGGTGCTAATTCAGTTTGTAGGTTTTTATTAAAATACCAGATACCAACACCCATCAATAAAAATATTGGAAAAGCGAGCCATTTTGTCTTCATAAAGCCATTCAAACGAGCACGGTAATTATCTTCAACTGCTCTGAAAAAAGGCTCAGTAGCTGTATAGAACCACGTTTTCTTTTGTCCTTTACGTAAAAGATAAGCATTGAGCATAGGGGTCAAAGTCAGAGAGACAAAAGCCGAAATCAAAACTGAACCCGCCAAAACAACCCCAAACTCCTGGAACAATCTTCCCACGAACCCTTCCATGAAAATAACGGGTAAAAACACCGCTGCCAAAGTCACTGACGTTGAAATAACCGCAAAAAATATCTCTCTTGAGCCTTGAAAAGCAGCTTGAATGGGATCCATGCCTTCTTCCACCTTTTTATAGATGTTTTCAGTCACCACAATTCCATCATCTACAACTAAGCCCGTAGCCAATACAATTGCCAAAAGACTCAAAACATTAATGGAATAATCCATCATGTACATGATAAAAAATGCACCAATCAATGAAACAGGAATATCAATCAAAGGACGAATGGCAATTGTCCAGTCTCTAAAAAATAAGAAGATAATGAGTATAACTAAGCCAATGGCAATAAAAATTGTTTCTTTTACTTCCGTAATGGACTTTCTGATAAATTTGGTTTTATCTACACTCACAGTCAATTTAATATCAGAAGGTATCTCTGCTTTCAGTTTTTCTACTCTTTTATAAAACTCATCGGCGATTTTAATAACATTCGCACCCGGTTGTGGAGATAAAGCAACGCCAACGGCAATTTTACCATTCATACGCATGACAGTATCTTCATTTTCTGCTCCCAATTCTGCCTTACCAATGTCTTTGAAGCGAATAGTTCCAGTTGCATCTTCTTTAATAATCAATTCTTCAAAATCAGATACAGTTTTCAGTTTACCAACCGTTTTTACGGTCAATTCTGAATTATTACCCATTATTTTACCCGATGGTAACTCCACATTTTCACGGTCAAGGGCTTGTTTTATGTCTAAAGGAGTGAGTTTATATGCAGCAAGACGCTGAGGGTCTAACCAAAGACGCATTGAAAACCTTTTCTGCCCCCAAATTTGGATTGAGGCAACATCAGGGATGGTTTGAACCCGCTCACCCAATACGTTCTCAGCAAAATCAGATAATTCCAAAATATTTCGGGTATCGCTTTCAACAGCCATACTGATTACATTATCGCTGTTGGCGTCTGCTTTTTGTACCGTAGGAGGTCCGTCAATATCTTGCGGTAATAATCGGACGGCTTGTCCTACTTTATCCCGCACGTCATTGGCAGCGGTTTCAAGGTTGCTGCTTAGGTCAAATTCTACAGTAATCATAGAACTGCCTTGATTACTTGCTGAGCTCACTGTGCGAATACCTGGTACACTATTCAAAGCCTTTTCGAGTGGCTCAGTAATTTGGGTTTCAATAATTTCTGCATTTGCACCCGTGTAACCCGTTCGAACGGTAATTACAGGCGGATCAATACTCGGAAACTCTCGTACACCAAGGGATTGGAAGCCGATAACTCCAAAAAGAAGAATTACCAGATTCATTACAATCGCTAATACAGGTCGTTTAATACTTATTGATGAAAGACTCATTTTTAAGAATTTTTTTAAAAAATTAAGAGTCGGGTTATTTCAATATTATAGTTTTCAATAAAAGAGAAGTACCCCCTCAGTATTTTGCTAAGGATTACGAACTTTTTATTGAACCGTTGTAAATTTTACTTTTGTGTCGGGTTTCAATCCCATCAATCCCGAAATGATAACCGTATCACCTGCTTGTATGCCAGATGTTACTTGTATTTTAGTATCATTTCGAACACCTACATCTATTTTTATGGGTGTTGCTGCACCATTTTTAGAAACCATTAATTGCTGACCCTTTAAAATAGGAATAATGGCTTCGGTGGGCACCATCAAAGCATTATTTATCTCTTTTAAATTGAAATTGACTTTTACGAAAGCGCCGGGGCGAAGTTTATTGCCATTATTGCTGCCACTGGCTCTTACCTTCAGAGTTCGGGTGATGGGGTCTATTTGGTTATCAATTGCATAAACCTTACCCGTATTAGTATTATTAGACTCCTCAGTACTAAAACTAATTTCATCGCCTATTTGAGCCGCATTGGTATATTTTTCTGGGATTGTAAAATCAACTTTGATAGGATTTAATACTTGAATCGTTGCAATATTGCTCGTGGCATTCACATACGAACCTAAACTAACACCTCTCAAACCAATGATACCACTAAAAGGTGCTCTTAATTCTGTCTTAGCTATCTGAGCTTCGGTGAATTCAATATCTGCTTTGATATTATTAATTTGATTGGCTACTGCATCGTATTCATCCTGTGAAATGCCCTTAACCTCCAGAAGTTTTCTGAGTCGAACTTCACTTTGGTCTGCCAACTTTAATTGAGCATTGTATTTTTTTAATTGGGCTTGGAGGTCAATATCATTTAATTTTATGAGTAATTGACCCTTTGCAACGGGTTTTCCCTCTTGAATATTCAACATCACTATTTTACCCGCTACTTCTGTTTTTAAATCCACAATTTCGGAAGCCACTAAAGTACCAGTAGCGAATATTTTATTATCTAATTTTTCTGCCCTTACCACATAACCCATAACACCCATAGCAGGAGCTCCGCCGCCCTTTGCTCCCCCAGAAGCGGGTGCACCAATTGAAATTTCTTCCTTCGTAAAATATTTAACTTTCACAAATGCTAACGCTGCAATACCCAAAATAAAAAGGCCTATTCTAATAAGTAATTTCATAAAACAAAAGTATTTTTATGTAAAATTTGATTATCTTTTTGATGTAAAATGTATTGAAAGTCAAATATAGAGAAATATTAGTGCTTTTTCTATGTAGAACGATTCTAAGGTTTTCTCTTTCGACAAGCAACAGTTTTATCAATACCAATAAAAAAAGCTACCTTGAAAAGTTAATTTCAAGGTAGCTTTTTTTTGGTTGTTGGTTATTTTAGTTGTTGGTTCTTTTAATATTGATTTGCTAACCAATAACCAATAACTAACAACCACTAAGATTTACTGGCAGCTTGTGGCATGACAGTATCATCGGTATTGGCTTTATGTGACATCAGGACGCGCGTAATTTTGTCAAGCATTTCTTCCGGAGAGAATGGCTTACCGATATGGTCAGTCATACCAAATAATTGCGCTTTTTCCTTTTCTGTTACATAAGCCGAAGCAGTTAAGGCAATAATTGGTAAGGTAGATTTAATTGGGTCTTTCATTCTACGAATTTCAGCAACCGCATGGTAACCATCCATGCGTGGCATTTGAATATCCATTAAAATCAAATCAAAGTTCGCTTTATTCATGGCTTCCAAGCCTTCGATACCATCATTTGCACCTACTACAATAACACCTTTCTTCTTGAGCATATTCAACACAAGCATCTGATTCACTTTATTATCTTCTACAACCAATATGCGTTTTCCTTCTAAATAGTTGTTGTAGAACTGCGGCGTTACCCCCTCAGTATTTTTAGCGGTATCTGTCTCTTCTACTATTTTAAATGGTAAAAAGACGGTAACAACTGATTCATCATTCACCTGCGATACATTAATTGAACCATTTTGAAGCTCAATCAAACGGCGAGCAATTAAGTATTCTACTTCATTTTCACCCAGATTTTCTAAATCGTTTCTATTGGTCGGTACATTAAACGAAGCAATCAACATTTCATGATTCAATCCTGCGCCAGCTGCATGAATATCAATTTTGAGCGTTAACTCATTGTCTATCAATTCATTGCGCAGTATATTCAATTTTACAACACCACTTGTCATTTCCTTACGGATATTTTTCAAGAGGTAATTCAATATCTGATTCAATTTAGCCGGATCACCGTTGATTTCCAAAGGAATACGAGCATCCAAATTGAATTCATGACGAATATCCTTCGTAGATTTTACTTCTTTCTTCAAATCCTGAATAACATCATCAGGGCGGAAGTCAATCGTTTCAAGTGAAATTTTACTCGCTTCGATTTCAGAGAAATCAAGAACATCATTAATTAAAACGAGAAGGTTATTCGCTGAGAATTGCAAATTCTGAATGTGTTCTTTTTGGCTCTTACTTGGTTTTTCAAGCATTAAGCTTTGCGAAAGTCCCACAATCTCGTTCAATGGTTGACGCATTCTCGACGTTACATTTGCCAAATAATGGTCTTTATTGAACAATGACCGTTGAGAATTTTCTCTTTCAGATATTTCATGAACCAGTTGGGCATTTAAATGATCCAAACGACCGTTTTTCTCATGTAATTCAAGATTAGCAACGTTCATTTCCACGTTTTTACGCGCAATTTCGGAATGTTGCTCTTGAATGGTTGCATTCATTGCTGACAATTTCTCATTATCTTTTTTCTTCTGGCGATAGTTTTTGAAAACAAAAAAGATAGCCAATAAAGCAGAAGCCACCAAACCAATCAATAACCAACGTATCATTTGCTCCGTTGATTTTTCCTTTTCAAGCAAAGCCAATTGTCTATTTTTTTCTTTTACCGCAAATTGAGATTCATATTTCGTCGTCAATTCCAATAGGGAAGAAGCCTTCTCTTTATTAAAAAGTGCATCCTTACTGGTTGAGTAAGATTGTGCAAATGCGTAGGCTTTTGGAAAGTTACCCATTTCAGCGTAACTATCAGAGATGGATTTTAATATTTCGGGAATGCCTGGCTGGATAGCAAGACCTTTTAGTATTTCACCACTTTTATCAAAACTCTCCTCAGCTTTTGCCCGATTATTCGATTTTAGTGACACTTTTCCGAGTATATGATATGCGTTCGCAATGCCTAATTCATTATTGGTTTGTTGAAAAGCAGCCAATGCATTCTCTACGTTTTCAAGCGCTAATTCATTATCATTTATGGAAGCGTACGTTTGAGCAATATTAAGATAATCATTAGCGATACCGTCTACGTCTTCAAGCGTTCGATGGAAATTCAATGACGACTCAAAATATGTTATAGCACCGTCATTATCGCCCATATCCGTAACAGTTTTCCCAAGATAACTGGCGATTCCAGCTGCTTTTTTGAAATCTTGAAGGTCTTGACCCCATATTTTTAAAGCAATATCAAATTCAGTTGTCGCTTTACCATATATCTTTTGGGAAAGATACAAATCACCTAAATTGCGGTGAATTTCAGCTTGAACTGCCAAACCCTCATTGGTTGTAGGCACTTGTGCAAGGGCAGCTTCATAATTGGTTAAAGCATTTGCCTCGTCTCTTTGTAAGAAAAATACTTTACCAATATGGTTTTTTGAAGCAGCAATCGCCAATTTATTGCCCGTTGCATCTTTGATTCTCAATGCTTCCACGAAGTAATTCATGGCATTGGTATAATCAAAACGAGATTGAGCAATCAAACCCATATTGTCCAATGCACCCGCTCTACCCAATTCATTTGAACTTTTTTGCGCCAATTCGAGCGATTTTTGGTTAGCGGTTTCAGCAGCAGCAATTTGATTGTCTTCAATCAATTTGGCAGTTAATACATTGATTTGAGTGATTTTGTCGTTGCCATTTGATGAAGAAGCCAATATTGTTTCCAATGATTGAGCTTGAAATGCAAAGACTGTGGAGGCTTTAAAAGCCATCAAGACTAAGAGTAAAATAATTTTTTGCATAACTTAATAGTATGTTGAAAAAATAAACTGACTTGTAAAATCGGGATGAATGCAATTTCAGAGCATCAAGTGTTTTTAAATTTTTAATTCAGTTTGGATAATTTGTTTTACTAATATTAAATAATAATTTATGATTACGAAAAACATACTAAAAAGTTCAGCAATTAGATTTTAAGCGTAGTTTTTGTGACATAGTTTTCTCACGTAGCACGGTACTCCATTTTCGCAAAACAGTAAAAGCGATACCCTTCAGTAGGAATACCGCTTTTACTGTAGCGCGGAACTCCAGTTCCGCCTATATCTTTTGCATTACTTATGTGAAACCAGAGTCCCGCGCTACGACTTCAACAAACCCTCTGCTAAGACTTTCAAATCCAAGCCCATAAAAGTGCCCGATGTCATTAACAACAAATTTTGATTATTAAAATTTTGCTTGTTTAAAAAATCTGTAAACAAAACATTATCTGTAAAAACCAATAAATTTGGATTGCCAAAGAATGTTTTTACCTCTTCAATACTGAGGGGGGGCATCTTTTTCATGGTCAAGGTGTGCTCGTTGAAAAATACAACTGCTACGTCCGCCTCTTCCATTGTACCTTGATATTGCGGTAAAAAAGCTTTATTCAGGCTACTGTACGTATGCAGTTCCAGACAAGCCACCAATTTTCTATCTTTATATTGCGATTTTACGGCAGCCGTAGTAGCCTTCACTTTGGACGGGGCATGGGCAAAATCAAGATAAGCTATACTATAAGGTGTTTCACAGAGCGTTTGAAGCCTTTTTGCCGCACCTTTAAAAGATTGTATGGCTTCATAAAACTCAGCACTCGAAATCCCTATTTCCATACAAGCCAAATATGCTGCTTTCATATTCGCCAGATTGTGGTCACCGAAAACAGACAAGGGTATTTCCTCGTTATTTTCAGTAATCAAATAGGTTTTATTTTTTTTAACCAAATGGTTAAATGCTTCGTATGGCTGTTTTTTAAAAGTTGCTTTTCCCGAAATTTGGCTTAAATCCTTATCATTTTTATAATAAAATAATTGACCATTTGGTTGATTTATCGTTTTAATAAAAATATCAAACTGTTCAACGTAGTTCTGATAAGTCGGGAATACATTCATGTGATCCCAAGCGATACCCGTAATTATGGCAATATCAGGCTTGTAATGGTGGATTTTAGGGACTAAATCAATAGGAGAGGAGAGGTACTCGTCCCCCTCAATAATCATAATGGGTGCATCCGAAAGTTTAACCATCAGGTTAAAACCCTCTAATTGTGCACCTACGAGATAATCAAAATCCTTTTTAAAATACGCCAAAACGTGCATTATCATGGAGGTTGTCGTCGTTTTACCGTGACTTCCTGCTATTACCACGCGTTTTTTATCCTTAGCGTGTTGATAGATAAATTCGGGATATGAGTATATTTTTAAGCCCAATTCCTGCGCTTTTAATAATTCGGGATTATCCTTGCGGGCGTGCATACCCAATATGATAAAATCCAAATCCGCAGTGATTTTATCCGTAAACCAGCCCATTTCCGCTGGTAAAATACCCGCAGCTGCTAATCTTTCTTTAGCTGGATTATAAATTTCATCATCAGAGCCAGTTACTTGATGACCATTTTGATGCAATGCTAAAGCCAGATTATGCATTGCCGCGCCGCCCGTGGCAATTAGGTGGATTTTCATTTTAAACGTGTTTTTTTGTTTTAACCAAATGGTTAAATCCTACTTTTTGAGTTTTAAATCGTAATTACTTAATCAGATAGTCGCTTACGCTCCGTTTAGCCACTGATTACACTGAAATCGACTGATTTTACACTGATTCATGCGTATTTTTTAAAAATCAGTGTAAATCAGTCATTATCTGTAAAATCAGTGGCTAAACGGAGCGTAAGCGAATGCGCAGTTAAGCAATTACTTTAAATCAATATTTTCCAAACTGCGTATCAATACCAATGCTCATCCAACGTCGAGGCATGGTGATACCGTTGGATTCTACGTATTTTTTATTGAATAGATTATTGACTTGTAAATAAAGGTGGTAATTCGTTTCTGACCACATCACGCGCCAATCCGTCAAAAAGCCTTTATAATATTCTTCATAACCTTTTGGCAAAGTTAATCTTTCAAAATAGCGAACGTTCAACGAATGGCTCAAATGACCCACAATTTTACTTTGAATTGATAAATTTGCTTGGTATTTCAGTTGGTCAGCTGCGTAACGAGAGGCTTTTACCTCCGCCGGTTGTTTATTCACTATTTTTGAAAGATACGTTACGCTAAAACTTATCCTTTGAAGCCAATAATCGCTCCCCCTCAGTATAGCAGGCAAATATTCGATACCCGCATCAATTCCCGACACTTTCAAATCGGTCAAATTGGTTGGAAACCATTTAACGCCCGCCGTAGTATCGGTTTTAATACGGTCAATAATATCGGTGCCATTTCTGATGAACCAAGCAGCATTCACTCTCAAAGCTGATTGAGTATATCGTATGCCGATTTCAAAATTTTGCGCCTTTTCAGGAACCAAATTTGGGTTGCTCAAATTAGACGAATTATTAAAATACAAATCTGTAAATGTAGGTATTCTGAATGTTTTACCCCAAGTTGAGTACATTTTGATGTTGTCATTGAGTCTAAAACCCACATCAATTCCGGGGAAAAAATCACCACCAAAATCTGAGAATTTAGAATACATTACTCCGGGTGTAATATCCAATTTGTCATTTAAAAAATGAAAACGGTGCTCCACAAAAATAGCGGATTGCGTACGGTCAGTTGTATCCAATTTCAAACTACGGAACTTAGTTTTTTGAAGGCTCAAACCAATGCCTGTCGTTCCGAGCTTACTCTCATAACTGCTTTGGATTTCACCACCAAAAACATCACTCGTAGTGCTGTTGAAAATGGGTGAATTGCGGACGAAATAGTAATCATCAGCGTTTTTACGCCAATAAAAACGGGGTGTAATTTGCATTTTATCCGTTTTAAATGTGGTATTAGCAGATACAAATGTTGTTTTTATGGTTTCATATTCGTCAGTTGTATTGTCAACAAAAAGAGCTGCATATTTATTGCTTGCGGGTCCCGCATAAAAACCGCTGCCTCCAAATTTCCTATCCGTATGACCCGCCATGAGGTCAATTTTTTGATTTAAAACGTTTAACTGGCTTTGCGCAAAGTAATTATCGATGCTATAATCGGTATTTTTACGATAACCTTCCGATGATTGGCGAGAGTAGGAGAGTCGAACAGGCATAGTTTGGGATGGGATAGAAACGCCCGCTTTGAGAGCTAAAGTCGCTAATTCACCGTAATTAGCACTGAAACTTGCGCCCCCCTCAGTAGAAACCTTTCTTGACACGATATTAATGACGCCCGCAAAAGCATTTTGACCATAAATACGTGCGCCAGAGCCTTTCAAAATCTCAATGCGCTCAATATTTTGAATATCAATGGGCAAGTTGAGTGAATGATGACCAGACTGAGGGTCGGCCAAAGGAAATCCATCCAAAAGTACCAGAGTCTGGTCAAAAGTACCACCTCTGATATTGGCGTCCGCTTGCACGCCACCCACACCTCTCTGACGAATATCAACGCCGCTACAATAGCTGAGTAATTCGGCGATATTGCGCGAGGGAAGTCCTTCTATCTGTTTGCGGGTAATGATTTCAATATTTCTGCTGACTTCTGAAAAAGGCACTTGAAGTCGATTCTCCTTAATAATAATGTCTTTTAAAAGAACCGAATCAAGATTTTGGGCTGAAATAGTGTTGAAAAGAATGAAAGTTGAGATAATTAATTGGATACTTTTCCTCATTTAGTCGCTTGTTTAGTTAAAAATTGTTGTAATTCTTTTTAGAAAGCGGCGCAAATGTAGGAAAAGTATCACCAAAAATGACGTTTGTCGAAAAATGAATGTCAAATTTATGTCAGTTTACCTTTCATTCTGAATCAGTAACTCCAGTATTTTATGGGTGATGTTTCTTTTCGTAAATACATGATTATCAATGGATTGCACAGGTATGACTCGTTTTGTACTTCCTGAAATAAAAACCTCATCCGCTTCAAAAACTTCACTCAAAGTAATGTCTCTTTCTTCAAAATTAAAGTAATTTTTAAGAACTTTTATAACGTTTTTACGGGTTATACCATGTAAAATATTGCGGGAAGGAGTAGAGACTGTGCCATTTTTAACGATAAAAACGTTGCTTCTTGATAGCTCTGAAATGATACCTCCCGAATGGTACAAGACATCTTGAGCACCCGCAGCCTTCATTTTGGGCAAGTTTTGAATGGGTACTATATAGTTAATCGTTTTAATATCAGGTAACTCACGAATGTGTTCCACAAGCATTAGTTTTATGGAATCTTTGGACTCTGGCAATATGAAAGGTTTGGCTAACATCATCACATTGGGTCGTGTCGGTGTATATCCATCCTCAGAATAACCGCCCGTACATAACAGCTTGATTCCCAATAACTTATGAGGATTTAATCTGATTAAATCTAAAATATTATCTCTCAAATTTTCCCTTGAATAAGGTAACTCTAAGCCAAGCCTTGAGGTTGAATATTCAAATCTATCCAAATGTTCTTCCATAAAAATGGGCTGACCATCCATGGCTCTAAAGAAATCAAATACACCGTACCCCCTCAGTATGGAGAGGTCTGTGATATGAATTTTAGCTTCCGCAATTGGAACTATCTGCCCGTTGACAAAGGCATACTCTTGACCGTTAATTAACATAAGATAAATTATTGAAAAATTCAAAATTTGAAGATTTGGTTATTTGAGGATTCGAGTATTTGAACGTGGTGTAATCGAATCCTCAAATAACCAAATCCTCGATAGAAATAAAACAAAGGTAAATTTGTAAAATTAAATTTTAGATAATATCAAATTTATAATTTTTATTTTCTTAAAAAGTTACCTTTGCATTCTCTTTTTTGAGAAATTTAAAAATTTTGGTTTCACTTTTATAACTTATTGATAATCAATGAAAAACTCTTATTTTGACTTAGTGGATCAAACCTTTGATTTTCCACAGGATGAATTCACTTTACAAGATAATTGCTTGCATTTTCACGGGATTGACATGTATGAACTGATTCAGAAATACGGTTCGCCCATGAAAGTAACCTTCCTCCCCCGCATCACTCAACAAATTCAAAATGCTAAAAAATGGTTCAATACCGCGATTGATGATTTGAATTATAATGGCGAGTATTTTTATTGTTATTGCACCAAAAGCTCGCATTTCAGATTTGTTTTGGATGAAGTATTGAAAAATAACGTTCAGATAGAAACATCTTCTTCATTTGATATAGATTTGGTGCGTAAACTGTTCCAAGACAATAAAATCAATAAAGATAAAACTATAATATGTAATGGCTATAAAGACCTCTCCTATGTGCGTAAAATTGCTCATTTGGTCAATAGTTTAGGATTTACGAATGTCATTCCTATCTGCGATAATAGGGATGAAATAGATGCTTATGATACTCATATTGTTAAAACGTGCAATATTGGCATCCGTGTAGCCACTGAGGAAGAACCTAATTTTCAATTTTATACCTCTCGCTTGGGCATTCGCCACACGCGGGTCGTCAATTTTGTGAAAGATAAAATCCTCACGAATCCGAAATTTAAGCTCAAAATGCTCCATTTTTTCGTGGATACAGGCATAAAAGATACGACTTATTATTGGTCAGAATTGCGCAAAGCCATCAAACTTTATTGCCAACTCAAGCATAATTGCCCCGATTTGGATTCTATCAATATTGGTGGTGGTTTACCGATTGCCAATTCCTTGAATTTTGAATATGATTATAACTACATGATTCATGAAATCGTGAAAACTATAAAAACATATTGTGATGATGAAGGGGTTTCACAACCTGATATTTATACTGAGTTTGGAAAATACACAGTTGGTGAAAGTGGCGCTACGGTTCTTGGTGTCATCGGGCAAAAGCAACAGAATGATAGTGAATTGTGGTATATGGTGGATAATTCTTTGATTACGACCATTCCTGACGCTTGGGCTATCAACGAACGCTATATTTTACTGCCCATTAATCACTGGAATAAAGAATATACCCGCGTCAATATCGGTGGTTTGAGTTGCGACAATGCTGATTATTACAACTCGGAAGCCCACATGAATATGGTTTATATGCCTAAATTTTCTAAAAATGAAGAGCCTTTGTACGTTGGCTTTTTCAATACAGGAGCATATCAAGATGCACTTAGTGGTTATGGTGGGGTGAAACACTGTCTCCTACCCTCCCCTAAACGCGTCTTGGTGGATATAGATGAAAATGGAAAACAGGTGGATTGGCTTGAATCCGAAGAACAGGACGCTGAGTCTATGTTAAAGATTTTGGGTTATTAAAATATTGATTATCAATGTTTTATATATTTTAAAAGGTAGAAAAGGGTTTAACTCTTTCTACCTTTTCTATTTTAAGGGCTCTCCTACCCCCTCAGTATTGAGCGCATTTAGGGCTTATTTTAACTTACTCCAAGTCGATGTCTCACCCATGCGCCCGTAATTTTTTAAAACAAATGCGTTATCGCCCATAAACTCAATTGTAAACTGCTCAGTTGAACCCAAAGAACCATTTACAAATACCTTATTTCTTGAAAAAATACCGTTTTTATATGTCCATTTATAATTGGACACTTGGGTAGTATTCGAGACGGTATAAGTGCTGGTCATTTTAGCTGAACCGTCTTTTAAAATGCTAAAAACATTGTAAATACCCTTACCAGATTCCCATTTTCCAATAATTTTATCCTTTGTGAGTAAATCTGAGACAATATTAAACTCAGAATCAGCTTTTTTATCAGAAGGTGCAGGCTCTATTTTTTTAGAAACTTTTTCACCCTGCGTTTCCTGTGCTTGTTTCCAACCTTGAGCCACAGCTTCTAATCGAGCAGATTTGGGTGGGTGCGTATTCGATTCTCCTTTTAACGAAAAAGTATTGATACCCGCCTGTGCTTCTTCAAGCGTAGCACCCATTTTCTGTAAAATATTTCCCGCAAATATATCTGCTTTCAACTCCATCGATTTCCTTTTTGAAGTGCTGGTTTCAGCGAAATTATGGTTATTGAGATGATGCCCTATCTCATGCGCAAACACGCAATAAGCTGCCCATTGGGTGCGTGCATCGCGTTTAAAATTTTCTAAAAAAGTGGTGTTGTAAAGTATATATCGTTGCCCCCCCTCAGTTGTGGCGAGTGCATTCGTCACATTAGCCGACTTAATTGTGAAATTTTGCTCTAAACCTATCGCGGCAGTAAGGCGACTCACTATCTGTTGGGCTTCGTTGGAAGATGGATAGGCATACAAATCTTGCTCAGACTCGCTCCCATCAAAATGACAACCATTTTGGATGTGAAAACGCTCTTGAGCTGTTGTTTTAAAAATTATAAATAAAAAAATAACGAGAGAAATGGGTGTATGTTTAGTCATAATTTTGGCATTTTACTTAATTTTTCAAGGCAAATTAAGGTAATTAACCTTGAAAGACAAGTTTTTATGTAATTTCATGTATTTATCAGTTTTAGGTATTAAAATGTTTAAATTAAAAAAGGCGAACTTAAATACCTTGAGGTTCGCCTTTTTTAGTGCTTTAATTGAGGACATATCGCACAGAAAGTGCACCATATCCCCCACCAAACCCCGACGAATATCCATTGATAAATAAAGCTGGAACCCAATCAAGGCTGATATTCAGGGGTGTGTTCTCCAATTTATAATCCAAACCCAGAGTGCCCAATATAGCAAGGGAAGTTTTACCCGAATCGCCATAAACAAAACCGTTTTTATATGACCAAAAATATACCGAAGCACCTGCTCCCCAATACCAGTTCAGACCATCAATGCCCGAAATAGGGCTGTGCATTTGGTACAATCCTCCAATATTTCTCCAGCTGTAGCCACTATAAGAACGAAATCCCACAAAGCCTTCGATGGCATTTTTATCACTCACAAAATGCTTAATTGATACTGAAAGAGGATAACCAAGCCTTAATCCAACCGCAGTTGAATAAGATTGGGCTTTAATGGAACTGGAGGATACAAAAACAAGGACAAAAAGTGCCATAACAATTTGCAATGATTTTTTCATTGGTTATCTGTTTAATTTGATTAAAAATGGTTAAAAATGAATTCCAAAATCAGCAATCAAGTATGATTTTAACATTTCTAAAAACGCATAAAAATCTCCTAAATTGTAGCAAGTTGGCTGTTTTGCTTACCCCCTCAGTATTGATGAGTGTTTTAAATAAAAAAGCGGACTTGAATGTGTCAAGTCCGCCGGTTTCACTTAAAAATTCAAATAGAGAAAAAGTGAATATGGTTATGTGCAGTTTGGTATAAAGGTGTTTCTCATAGATTAAAATACACCTCACAACTTTTAAGCACTACAAGCCAAACAATCTGGATCATCTAAGCTACAGGCTTGAGGGAAATTTTCCTCTTGTAATAAATCCTGTGCTGTCGGTGTTTTGATATTACTGAAATCAATTTTAACTTGATTCAAATCCTCTAAATTCGTCGTATTATCCGACATTGCAAACACTGCTGATTCTTCTACCGTTGAAAAACGAGCGCGTTGGTGCTTGGCAGAAAGCGTGAATTTAATCGGGTCAACCGCTGGACGTGTACGAAGATAATACATACCTGTTTTCAAACCTTTTTGCCATGCATAGAAGTCAGTTTTGAGAACGTTGCATTTTCCATAAACAAGTTCAATGATTGAGATTGACAAATGAATGCCCCTCTATCAGCTGCCATATCAATAATAGCTTTCATTGAAAGTTCCCAAGATGTCTTATACAAATCTTTCAAACTATCTGGAAGACCCTCAATATTTTGGATTGAACCATTCGCTGCGATGATAATTTCGCGCGTCTCTTCATTCCAAATACCCAAGCGCACAAGGTCAGTCAGCAAATGTTTATTTACTACAATATGCTCGCCTGAAAGTGTTCTACGCGTATAAATATTCGTTGTATAAGGCTCAAAGCATTCATTATTGCCCGACCGCTGCTGATATCTTTGTTCGATCAGCTTAGCGGAAGAATATTTTACCGGTGATTGAGCCTGCGTGGAAAGTCCGCCCAACAGCATATTGATATTCGTCTCCAGGTCTGCCTGTACGC
>JANPHO010000053.1:0-18390 GCA_031424515.1 Saprospiraceae bacterium
CGTTAAAACTAATATAATTTCAATCTATGTAGGCGTTAAAAACTCAAAAATACTGAGGGGGGCCTACCTCCAAACCGAGTGGGCTTATCTAATTGAACATTGCAAATCATTTTTACTGTGTCGGATTCTCAAATCCTTGAAGCCTGATCCGTCCGATGATTCGCAAGCACTTTTATGCCAGCTAATATTGCTATAAACCCAGCATCTGATGAACTGGATTTTACCTTGGTCATCCCTCTGAAGCATGGGCAGTTCCATGAGAACGTTTTCAGCATCCAAGGCTTTTTTAATTTTATCTATTTCTGCTTGAGTTGAAGTAGGATAAATGTGGTATTCCGTTTCTTTATTAGGGTCAGGCTTTTTTTCACGACAACTGATAGTTGATAGTGAAATTAGGAACAAAAACAAGATGATTTGCTTCATATTTTACTCATTTTAACATTATGCAATATTCTCCGCAAATCTATAAAAATGCTTTAAAAGCAAGAAGCCTTCGATTGCATTTATCAATCGAAGGCTTCTTTACGTTTGCTTTTTGATTTGGTTTAGTCTCTGACTTTAAGTCCGTTTCAGATTAGCAATAATGCTCAGTAGCCGTAGAGCGGCTGTGGCGTAGAATATTGTCTAAAACAGAGTTAGAAGGATTGAAAAGTGCTTTAGGGAGCGCCATTTTAGCTTCTTTAAGCATTGCAAACTCTTCTTGAAGTTCCATATCAAACGATAGTAGGTTTTGTAAAGTCCGTTCTTCGTTTATTGAAGTTTCATTGTAGAGAGATCTAATAATGTTATTTTGTTTTGTAGAGAGTTCTTCCATGCACAATATTGGGTTTTTAGTGAAGAAATATTTTTTTCATTAATACTGTATAAAAACAGCCATTAACAATTTTTTATTGTTTTAAATGGTAAATTATTGAAAAAAAATTAAAATTTATTTAAATAATTCGCGAAACGACATATTTTGAGATGTTTTCGGCTGAAAAAAAGCTCGAATGTCTGTTTTAAGAGATATTCAAGCTTTCAGTTTTTTCATTATTTTTCAATATCACTCAGCACGATACCATGTTTGGGTGCGGTAAAATGGGCCTATCCAACCTCTTACTTTCAGCTCGTTGGGTTTGCCATTTTCAATCCACATTGTGCAACTGTATTCTTTCCCATTTTCAGGGTCGAGAATTTTGCCGTTTTTGTAAGTGCTACCACTCAATACCATATCCCTCACTATCATCATTTGCATGATTTTTTGACCTTTGCGCCAGTCAGTGCATTTTTCGCAAATGCGATTCGGGTCGGTATTGGGTCTTAAAAATTTGATAATTTTTCCGTACATTTTACCATTCTCTTGATAGAGTTGTACTTGCGATTTGGACTCGCCGGTGTTGTCATCAACGCTGCGCCAAGTGCCGATTACGCTTTGAGATTGGACATTAAAGGCAAATAATGCCATAAAAAATAAAAGAAAGTTTTTTTTCATAAGTCTAAAATGGTTGATTTGATAAATGATTAAGGTGTGCGAGAATTGAGCTATAAAGATATTTTGAAAGATTCAATTTTTCCATAAAAAAACGCTCAAAAGAAAACTGAATTGTCTTTTGAGCGTTGGGCTATAACTTTTTAAGAGAACTTTAATTAAAAAGCGTTCGCATTTTCAAAATGTAAAACGCCTAAAACCGTTTGACCTACTGCTTTTAAAGTCTCTTTACCAATGACATTCATGTTATCATTATGCGTATGCCAATATTTTCCAAAATAGGTATCCTCTGGATGGTTTATAAGGTCTATCATAGGGATTTTAGCAATTTTATTGACGGGTACGTGGTCATCAGTTAAAGGTCCTGTTGAAGGTGCATCAACGAAATAACCCACATAACCATATTTTTCGCGCCCCACGCGCCATACTTTTTCAATCACTTGAGGGGCATATTTCATAGATATGGTTTCTTTTGTAAAACGGGCATTTTTTGCGCCCGCCATATCCAGATTGATGCCATAATTGACAACATAGTTAAGTGGCAGGTTTGATGCCCAATGTTGAGAGCCTAAGCACCACGATTTTTCTTCTGGGTCTGCCCCTTCAACAGGGTTTCCGTAGTCCTCAGCATCAAAAAAGACGATATCCACGCCCATATTACTGAGGGGGGTAGTCTGTAATTGACGCGCCATTTCTAAGAGCATACCCATTGCTGAGCCACTATCATCAGCTCCCAATATGGGTTTGTTTTTTAAAGCTGCTGCCGTATCTCTATCCGCAAAAGGGCGTGTGTCCCAGTGCGCTGAAAGCACAACCCGTTTTGTTGCTTGAGGGTTATAGCGAGCCGTGATATTGGTGGCATTGTGTGATTTACCGTCGTAGGTTTTAGCCACGAATGCTTGTTCAATGACCTCAGCACCGTATTCTTTGAATTTACTGATAACGTATTTTTTTACTTTAGCAGCCCCCTCAGTACCCACGACTCTGGGACCAAAAGAGACGATTTTATCGGTAAAAACATAAGCAGAATCTTGATTGAATTGTGGTATTGCAATATCTGGAAGTGGCTTTGTTTCTTCAACATTGGCAGTTGTAGTATCCGCTTTGCAGCCTTTTCCCATATCTGAAATCAAGGGCAGAATGACTGATATGGCAAATAAGCTCATAAGAACTAACATAATCCACTTCAAATTATTTCTAATCATATTGAAAGTTGTTTTTATTAAGGTAATCGGACAAAATTAATTGCTATTTTAAGATTGTCTAAATATTTAATAGTCAATATTTTACGAACTGTCGCCTGTCGCCTTTATTCTGTCGCCTTACTTATTCTTTTACCCAAGAAGTACCTTCTTTTGAGTCTTTTAATTGAATACCCGCTTCTTTCAAACCATCCCTAATTTTGTCAGAGGTAGCAAAATCTTTATTTGAGCGTGCTTGGGCACGAAGGTCGATGACGAGTTGCATGACGCCTTCTAATGCTTGCGAGCCGTTATCAGATGTAGATTCATCTTTAAAACCAAGGATATTAAAAATGAAATCATTGAACGTTTTTTTCAAGCGCTCCAAAGACCCCTCAGTAATTTCATTGATATTCAGCTGTCCGCCTTTAAAAGCATTGATTTTTGAAGCCAATTCAAATAAACGCGACATGGCTTTTGGTGCATTGAAATCTTCACTCATATCCTCAAAAGCACCGTCTATTAGTTCATTTACTTCTTTTTCTTGTTCGCTATTAGCGGCGTTTTTACCGTCAGTAGCCAATGATTGAAGTATTTTATATGCTTCCATCAAACGTTTATAACCTTTTTCTGCTGCTTGAAGTGCCTCATCTGTGATATCAAGAGTAGAGCGATAATGTGCTTGTAAAAAGAAAAAACGCACGACCATTGGCGAATATCCCTTTGAAATATGTGAACTATTGCCCGCAAATAACTCAGGTGGTGAAATGGTATTGCCATCCGATTTCGACATTTTTTTACCGTATAAAAGCAGCATATTGGCGTGCATCCAATAATTAGCGGGTTGGCAACCACAGGCACCAAAGTTTTGAGCCACTTCATTTTCATGGTGAGGGAACTTTAAATCGCCGCCGCCACCGTGAATATCAAACGTTTTACCTAAATATTTAGTACTCATAGCCGAACACTCTAAATGCCAACCGGGGAAACCGACCGACCACGGCGATTTCCAATGCATCAGGTGCTCAGGTGCAGCTTTCATCCATATCGCAAAATCGGCTGGGTGGTTCTTTTCATCTTGCTTTTTCAATTCACGGGTTTCATTCATCAAATCATCTATAATTCGACCCGATAGCTTGCCATAAACGCCCGTTTTTTGAGCAAATTTTAATACATCGAAATAAACTGAGCCGTTTTTTTCATATCCGTAGCCATTATCGATGATTTCTTGAACCATCTCTATTTGCTCTGGAATATGCCCCGTAGCCCGTGGTTCAATGGATGGATTCAATGAGTTGAAAATTGTCATCATATCATGAAATCCGTTGGTGTATTTTTGAGCGACTTCCATGGGTTCGAGCTGCTCAAGGCGTGCGCCTTTTGCCATGCGGTCTTCACCATCATCAAGCAAATGCCCGACATCGGTGATATTGCGCACGTAACGGACTTTGTAGCCGCAATATAAAAGATAGCGATAAATGACATCAAAGTTGACAAAAGTACGGCAATTGCCGAGGTGTACATCGTTGTAAACAGTGGGTCCACATACGTACATGCCTACACGACCTTCGTGGATGGGCTTAAATTCTTCTTTCTGACCGGTTAAGGAGTTGTAAATCGTCAATTTCATGCGGCAAAGTTAAAAAATTAGTATTCCGTAGGTAGAAATACTCATTGAGAATTTAGTTTTTTATTAAATTAAGGTGTAATCCTGTATTTGTCGAAATATCCTTGAAATAATGGAACTCAATTGTAAAAATTGCGTGTAATTTCCATTAAGAAAACGATATTTGCGGCTCTTTAGGAACTTTATACGATTTATTAGTGTTTTAAGCTGAAATCTTACCTTTAAAAATCATAAGATTCATACATTCATTTTACATAACTCTTAGATTTGATAATCAATGAGTTATCAACAAAATATTAAAAGAGCTGGTTCTCAAATTTTAAAAATATGGTTATTTGGATTGCTTTTCTTTGCTTAGTCTTCGTACTTTTGGCTATTGACCTCTCGATATTGAGTAAACTGAGACAGGGCGTTCCCACTGTTAAAGAATCATTTCGACAGACATTAGGCTGGATTTCTTTGGGTTTACTTTTTACATTAGCGATATATGGTATTTACGACAATCAAATTATGGGTTTTGGCGTAAATTCAACTGGGAAAGATGCGGCTATGCAATACCTGACGGGTTATTTGATAGAGCAGGCATTAAGTGTGGATAATCTTTTCGTTATTGCGCTTATTTTATCTTATTTTAAAATACCCCCTCAGTATCAGCACAAAATTTTGTTTTGGGGCATTATCGGGGTTATTGCTACAAGGGGGTTAATGATTGGAGTCGGATTCGCATTGGTGCAAGCATTTAGTTGGATTAATTATGTCTTTGGGGCTATACTGTTGTATTCTGCTTATAAAATGGCAGTAACGGATGAAAGTGAAGAAGTGGATTTTGATAAAAACTGGGCGACACGAGCTATCAAGAAATTCATACCCCTCAGTAATTCGTTTGGCTCAGGCAATTTTTTTACTAAGATAAATGGTAAAACCGCAGCTACAACGCTATTTGTGGCTCTAATTGTGGTAGAATCCACGGATATTTTATTTGCTTTTGATTCAGTTCCTGCGGTTTTTTCAATTACCCAAGACCCGTTTTTAGTTTTTAGTAGTAATATATTTGCTATTTTAGGGTTGCGGTCACTGTATTTTGTACTCGCTGCATCCATGGAAAAATTTGAGTATCTTGAAAAGGCTCTTGTTGCTATATTGGCTTTTATCGGTATTAAAATGATGATTGAAGAGTATGTACATATTCCAGTAGTTGTTTCATTACTGATAGTATTCAGTCTTTTATTGGTAGGTATTATCGCTTCTTTATACGTTCGTAAGAAAAGAGAGCGAAAGGAATTAGTGAAAATTTCAAAGCAATCAGAAAAAGTGTAGAATCCTGTTTTGTACTTAAAAATAAAAAAACATAGTTTCCGTGAAAGAAACTATGTTTTTTTATTTTTAAGCATATATTTGAGTCTTTAAAACTTAGATAGTAGTAAAAATGAAAAAAAATATAACGGTTCGTGCGGCAACGATTTCTGATATGTCGGCTATTCATGCTCTTGTACATGAATTAGCGGTTTATGAAAATGCTCCCGAAGCACACACGGCTACTATTGAAGATTATGAGCGGGATTTTAATGAAAAAATATTTGAAGCCCACGTTGCCGTAGATGATGATAATGCGGATATTGTAGGCATGATTTTTTATTATATGTCTTATTCGACGTGGAAGGGTCGAATGTTGTACCTCGAAGATTTTGTTGTTACCGAAAAATATCGGCAATATGGGGTAGGGCAGTTGCTTTTTGATACTTATTTGGAGGTAGCTCGTCAAAAAGAATGTCGTTTAGTTAAATGGCAGGTATTGGACTGGAATGAGCCTGCAATCAAATTTTATAAGAAAAACGCCGCGATTATCGAGCAAGAATGGTATAATGGCAAGATTTTTTTAAATTAAAAATTTGATAATATTAAAAATTTTATTTATCTTTGTGAGTGTCTTGGAAAAAATTATTTGAAAAAAGAACGATTTTGTTTCCGATTTTAAGAACCAAGTCATAAATTTGTTGTTCGATAGGCGATTAAGTGTTTCATTTAAGGAAAAAAGTACTTAAATTTATACTCTTAAAAATGCCTATTATTGATTTAAATTTCTTCTTGAATAAAGATAAATTATAGTGTTTCATAGTGTGAGGGGTGACCGCAATGCGAATAGTGGTTGCCCTTTTTTTATGCCCACATCATGCCTATAGCCCCCTCAGTATTGGTTTTAAAAATAGCTTAAAATAGCTCTTTTTTATTAAAACAAAAGCCCCTGATTTGAAATCAGAGGCTTTTGTTTTATTGTCTTTCTATTAAAAACAGATTAGATTTTCACGAATTTTAAAGGCTTATTGCCGTTATTATTCTCCAGCGGCACTATCCAATACACCCCAGATGCCAGTTGTGAAACATTTAAAAGCAGTTGATTATCGCCTATTTTTATATGCTGCTTATTGACTTTTACGTGCAATCCATGCGCGCTATAAATGGCAAAATCAATATCTTTTTCAAGAATACTTTCCAGCTTTACGTAGAGTGACCCCTCAGTAATTGTAGGTAAAACGCTCTGCAAAACTATTGGCATTTTTTCATTTGCCTTTTGGTCGTTTACGTAACCGTTGGCAGTGGTACTGGCCGGTTTCACAGTGATGGTGACTGAGTTATTGGCTCTTGCTGTATCCGTTGGCGTTGAGGATAAAAGGCTTGCGGTAGCAATCAATATTGTATCAATATCTTGGATATACAATGGCAAATCCAAAGTAGCCGTTATCCCTGCATCTAATTTAGGAATCGACCACTCAAAACACAAAGTAGCATTCGGACAGAATTCTGTCCAACTTCCTACTGAGGGGGTTGCATTCCCACCGTTCGCAGCGCCTTTAGGGTGTTTAAATTGTATTTTAATATCAGTAAACCCTGTTGTGCCTTTGTTTTTAGCGGTTAATTTAAAATTGACATTCGATAATTTTTTATACGTAGTAGGGTTAGCTACAAGTGTTAGTTCAATATCACCTGAATTCACTACCGTATTTGATTTTACGGTAACTGTAAATGTACAAGTTGCTTGATTTTTCTTAGCATCTTTTGCTGTAATGGTTACGGTTGTTGTACCCACCGAGAAAAGTGAACCCGGAATAAAATTACTAATTAAAGAATCCACTTTACAATTGTCCGTCACTGTAGGTAATACCCATGTAACCGCTATTGTAGGGTCACTTGAGTTGACAGTGATATTTTGAGGGCAGTTAGTGAACTTAGGTGCTTCAGTATCATTTGTACACTCATCTTTTAAAATAATCACATTGAATGTACAAGTGGACTTATTGCCTTTGGCATCTATTGCCGTATAGACTACAGCTGTAGTACCAATTGGAAATAAAGAGCCCGGAGCAAAATTACTTGTTATCGTTGGGATGCTACAGCTATCAGTTGCTGTGGGAGCCGTCCAAGTAGCAGCTACAGAAGTTTGAAGCGTTGTAATCGTGATATTCTGAGGACATGCACTGAAAACTGGTGCTGTTTTATCACCAGCGCATTCATCTATTTTAACAATTACATTGAAAGTACAAATGGCTTTGTTGCCTTTGGCGTCAGTAGCAGTGTAGGTTACAGCCGTTGTACCCAAAGGAAATGTTGCGCCCGGAACAAAATTACTGGTCAATGTAGGCGCACCACAACTATCCGTTGCAGTTGGAGCAATCCATGTGGCAGTTGCAGTAGTTCCTTCGGTTTTTACATTCACATTAGCTGGGCAATTGGCGAATACAGGCGGCTTTGAATCAATATCACAAGGGTCAGCCAATTTAATATCCACTGTATAATCTTCGACTTCACCTCTATCAAAAACATCACACGAAGTTGAAATTCCTCCTTTTTTAGCACTTACGCGCATTTGTGTTTTACCAATAACAGCATTGGCTGGAATGGTTATATTAGCAGTAAGTGATTGATTGCCGTTTGGTTTATCAAGCACAAGCTCGCCTTCATCATTAAAATCTTTATCGTTATTGAAATCTATCCAAACGCGCCAGTATAAGTCAGCTGGATTTGCTGAATAGCTTAAACCGGGTGTCAATATCATGGCGTAGGTCTTAGCTTGGCGAATTGTGGCTGTTTTATCTCTATAATCGCTATAACCTGCCACAAAAGGCACGCCTGCAATATCACGTGATTTATCACTTGGATTATTCAAATCCGCCAAAGTGACGTTTGCAATCCACTCTTCCCACGGAATAGTACCTCTTGAAACGCAATATGGGTTGGTCACCACAGGTACAACAAGGGCAACGTTTACTTTAAAGCTACAAGTGCTTTTGTTATTTTTAGCATCAGTAGCCGTATAAGTTACTGTGGTATTCGTGCCCGTAGTGAACTTAAAACCTGAGCTATAATTGCTCACTACTGAGGGGGTGCTACAATTATCAGTTGCAGTAGGCGCTACCCAAGTCACTTCGTAAAGTGGCTCTGTGGTGGCTCTGTACAAATCTTTTGGACAGTTCGCAAACTCAGGGGCTTGCGTATCATTAGTGCAATCACTCACATTGCCCCCTAAGCACGTTACAGCCTCTGGGCTTACCAATTTGAAAGCCATTTCAAAACTGCTCGGTGTGGTTTGTTGTTTAAATTGACCTTTTAATGTCGTGAAACCACCCAAATCTTCATCATTTTGCGTATTCGCACCTACTCCAATTTGTAAACCAAGCGGCGCAGTTGAAAACCCTGAAATAGCGCAAGTATCTTGATTATAAATTATCGAGCCCATAACACTGCTATAATAAACCCAAGCAGAGGTGCTGACGACTTTATTTTGTAGGCAATTTGTTAAAAAAGGGAAACCATTCACAGCAGTGGCACTTTTACCCGAAAAAGTCAGATTGAACTGGATGGGTTGCCAAGTTTCGTCCCGCCCGACGCCTTTGATGGTGGCTGTATTATCACCATTTTCTCTGAATTCAACTTGATCCGCAAAGAAGCGGGTATTACCTGACCTCAATATAAAAGGCTGCCAAGTCGTTGGATTACAGATGGAATTGGTATTGGCGACTGTATATTTTTTACAGTCCGTGCTCTGACCGAACACAGAGAAAGATGCTAAAAAAGCAACTAAAAAAAGTAGCTGTCTGTTCATGAGTATTCTTTAAATCGTTAAAAATCAATCGTTTATTGAGATGATAAAATGGTATTTCAATATGCAAATGTAATACTTTTAAATAAGAGTTTCAATAACCTGATTGAGGGATAGCATATCGTTTAATCCCTTTTAATGTATTATTAACTTTTTTACTTTTGAAAACCTTCCAAGAGTACCCCTCAGTGCTTTTATGCTTAAAATTATTTTTCAACAAAAACTTAACGATAGTGTAAATTTTGCTTGAATTGGTCGTATAAAACGTCATATTGGTCGGAAGCCCTGAATTAATTTTCAGACTTTGAGGTTTATTGGATATTCGATTAATTTTTAAAATTTTAAATTCATTACCATTTTTAAACACTTTTTATCATATTCGTTAAAACAAGATAATGCAAAATTTTCCCAACCATCCACCCCCCCGAGTACTCGGGGCAGGCTCTCAGTATTAGACACTTTAAAGTCTCAAAGAAGAACACAATTATTTAAAGAATCAATTTTTTAATTCACTTCCTAAATATTAACCTAATAATGGAACAGTACCTTCATCTATGGTGGATACCAGTATTGATAATAATGGTAATCGGCTATCGCTTTGTCTTTCAATTACTCGGTATCGTTATGGTGCCTGAGGATAAAATCGGTTTAGTTACTAAAAAATTCGTCCTTTTTGGCGATAAACGCGAACTTCCTGCGGGGCGCATCATCGCTACTGAGGGGGAGGCAGGTTATCAAGCCCAAACGCTCCCTCCGGGCATTCACTTCTGGAAATGGCTTTGGCAATATGAAATAACATTACAACCGCTGAACGTAATCCCTTCGGGGCAAATTGGTTTATTGGTGGCAAAAGATGGTGCCGAACTCGCTAAAGGGCGCGTTTTAGCCCACTCTGTGCCGTCCGACTCTTTTCAAGACGCTGAAATGTTTTTAAAAAATGGTGGCCAAAAAGGTCGTCAAGCAGCTATTATCACTGCCGGTACGTACCGAATCAATACTTTTTTATTTGAAATAGTCTTGGCCGAGATGACACAAATAGAGGAGAATAAAGTGGGTATCATCACATCTCTCGACGGCGAACCGCTCGACCAAGGGCAAATTGCGGGACATGACGTACCGGGACATAATAATTATCAAGATGCCGATGTTTTTTTAAAAAATGGCGGACGCCGTGGTTTGCAACAACAAATCGTATTGGCGGGTATGTACATTTTCAATCCGTGGTTTGTCCAAATCGAGCAAGTGGATATGGTACAAATTCCCATTGGTTTCGTCGGTGTGGTCAACTCTTACGTGGGTCCTGACGGTAAAGACGTTAGTGGAGACGATTTCAAACACGGTAATATCGTAGCAAGAGGCAATAAAGGTGTTTGGAATGAGCCACTCGGACCTGGTAAATACCCTTTAAACCCCTACACCATGAAAGTGGAAGTCGTACCTACCACCAATTTAGTGCTGAATTGGGCAACTGCACGCAACGAAAGCCACAACCTTGACCGTCACCTTTCCACGATTACAGTGCGCTCAAAAGATGGTTTCCCTTTTAATTTAGATGTATCACAAATTATCCATATTCCAAGTTTTGAAGCGCCTAAAGTGATTGCTCGATTCGGTACAATGATGAACCTTGTGAGCCAAGTTTTAGAGCCGACAATCGGTAACTATTTCCGTAACTCAGCCCAAACTGCGGATGTAATTTCATTTTTAACGCAACGTAAAGAACGTCAAGACTCGGCTCGTCAGCATATCAGTGCGGTATTAGAGCAATATAATGTGAATGGTGTGGATACTTTGATTGGTGACATTGTTCCACCTGAATCATTGATGAAAACCTTGACCGACCGTAAATTAGCTGAGGAGCAAAAAGTCACTTACGAAACGCAGCGCATGGCTCAAGAGACGCGCCAAACCCTTGAAAAAGAAACGGCGGTAGCGGATATGCAAAAACAAATTGTAGAAGCGCAACAAGGCGTACAAATTGCCGAACGAGTGGCTGATGCCGCGGTTAAAAAAGCCAATGGTGAAGCGGCGGGGGTAAAAGTGCAAGCCGAAGCCGAATCACAACGCGTGAAACTCATTGCACAAGCTGAAGCTGAAAAACTTCGTGTGATGGGTGATGCCGAAGCTGGAAGAACCAAAGCCGTAGGTGATGCTGAAGCGTCAAAAATCCTTGCTATTGGTAAATCCAACGCCGAAGCATACGAACTACAAGTAAAAGCCATTGGTGGAAATGGTTTCGTTCAGATGAAAGTCGCTGAAATAATTGGTGAAAAAGGCGTCAAAATTATCCCTGATGTGTTAATCACAGGCGGTAGTGATGGCGGTGGCGGCAGCGTTATTGACTTACTTGGCTTGAAATTATTGGAAAGCTGGGGTAAGGATAAGGGCAATAAATTACCAGAAGCGTAATTTTTAATGGAAAATTGATAATTAAAAATGGAGAATTGGTAGTAAAATTTTAAGATTTTACTGCCAATTTTCAATTATGTTACCCCTCAGTAAAAGCACTCAAAAATAACAACTGAAACATAAATTGTAGGCTTAAAACAATAAAATTCATTAAAATGAGCTTATTTGAATGGTTATGGGAAAGGAAAAACCTACATCCCATTGGAGAAATTAAGGATAGAGAAAAGCCTAAAAAAGGCGAGCCGATTAATTGGTTGTTTTTGATTTTTGGGCAAATGCTGTTTTGGTTTATATTTTACCAACTACTGAATTCTGAATTCATTATAGAGAAATCTTTTAACCTAAAATTGATATTTGGTGGGGCGTTTTTGATGTATTTGATAGTTGGGTATAAAGTAGATATTCAACCTAATTATGATAATATGGGATGGTTAGGAGGTGTTTTTGATAACCCCTTTCGATACAGCGATGATATGAACCGTTTTTTAATCTTTTTTAAAATCCTTTTTTATCCAGGCTATCTCATGGGAGGTAGTTTTGTTGAAGTGAAAAAATTAATGTTCAAGTAAACACCCCCTCAGTAAAAACGCCCTTGCGTAACCTCTCGCAAGGGCGTTTTACTGAGGGGTATGTGCTAATAGTGTCAGACATCAATTAACAACCGGAAGACTATATTTTCAATTAATGGTATCACCTTTGTAACGTAACAGTATAAGGGTATTCGCTCTATTTTTATACCCAAACAAATAAACATAAATCAATATTTTAATGACATATCTTAAAAATATAGCAATCTACTTTGTTGCGGATAAGCTAAAATCACAGCCTGCTTTATACCGAAAAGCACTTGTTTTAGTGCTTATACATTGGGCTATGATTGGGATTACGGTATTGATGACGATTATTAATCAAGTCATTTTACAAGAGAGAAGTGATTCCACCTACTTAGCGATTCCTATAATTGGTCTTATGCTTCTGGTTTTTAAAAAAAACGGAAACTTTTTAGTTGCAGGGAACCTTGTGGCCATCTCATGGTTTTTATTTTTAGCGCCCACTATCCATATTACAGGCGGTATTCACTCAGATGATATGATATGGCTCATGTTGGGTCCATTGATGGTTATGCTTTTTTCAAATAGGAAATTAGGTTTTTTCTGGCTTATTGTTTTGCACCTATTTTATATAGGCACTTTATTTTATGGTAAAAGTCACCCCGAAGTCAATAGAATTCCTTATTCGGATAACTATTACATCATTAATTATATCGTTCTCAGTAGTTTCATATTCTTACTGTTAAAAATTATTGAGACAAGTAGAATTATGACTATCAAAAAACTGAATGAAAAAAACGTATTATTAGAGGCTCAAAAACAAGCTATACTGGAACAAACGGAAGTGCTAAAAGCTATTGAACAAAGGTTGGTGAAATCCAATCAAGATTTAGAAACCTTTGCTTATGCTTCTTCGCATGACCTCAAAGAGCCCTTGAGAATGGTGCGCATGTACACCGAATTCCTCAGACGCTCATTGGGCAACCAACTCAATCCCAATCAATTAGAGTTTATGAATTTTGTTACCGATGGTGTCATTCGGATGCAAAGCCTATTGGATGATTTATTACAATACTCGAGATTGGGTAAAAATACCGAGGATATAAAAAATATCGACCTTAACGAGAGGCTATTGGTGGTTAAGAATAACCTAACTGTACTGATTCAAGAAACGAACGCAGAAATTATTTCGGATTCGTTGCCCCATATCCATGCTTCGATGACCGAGATGTCGCAGCTTTTTCAAAATATTATTGCCAATGCCATCAAGTTCAGAAAACCCAATGAAACGCCGAAGATTATAGTAAAAGCAACCGAAAATAAGACTGATTTTACTATTTCAATAGAGGATAATGGCATTGGGATTAAAAAAGAATATCAAGAACAGGTATTTACACTCTTTCAAAGACTGCATTCGCGAGCGGCTTATGAAGGCTCAGGTATAGGATTGGCAACGTGCAAAAAGATTATTGACAACATGGGCGGGCGTATGTGGCTCACTTCTACTGAGGGGGTCGGTACTACTTTTTATCTTTCAATTCCCAAAGAACAGTTTGTTCCAATGAGCTGCCCTTCACTCCCAAAACGGGCTTTAGT
The DNA here is from genome assembly GCA_031424515.1 of Saprospiraceae bacterium. Lineage (GTDB taxonomy): Bacteria > Bacteroidota > Bacteroidia > Chitinophagales > Saprospiraceae > JAAFJT01. Next base: position 13,928 of record JANPHO010000053.1, read on the forward strand.
GGCATAATTACATACTTCAATAATCATATTTGATGAAATATGAAGGAATTAAAAATGTAAGTAAAATAACACTTAGTGACTATTATCAGCTTTTTAAATAAAAGTTGGCATACTTTTTTTAGGGTATTATTGCTAATCGCTCATTTTTTTAACCAGAATCTTTAAATTTAAAAACGAGTCTCATGATTAAGAAAGTCCTATTCTCTCTCTGCCTAATTATCATTACATCGCTCCAAGTATCTGCTCAAAAATCAAGTGTAAAAAATACATTATCTGTGAAAATAGATGGTGGTAAATCAACAGTTCGCGCTGGGCAACAAGTCATTTTAAAAGCAATCGGCTATAACGAAGAAACGACGTATCTTCAATGGCAAGCGAGCACTGATGGTGTAGCTTGGCAAGATATTGCAAAAGCAAACGGTAGCAATTTTGAAACTGCGCCGGTTACAGAGTCGCAATTCATCCGTGTAGTGAGTCGCCCAAATGAAGGTTATTTGGCTATTGATGATGCATCTAATGCACAAGTAATTACATTGAGCGAAAACGTAGCGTCTTCTAAAAAGAAAAAGCAATAAAACGAGGGTTTTAAAACAGGTAAAAATATATAAAAAAGGTTGTCTGGTTCGTCCAGCAACCTTTTTGCTTTTTTAGGGTGTATTCATTTTGAGCAACGTTGAGATAGGGGTAAAAAGGTGTTTGAATGTCTTTTTAGAATAAGTATTGTCTCACTTTTTAAAATAATGCATATCATGAAAACCCTTTTTTATATTATTGGACTCATTTTATTGTTTCTGAATTTAGGTTTTGCGCAAAATAGAAAGAATGGCGATGTATTGGAAACCAAACCAGTGAAGGATTTTACGGGTGTTTACTCCAGCCTTGCTGCCGATATATACCTTACTCAAGCGGATAGCTTTAGCTTTGAAATAGAAGCAAGAAATAAGGTAATTAGGTTATTAGAAACGGAAGTTGTGAACGGTATCCTCAGAATTAAGTTGGATAGAGACAGCGATATCTGGGATAATTTTGATAAAGCGACAATCCGCATATCGGCACCTTCTTTTGAAAAACTGAACTTTTCCGGTGCAGGTAAAATCAGGGCTATCAATAAATTAAAAGGTCGTAATCTCGATATTGTGGTGAGTGGTGCGAATACACTTGAGATAGACGATACGGAATATGATAGCCTTTCACTCGAGTTAAGTGGCGTGGGCAATATTGATATGATGGGCAAAGTACAAAATGCCCGTATTCTTTTGAGTGGCACGGGAAATATAGATTTGATGGATTTAGTGATTCAAAATGCCCAATGCGATATCAGCGGCTTAGGCAACTTGTCCTGTAATGTTGAAAATGTATTGGATGCAGAAGTGTCAGGCATGGGTAGAATCAAGTACAAAGGCGAGCCAAAATCTATAAAAAAATCCATTAGTGGGCTGGGTAAGGTGCGTAGAGATTAGAAAATGTGCTTGATACTGAGGGGGTAAAAAGACGAAGTCTGAGCAGTTGTAAATTGCTCAGACTTTGTTTTATGAAATACCTTAAAAGATTTCAATTAAGCCGCGACTTCCGCCGGTTTTTCACTTTTTATGATGTGCACATCTGGAGTAGAGTTATCATCCATTTTTACAACACCGCGTTCTTTTCTCAAAATACGAGAGAAAAGTCCGACTTCTTGGCTGAATAAAAATGTGAAAAATAGCTTTGTATAAGATTGATGCGACAATAAATTATCGTAAAATTCAGGAGCCGCCGCTTTGAGTTTAGGCAAATTATTCCAAGGAATAGAAGGCATATCGTGGTGTTCATTATGGTAGCCCACATTCATGTTTACACCATTCAATCTGCCATAATAGCTATAAGTCTCTTGGTTTTGGTCAAGTACCAGATAATGCTCTTGAATCCAACGCGCGCCCAGCGGATGCAATCCGACGGAAAAGAAGAAGCTCAAGGTCAAATAACCAAAAGCAGCCCATCCCCAAAAATAAATAACCGCCACGTTGAAAGTCATCTGTACGATTAAATTTAAGACTACCCAACGGTCAAAAACGGCTAATTCGCTGCATCTAATAGTTCTCACCGCTTGAAATACAGGGAAAAACAGTAGCCATAAGGCTTTACCAATAAAATAATTATTAATCAATTTTGCTTCCCAAACACTTGGCAAATCAGCATCCAGTTCATGAACCCCCTGAAAAGCGTGGTGTTTGATATGATAATTTTTGAATGAAATTGCCGAAGGGAGTACCGAAGGCAAATTAGCAAAGATGCCCGCATAGATATTATTGCGAGGCGCTTTGAATATTAAATTGTGCGCCGCTTCGTGGATGCATACGAAAAGAGTATGTGTCGGAAATGCGCCTATCAACCAAGCAGCAGCAGCGACTAACCACCAACTTTGGTCACGAAGTAAATAAGCGATACCGATTTGCATGACCACACACGCTGTAATCCAAAGGAAAGTCGTTGGATTTTTAGTAATCAATTTCTTGACCTCAGGATGTGATGTGATAATTTCTTTAGTACGGATGCGGTGTGGTTCAGTGCCTTGCACATAAATGAAGTCTTGTTTGTAAGCCATGACAACGGATAGAGTATTTTTATGAAAAATATATTTCGATGCAAATATAAAACCTATTCATTACAAATTTCACAAGAAAAAGTTTTTAAAATTAAAATAATAGCAGGATTATATTTTGTCCTTGATTAAAAAACTACAGTCTTGAGCGCTCTAACTTGAAATTTTACATTAAAAAAGGCTCAATATATCGCCCATACTGAGGGGGTACGTTTTAAAATAATCCTTACTGTCTTTTAATAAGGTTATTCTTTTTAGCCACACTATCCACATTGGGATTAATGAATAAATTAGCGGACTCATTGACGTCACCGACTTTTATTGCATAGAAATCGGCATTTAAGATATTTTCATTCAGCCCGTTATACAGCAATGATTCAGGGAATGGCGCAGCAAAAGGGGCGGAATTATCCGTAAAAACATAGTTTTTAGGAATAAAACGCCACGATGTATTGTTTGGAAAAGTATCTATTTGACGAAGAATGAGCCTTCGCGTGAGTAAAATATCCTCCACATCTATTTCTCTATCATTATTCACATCCGCCGCAATTATTTTGTACGGCGTACTGAGGGGGGTAATTCCCAATATGTGACGTGTCACGAGCGCAATATCGAAAGTGGTAACGCCGCGCACGGGATTATCATTTCTGAAAGGTTTTATTTCGTAAGTCTGATTGGCGTTTAAATCGTTAAAATTGAATAAGCTTGTGTTTAAAGATTTAAAAAGACCATTATTGATATTGCTGAAAAGCGAAATTTGGGCTGAAATGGTATCTCCTTTTTCACGTTTTACACTTCCGCTTATTGAAATAGTCGGAATTGTATTAGGCAATGAAATACGGTACATCGAACGACCATGTGTGGCTGCCACAAGCGTGCGGGATGAATCATGTAAAACTATATCCATCACAGACACCAAAGGCAAACCCGTTCCCAAAGCTACCCAAGTCCCTCCATTATTGTAAGAAACATAAACGCCAAAGTCCGTAGCTGCATAAAACGTTTTTTGATTATTGGAATTAAAAGACGGGTCAATAATGAAATCGTTCACAGGAGCTTGGGGCAAATTAGAGGAAATATCTGTCCACGTCATTCCTTTATTGCTCGTTTTTAAAACATGCGGCTGATAATCTCGCCACTTATAACCTGAAAAAGTGATATAAGCGGTATTTTCATCAAAAGGGTCGGCAGCTATGCTCGTCACCCATCTATTGGGTAAGCCATTGTTGATTTTAGTCCAATTCGTACCGCCATCGGAAGTGACCCAAGCGTTGCCATCATCGGTGCCGCCATATATTATTTGAGCGTTTTTAGGCGAAACGGCGAGGGCAGTAAGCGTTCCATAAGCCAAATTTCCTGTTGTATTCCCTTTTGAAAGGTCGGGACTAATAGCGACCCATGAATTCGCCCTATCTGTAGAGCGATAAATGCGGTTTGAACCATAATATAAAGTAGCAGGATTATTGGGTGATATTATAACGGGTGTTTTCCAATTACGCGGCTCAGATAGGTTAATACCTTGCAAACCACTTTGGAAGTTTGAGCCACCATCAGTGGAGCGATAAAAACTGCCATTTTGAGAAGAAGCATAAACATACTTATTGTCCGAAGGGTCAACTAAACACACAAAACCATCGCCTCCCGATATGTGTGCCCAATCGTTTGTTGCACCTGTAAGGGTACGCCAAGTACCATTGTCCTGCGTGCCACCATAAAGGCGTTGAGGATTTTTGAAATCTATTTCACAAGTATAAAATTGCGTAATGGGTAAATTATCTTTAAAATTCCATGAATTCCCACCACTATCGGAGGTGTAAAAACCACCATCATTGCCTGCATATAATTGATTGGGATTATTAGGGTTTATCCAAAGCGCGTGTTGATC
>JANPHO010000054.1:0-9729 GCA_031424515.1 Saprospiraceae bacterium
AGTTCGAATATTAAAACTTAATTCTCATTATCCTTCACCCCAGGTTGTTTCAATTCTCTACCCTTTTTAGCTTCTTTCACCATTTTACGGACATCTTCCAACAGCTTTTTAGCTTCATAGACAATACCATCTTTGACGGTATATTTGACGCCACCGACTCTTACCGCTTCATTTTTATCATTCAATTTGATAGCACCCGTGCCGTAGAGAACTTGCAAGTTTTCAAGCGGGTTCTCTTCTAAAATGACAAAATCAGCCATTTTTCCTACTTCCACGGAGCCGATTTCTTTATCCATGCCCAACGCTTGTGCACCGTACAAAGTAGCTGAACGAATCACTTCCAACGGTGAAAAACCCGCCTCACGCAATAGCTCCAACTCCCGAACGTAAGCAAAACCATATAATTGAAAAATAAAACCCGAGTCAGACCCCGCTGTGACCCGTCCACCACGGTTTTTATATTCATTCACAAAAGCCATCCAAAGGCGGTAATTTTCACGCCAAGCCACCTCTTGTTCTGTTCCCCAATTATTCCAATATGAGCCATGTGAAATGCGATTAGGCATATAAAAACGCCAAAGGCTTGGCATCGTGTATTCATTGTGCCACTCTTGATTGCGAGCGCGCATGAGGTCACGATTGGCTTCATAAATATTAAAAGTGGGGTCGAGTGTAAAGTCCAATTTTAATAATTCATTCATCACTTGATTCCACTTATCAGAAAATGGAGGAGCCGCTTGTTTCCATAATTTACCCGCTTCTTCAAAGCGATTCGTCTCATTTTGGTAGTTATACTGAGGGGGGTAGTCCTGAATCGTTTTATCCGCAAAAAGAGCTTCTGGCAAGCCGTACCAATGCTCTAAAGTGGTCAAACCTGCCCTTGCAGAGTTCAAAGCATTCCATCTGCCCACATCCATCTGGGCATGATGACAAGCTGAACGCAAGCCCAATTTTTTATTTTCTTCCAAAGCCGCCGCCATCACGTCAGGATTCGCGCCGAAGAATTTGATGCCATCTGCTCCCTTTTTAGCATTTTCACGTACCCATATTCGCGCTTCTTCGGGTGTGGCAACGGCATCATCCAAGCCCATTCCGAAAGCAGTATAAGCCAATATGCGGGGTGCAGTGATTTCATTAGCATTACTTTTTTTCTTTTCATCCAAAACCCAATCCAAACCATTCCCTGCCGATGGGTCGCGGATAGTCGTGATGCCATGCCCCATCCACAATTTAAAGACATATTCAGCATCTGCACCTTGCGATTTGCCGCCAATATGCCCGTGCATATCCACAAAACCGGGGAGCAAATACATCCCAGAGCAATCATATTCCTTACCGCCCGCTTTGAGTTTCGGTCGTTTTGTGCTATCAATCGGCACACCGGGGAATCCCACCGTTTTAATTTGTTTAATTCTGTTCTTTTCCACCACAATATCCACAGGCCCAATCGGTGGTGCACCCGTGCTATTGATGAGCGTCACACCTCTAATAATGAGTTGAGTGTAAGGCCCATCCCCTTCTGTACGTTGAGGGGCTTTATTTTGAGCATTTAATAGGGAAACGAATAACAACGAGGCAAGTAAGAGTCTTATTTTCATTTAAAAATTGGTTTGGTTAAAAATTTGGAACTTTCATGCAAGTTAAAGATTTATTTGAAACCATACATAAAAACCTAATTACGTGTATGAGACCACGAATTTGCACGAATTATGGTGCTTTTAATCAATATATTTTTTGTGTATGGTTTTAAAAAGATTTTCCATAAAAAAACGGTAACTAATAATTTTCATTATTAGCCACCGTTCAACACTTTTTCTCTATAAAATTTTGTGTAGTAACCTCTTTTTGAATACTTACATTTATCTTAAAATGCCTTCAACACTTCTTCTTTATCATCAAAAGGGTGCTTTATGCCGTTTATATCTTGATATTTTTCATGTCCTTTACCCGCTAAAAGGATAATATCGCCCTTTTGTGCCATTTTTACTGCCGTTTTAATGGCTTGGCGGCGGTCGGGTATTTCGAGCGTTTTACTCATTAAATCAGGCGTCAAGGCAGCCTTCATGTGTTCGATTATACTGAGGGGGTCTTCGGTGCGCGGATTATCAGATGTCAAAATCAATAAATCACTCATTGTTGCCCCTATTTTACCCATAAATTTGCGCTTAGCAGGGTCTCTATCCCCACCCGCACCTGTGAGGGTAATGATGCGTTGCCCTTTTTTACGTAAAATCTGAATCGTTTCAAGCACATTTTCTAAAGCATCGGGCGTGTGGGCATAATCCACTATCGCCACTATATCCCGTTTAGGGTCGTGGATATAATCAAAACGCCCTTCAGCACCTTTCAAATTGCTCAATATTGTTAAAACCTCCACTTTATCCATGCCTAATAAAACGGCAGCAGAATATACCGCCAAGAGATTATAAGCATTGAATTCGCCTATCATGCGGGCGTGAAACTCATGACCATCCAAATCAAGTTGCAAGCCCAAAATACCATTATCCAGTATTTTAGCTTTAAAATCCGCTACTCGACGCAAAGCATAAGCATATTTAGTGGCTTTGGTATTTTGAAGCATGACTTTACCGTTTTTATCATCGGCATTGGTTAAAGCAAAAGCTGCTTTTGGCAAGTTATCAAAAAAGGCTTTTTTAGCTTTTAAATAGTTATCAAAGGTTTTATGATAATCCAAATGGTCGTGCGTAATATTTGAAAAAATACCGCCAATAAAATGCAATCCTGCAATGCGTTTTTGCTCCACTGCATGGCTACTCACTTCCATAAAAGCATATTCGCACCCCTCAGTAACCATCGTATCCAAAAGGCTTTGAAGCGCAATTTGGTCGGGCGTGGTGTGCGTAGAAGGGATAATTTTACCCGCAATTCTATATTCCACCGTCGAAATCAAGCCACATTTATAGCCCAAACCCGTAAAAAGGTCGTATAAAAGTGTCGCAATGGTCGTTTTACCGTTAGTACCAGTGACGCCCACTAATTTCAATTTTTCAGAAGGATTGTCATAAAAATTCGCTGCCAACAGACCCAAAGTCGCTGCCGCATCTTCCACCACAATATAAGCCACATCAGCATCCAAAGCATCGGGTAATTCCTCACACACGACAGCAACCGCCCCAAGCCCCTCGGCTTTATCAATGAATTGATGACCATCTACTTGCGTACCTCGTACCGCCACAAATAGACTTCCCTCCTCCGCCTTACGGCTATCAAACACGATATTGGCAATGGAAATATCCATATTGCCTTGTGTTTGGAGCGTTTTAATATTGCTCAGTATTTCGGTTAATTTTTTCAAAATTTTAAAACTTTTAACAAACGATTTAAAAAGTATGTTAAAATGGTATTCATTCTAATCTAAAGATTCATTTTTTCGTTCAATCTATTTCACTCTAAACCTTTTAACATGAAATTCAAACTTGCAGTCCTTATCGTAATATTAAGTCTAACAAATGTTTTCGCTCAAAAGAAAAAAGAAAAATACGATTATCTCAATATCTATACAGGGTTTTCTTTATTAAAATCTGCCCCAAAGCCTCCTAACGCCTCATTTGAACATATTTTGGGCATAGAATTTCAAAAAAGCCTTACTCCTAAGAGTAAATTGTCGGCTGGATTAGAAATTGAATATCAATACTTATATATTTTCAAAGATAGTAACGTATATGAATTATTGAGAAAATCTTCATGCCTTCCAAATGGTGGATTTAGTGGCGGACTTATTTATTGCCCTTATTATTACACTAAACAATATATCAACTTAAATATTCCCATTTCTTATATTTATCAATTATACTCTTCTAAAAATTTTGAGTTTTTTGTTAAAGGAGGACTTTTATTTAGATTCAACTTTTTTGAACATCGTAACGAAACTTATCCTAAATTAGATCAAACAACAGGAGTTTTATTAGATGCTGGACCTTTTAATGCCAATTATAGTAGAACTGATTTTTATTTCCTCAATTATGATGTCACTTTAGGTAGTGGATTGAGTTATAAAATTTCAAAAAATCTACAATTAAGTGCCATCGGTGAATACAGACGGAGCTTTGAAGGCTCCCATCTTCCTTTATTATATCGCTCCAATAAGTTTTTTTTAAAATGTGGTTTGGAGGTTAAAATTTAATTCTCGATAAGCAGTTTAGTAAACGGAATAATAAGCGTTTTCTTTGAAAACGTTTATTATTCCGTTTACTAAACTACTGAAATACGAGATTTCTAAAAATCATACCCCTCAGTATTTAACCCTTTTTAAAGTAGTTTTTCCTCACTCTAAACCTTTTAACATGAAATTAAAACTTACAGTCCTCATCGTATTTTTAAGTTTTTTGAATGTAAATGCCCAAATAAAGCATAATTACAATACTAATCATTTAAAAAAAGGACGAAGCGATAAAAAAAATGAAATCTCAATCCTTTGGTTCAGTATGTGGAATAATGATTATTTATCGTATGGAATTGGCTATGAAAGAACTATTTTCAAACATAAAAATAAGTATAATAGCTTTATATCATGGCAAAATTCTTTCTCAGTTGCCTCCGACTATTTCTTAAAAACATTTCCATCATTTTCATCTTCTACTAACCATACTCTATCAATAGTTAAATACAATTTTGGCTATAAACAAATATTAAGTGCTGGCGCAGGGCTTATAATGAATGGTAAAAAATTCTATTTTAACCCCACTGGAGTAATCACTTATAAATATGATATTTCTAAAATTAAAACCACAATTGGATTGCAATATCAAGTCAGCTTATATAATAGTATTCCTTTATCCCAACTAAATTTCACTCCAATTCCAACTTCTTTAGGTGGATATACAAAACAATCTTTTAGTATTTCTGAAAATTGGAGTGGTGGAATTTCTATTGGGCGTTATTTTTAAAAAATCATACCCCTCGGTATTTAGTCCTATTTACTCCAATTTAATAGAAATCACCTGCCCTTGTGCGGGACCACCGGGGTTTAAGGATTGCGCGACCACTTTTCCATATCCACTGAATTGCACTTTTAATCCTCTATTTTCTAAAACGTATAAGGCATCTTTCAAACCCATGCCCACTACTGAGGGGATGGATTTTTTAGTCAATAAATTACGGGGCGTGATATTGATGGTGTCCCCTTTGGCTTTTAGGCTTGTCCAATCTTCATCTTTATTCAAGATTTCATATTTCATTTTAAAAGCCGTCAATGCTTTCACCAAATCATCTTTAAAACCGACATCATCGGGCAATGTGGCAGCCGAGGCAACGGGTTTTCCTTTCACATTAATGGGTTCGCTCAAAGCAATATTGCTTGCCATGAGTTTATCGGCAATTTCACGGAAAACTGGAGCTGCTACGATACCACCATAAAAACCAGATTTAGGCTTAGAAATAACCACAATACACGAATAAATCGGGTTTTCAGCGGGAAAATATCCCACAAATGAGCCTTGATAACCGCCTGTATGGTCTTTTCCTTTGTTTTTACCGTAATTCAATTGCGCCGTACCCGTTTTACCAGCAAAACGATATTGAGAAGTGCGCCACTTATAGGCAGTGCCGCCCGGCATTTCTACTACCGCTTCTAATAACTCGCGGGCCTGTTCGAGTGTGGCTTTGGTGGCAATTTTATTTTTTATAACTGAATCTTTAAATGTTTTTTTAACTTGACCAAACTGTTGAATGGACTTCACTATATAAGGTTTCATTAAAGTGCCATCATTCGCCACGGCATTGTAAAACGCCAATAATTGCAAGGGTGTCACTTTTAATTCATAACCAATACTCATCCACGGCAGCGTGATGCCACTCCACGCATCGGCTGGATTATTGGGGTCTTTGAAATAAGGTGCACCTTCACCTTCAATTTCTACACCCGTAGGAAGAGTCAAATAAAAATCTTTTAAATGCTTAATAAAAGCAGCTGGTTTTGCTTGATAATTATCAAACATAAGCCCCGAAACCCCTACATTAGAAGATGCCGCAAAAGCTTCTTTCACCGTTACTAAAGTCTTATTGGTGCGTTCATGGTCTTCCATAACGGCATCAAAATAGGCTCTACGACCGTTCATAATATCCACAGTATCCGATAATTTCACTAAACCATCTTCTAAAAGGGACATCATGGACGCCAATTTGAAGGTAGAACCCGGCTCAATCGGCATACCAATACCATAATTATAATCTTCCCAATAACCTTCTTTTGTCAATCCTAAATTGGCAACAGCCTTGATTTTACCTGTTTTCACTTCCATAACAATAGCAGTTCCATGTTCAGCTTGAAAAGCCGTGACCGAACGCATCAATGCAGCTTGGGTAATATCTTGAATATTTATATCCAAAGTGGTGACAATATCCTCCCCATTGCGTGGCTCAATATCCGATAAATCATTGACGGGCGACCACATTTCATTGCCTACGCGTTGCATCAATACTTTTTCAGTACCACCACTCAGTATTTTATCAAAACGTCCTTCCAAACCTACTGCAATATCTTTTTCACTTGCCGTTTCAGCCTCTTTTACATAACCCAGAGTCCGTAATGCCAACATTCTAAATGGGTGTGACCGTTTATTGATTCTATTAACTATCAAACCTGCATTGTATTTTCCATTTCTAAAAATGGGAAATGTCTTTAAAAGCTGTACTTTATCGTAGGTCAGCTCTTTAGCGATAAGTGAATAATGCGACCCTCTATTGAGTTCCTGCCATAAAAAGTCTTTCCAATCGCCCGGTGTAGATTGTGGAGCGATGTAATAAGCTAAATACATGGATAATGAGTCCAAACCCAACCTAATTTCGTCTTCTTTCAACCGCTTTTTCGCCACCGCTGCATCCCAATACACATCAAAATAAGGAATATCCGTAGCTAATAACGACCCATCTTCAGACAATATATTCCCCCGTTCACCGAGTACATCTCGATAAGCCATCGTTTTTTTAGCTGCTTCTTTGCGCCAAAACTCTCCTTCTTTTAGAGATAGTTTGCCCGCCTTGAATATAATGACCAAAGCCACCATCAAGACCAAAAGAGTCACAACATAGACCCTTACTAATACCTCATTTTTAAAATTGACTAATGCCATTTTCGTTATTCGTTATCCGTTTAATCGTTAATCGTTTGGATAACGAATAACGATTGACGAATAACTTATTTATCAACAATGATTCTTTTTGTTCTTTGATTTGTCGCTCGCAAACCATAAGGTTGAACAATTTTCTCAACTTCTGATTGCTTTGTATCGTACATCAAATCCGCTTTAGCAGAATTGTATCGCCATTTCATATCTTTAATTTCTTTCTCTAAAATCTGGATTTGGCGTTGCTGCTTATCGGCAAAATTTGCGTTAGCTATATAAATTAGAGTTAAAAAGAATAGAAAAAACACAAAAGGCACGTTCCCGAATATCCATTCAGAAATCATTGTCCCCACGTGTGCATAATCTTTTAATGCTCTTGCCATTTTTTAATTGATAATTAAATATTTTCCATAGGGCTTTTACCCTATGCTGATATATTTCGCCCTTTCAGGGCTGAAATGTATAAAATACACAAATGAACAAGCCCTGAAAGGGCGAAATATGTTAGCATAGGGTGAAGCCCTATGATGTGACCACAACAATTATAATACATCACACCTTCTCCGCAATCCTCATCTTCGCACTCCTTGCCCTCGGATTCGCCTTGGTTTCAGCGGCTGATGGTTCAATCGGCTTTTTAGTAATCACTTTGAAAGGGCGACTGATATTGCCGTAAAAATCGGATTGCAGCTCACCTTCAAAATTACCCGATTTCATGAAATTTTTCACCAATCTATCCTCCAAAGAGTGAAATGTAATCACCACCAAATGCCCACCAACGGCGAGCATTTCTAAGGATTGCTGCAAAAAATCTTTCAAAGCACCCATTTCATCGTTCACTTCTATCCTCAATGCTTGAAAAACTTGCGATAAATACCGCATTTTGTCGCCAATACTGAGGGATGTCAACACCGCCATCAAATCACTGATATTTTGAAATCGCCTGCCCTCGCGCGCTATCACAAGTGCCTGTGCCAATGTCCGAGAGTTACGCACCTCACCATATTCACTCAAAATGGACTGTAATTGCTCCGCAGTGTAGGTATTTAAAATATCGGCTGCCGTTTTACCTTCTGACTGATTCATCCGCATATCCAAGGCAGCATCAAAACGATATGAAAAACCCCTATCAGCTTCATCAAATTGATGCGAAGATACGCCTAAATCCGCTAAAATGCCATCTACTTTACGCACGCCGCCGTACTTCAACATCCTCTTTAAATCCCTAAAATTATGGCTATTAAACGTAAAACGGGGATCATTTATCAAATTTTGCCGAACATCTTCATCTTGGTCAAAGGCAATCAAGCGACCGTTTTCGCCCAAGTGACTCAACATCAGATGGCTATGACCACCCCCACCAAATGTAGCATCTACATAAGTACCCGTAGGTTGGATGGTCAAAGCCTCGATTGCTTCTTTCAATAAAACTGTTGTATGATAATTTAATTTAGACATTCTCAGATTTCGGTTGCCGGAATCGGCATTTAGTGAGAAGCAAATATCCGAAATCCGGAGCAATAAAAAAGTGTTTGTTTTTGTTTTGAGTCTTGCACCGCTTCTCTTGGAGAATGCACAAGACTCAAAACAGATATATTGATAAGTTTGGAAAAGAAGGCGTTTTTATACGCCTTCTTTCCTAAATTGTAAGATTACAGGTTTCAATGTGTGTGTGGTGTGTGGTGATTTTGGTATAGAATTATTCGCCTCGGATACCCAAAACGTCTAACTGCCTTATTCAGCAGTAGTTTCTTTGTTACTGACTTCCGCCCAACACACTTTGCGCAAGTTCAGACATATTCACAGTGTTGTCATTCATCATATTTTCATACTCTTGAGCGTCCCATATTTCTATTTTATCGCCAAAAGCATTCAGTATGATATCTTTTTCTAATCCCGCATAATCGCCTAACCGTTTCGAAATCAAGATTCTTCCTTGGTCATCTATTTCCACCGAAGTTGCTCCATTGTGAAAGCGGCGTAAAAAATTACGCGTATTAATATCGTATTGATTGAGTATTTCAAATTCTTTAACTGTTTTCTCCCAAACAGCCAGTGGATAAAGTGTCAAATGCTTTTCAAAACCTTTATTCATTACAAAAGATTGACCTTCATCGCCGAGTTGTTTTAACAAACCCGATGGCACCCGAATTCTTCCTTTAGAATCCATCGTACAATCAAATTCCCCGAGCAATTTCTGCATCTTTTTAAATAAAGGTTGAGGGAGTATCTTTTTACATTTTAAAAAATAAAATTGAAATCCCCATTTGAGATATATCCTGCTTAAAAAAGTTAGAGAGAGACGCGATTTTGAATAAAAATAAATTGGTGTTTCATAATGTGAGAAGTGTATTTTCTCCTCTTAAAAATTGTTCGCGACTCTCTCTCACTGATTTATGGTTCAAAAGTATGAATAATTACCACAAGTTACCACTTTTTCCCACTTTTTTTTTTACAAAAAGTTATCCACATTTTAACATTCTGATAAAAACATTAAAAAACAATGAAATTTGCTAGGAATTAATTTAAAATAGCAGTTAATCTGTTAGAAATGCACTTAAAAATGCGCATTTTTTTTTGAAAAAACTTTTACTTCATTTTAAAAAAATGAAAAAAAGTATATAAATAAATTTTGAAAAGTTAT
>JANPHO010000055.1:0-7545 GCA_031424515.1 Saprospiraceae bacterium
GACCGGAATCGAACCCGTATCAATAAGAGCCACATTCTTATCGGCAAACCAATATGCCACAGCCACAGTTGACTCGGTTGGAATCGAACCAACACCTTCCCGATGTAAGCGGGAAACTCTCGCCATTAAGCTACAAGTCAATGAAATACATACCCGCAATGTCAAATAACTTTTTGATTGAATCCGTGCCACCGCTTGAAGCGGTGGCACGGTTAAACCTGAGCCGACAATTGGAATCGAACCAATATCCGCTGTTTACAAAACAGCCATTCTATCCCTTGAACTATACCGACTTTACAAGTTGCCACTAAAGGATTCGAACCTTTGACCACCGCCGTATCAGAGCGACGCTCTACCCAACTGAGCTAAGAGGCAATTTAGTTTTGAGTTTTGAGTATGTCGCCTAAAAACCAAACACTAAAAACTAAAAACTTCCCAGTGGCGGGTATCGGACTCGAACCGATGGCTTTCAGGTTATGAGCCTGACACGCTGCCGCTGCGTTAACCCGCTATATTTTTATGAGTAGTCTTGGCAGGAATCGAACCTACGTACTCGGAGTCAAAACCCGATAGCTTACCATTAGCTTACAAGACAATATCATTGTAATACAAAGTACTCTTATTTTCAAAGTTTTAAAAACATAGAATTGACCATTGTTTTTAACGCAATTTTGAAAATTTAAAAAAATAAATTAATGATTCTCTTGAAAACTAAAGATAGCGTACATGTACTTTTCAAAAACAAGGATGAACAAAACCGAGCGTATGTGTGATTTCTATTCTGGTACGAAGTAACATACCCCCTCAGTATCAACCTTGTTTTTGAATCAAAGCGACATAACACAACTTAAAAAAAGATAAAAAGTAGGAAGCAAAAAGAATACTTTAGAATCTTTATATCTCGTCGTCGTTTGCCGTTTGTAACCTACGGCTTACGAGATATATTTATCCGTTTAGCACGTAGGAAAGTTTTTTTTCAGCGAAATGCTTGAATGCGAACAAAACACCGTAAAATACTTATCACTCATATGGGGCATATCGTTGCCGACAGCCTGCCAACTAAAGTTGGGGCGGAGAGCTGCACGCAAATAGCGTTCAGACTGCGGGTATTGGATATTGAGTGATAAGTACATTTTACTGAATTATTTGAAATAAAATAAAATTTATTTGTTTGAAAATCTTCATCAATTCTTAGTAGTGAAGATGATAGGTTAACTTTTGAGGTAAAAAAAAAGTTCCCCATAGTTTTACAAATTATTTACATTTAATTTAAAATAATTTGTAACCCATTTAAAATCAATTTTTTAGCTCATGAATAAATTTTCAAAAAACTAAAAATATAAAATTCATTTTTAAGATACCCCCCTCAGTATTTAAGCAAATTTCTTTAATTCGATAACGTGTCGCTTTATTTTAATTTAAAATATTGTAGCATCCATGCAGCATTTAAATACCTTTTTTCGTTTTAATCATTGCATATTTGTCTCTCAACTTTTTAAACTAAAAATAATGAACCAGAAAAAATGCACAATTGCCATCGTCCTTTTATGGGCTATTTTTTTTACAAATAACATTATGGCTCAAAAAAAATTTGATTTAAATAGTATCCAAAAACCGATTTTAAAAAATGGACTCATAAAAAAGGATACTACCCCCTTTGAAAGAAACTTATTTTACAATCCAGCTAAGGATGGACAGCCTATAAGCCGTAAATTACTCTACGTTCCGTCGCTTGATGGAAAACCTCAAACAATTTTACTCTCAAATAATGCCGCAATGACTCATTTAAATTCTTCAATTGAAGAAAAAATGATTTCTGAAAATATTGTACGCTTGCAAGCCGCAGAAAAGAAATAAAAAAATGGGTTAAAAAATGACACAGCATTTTTTAACCCATTTTTAGTTTCATTTTGGCATTTTAAAACTGATTACTGACAACTCTTACTGCGCCACCATCCATTTTTTATAAGCCGTAAAATCGCCATTTATAACTCTCACGATGTATAAACCGTCGGGTAAGTTAGGGATTTCGATACTCGCTTCTTTATCATCCAGCACATTTTCGATGGTTTTTCTATAAACATTTTGCCCATTTTGAGCTAAAACATCAATTTGCACCTTACCCGTTAAATTCACTAAGCCGACATAAACATTGGATTCTGAGGACGGATTGGGGTAAACCAAGGCTTGTTTATCACCATAAACTTGATTATAAAGGCATATCCGCACCCGTGGCTTGAGGCTATTGGATTCAATCGTTTTTATCGTAGAACACACATTTGTGGACTGCACTTTCACGCTGATGACATCATCAATGCGCAATGAATCCGTGGCATATCCTGATAAATCCCAATTCAGAGATTTGCCGTTGCGCAACCATTGATATTTAGGCGCCGCACCCACATTTTTACCCGTCACCTCAAAAACCACCCGCTCACCTTTACAAATAGTTGATTTTGAAACAGTTACGGTAGCAGTGGGTGTAAATGCATCATTCACGGTCATGGTTACAAGGTCGGATTCTGCTTGATTTTTTGACGTGCAGGTTTCAGAAGATGTGAATATTGATTTTAATTTATCACCATTTTGCAGGTTTTTAAGGATTAAAACACTGCCTTTATCGGCGAGCTTTGTACCGTTCAGAAGCCATTCATACTGAGGGGTAGCGCCGCCACCTGTCCCGATAGCCGTAAAAATGACGGAATCGCCTTGGCATATTTCCGTTTTATTGGCATTCATTACTACACCCACTAATGTTTTACTTTTTAATGTAACGCTCAACTCATTAGAAGATGCTTCGCTTTGCGCTACACATTTATTCGATGATTTTAAGACGGCTTTCACCTTATCTCCGTCTTTCAAAGTAGTGGATTGAAACGAATTGGCTCTATTATCAATCAAAATATTGTTCACATACCATTGATACTGAGGGGTATCTCCGCCGTTTTTAATAGTTGTATTAAAAACAATATTATCGCCCACACAACTCGCTAAAACGGGGGCTGTTAATACAATTGAGGGTAATACTTGACTCTGAACTGGCACCGTTAACTCGTTGGAAGTCAATATATTAGGCAATACACATTGCTCAGAGGAAGTGACTTTACATGTAAATTTGTGGAATTCACTTTCTATAGGCACAGTGTATGTATCAGAGCCCGTGCTGACTGTTGTGCCGTTCAGTTGCCATTCTATTTTAGGATTGAGTCCGACGTTTTTAATATCAGCTTTAAATGTAGCTGTATCTCCTTTACATGTAGGCGTACGCGTCAAATTGATACTGATACTAAGGGGTAGCACAGGTTTTACTTTTAATATCGCATCATCCGAAATAGCCATTTTATCCAATTCATTGCGCACGATACATTTATACACGCCCGAATCAGCGAGCGCCACATTGTCTAATTTTAAAATATCCGTAGTGGCATTATTAATAGCAATATTATTTTTATACCATTGAAAACGAAGCGGCAGCGAACCCGTTACATTCGTTTTTAATACAGTATTTTCACCCAAGCAAACCGTTTTACTTTCGGGTGAAACCAATATGCGCGGCGGAAATTGAGCCGCAGGATTAAACTCCCAAGCCCCAATGTCAACAGCGTTGCCCACAATACGGGATAAACTATCCAAATCAAAATTGACGCTTTGGGAAGTAATGGTAGCATTTAGTCCCGCATTAATGGCTGGTGAGCCCGGGACTAAATGAAAATCGCCATTATCAGGGTCATTAAAAAGAGGGTCTTGATTGTATAACATCCCATCGCCGCAAGTAACACCGTCGCCTACTCCACTGTGTACTTTTTCACAGGAAGATACATCCACTATCGAATGACTAATATATGGCAAGCCGTTTATATCCCGCAACTGAGGAGCCGTCCCAGCAATGTTTTTCCATATAATACAATTCGAGATAACAGGTTTTGCAGTGCCTGTAGCTCTTCCGTCGGTACCTTCGCCGGCATTCGCGTAAACGCTCCCGCCGGTATTGGCTTCATTTTTATAAAAGATGCAATTAGTAATACGCGGGTTGCTATTGCCTCTTTCTGCACCCAAGCAATAAACACCCGCTGCTGAAAAGGCTTTATTCGCCCAAAAAAGGCAGCCCGTAATGGTAGGTGTACAATTTCCTGATTTACCCAAATTATATATAGTTCCACCATAAAGGGTGGATTCATTTTTATAAAACTGACAGTTAATAAAACTGGGCTCGCACATACCTATTTGACCATCATTCATTGCTGCGCCGCCCGAATTCTCGGTTTTATTGCCCGTAAATCTACAAAATTCAAATTTTGCATTGCAGGTACCACCAAAAACACCCCAATTACAAATAGCCCCACCTCCACTTTGCGAAAAATTATTGGTAAATTGGCAATTCATAAATCGGGCTTCATTAAAACCACTATACCCCGCATTATTAAAAACAGCCCCACCAAATCCAACTGAAAAGTTACGCGCAAATATGCAGTTTTTAATAGTCGGACTTGTAAAACTACCTGAGCGACCATCATTGTAAATCGCGGCACCACTCGTATAGCGTTCGCCTATCGAAGCACTATTATCGGCATTTCCCCCCGTAATCGTGAAACCATCGATTATAGTTGTAACGCTGGCTCTTTGGAGATAGATGATATTATAGGTATTATTAGTAGCGCGTCCATCACCATCAATATCGCCGCTCAAAATGGTTGTATTTATTTCCCAGTTCCGTTGAGAGAGGTTCGTTTCAGTGCCCACAAACCCTCCATAAATGGCTACACCATCGGGTATTTCAAACGCTAATTGACGGTCAGTAACGGAGCAAGTAGTACAATTCGTCGTAAAATAAGTACCTTTTGCGACCCATATTTGAGTACCATAAACGGCACTTTGAATGACTTGCCTTAAATCGCCTCTTGCATTTAACCATGATGAACCGTTGCCAGTAGCATTTGGTTTTACGTATATGATTTGACTCTTTAAGGAAAAAGACAGGCAAAGCAATAGAATGTTCAGGAGAAGTTTTGAGTTCATACTTTTATCGTTTTTAGGAATGGGGTCGAATTAGTAAGGATTATTTCGGTTTATTTTAGAATATTTTATTCCTGCAAAAATAGAATAAAAAATCTTCACGAACTGAATTTTAACAGTTTAAAATATTGGTGTACATACAAATAATGAGGGGTAATAAACTATTTACTGGCATTAAGGTACTTTATACAAAGGTTTACCTTTTTTAAAATGAGGTCAATTAATTCATCATTCAAAACAATATTTTCACGAAATCACTCATTTTCTCAATATTTTTCCAAAAAAGACTATAAAATTTATTATTTATTACTATAATATAAAAATTACCGTTGTAAATGTCATATAACAAGAGTAATTTGCATTAGATTTTGAACTGAAACTTATGAACAAACAAACCTTTTATACTTATTTGATTCTGGAAGTCCCTTTTCCCAGAATAAAATAAAGTATAAAATATTCGTAAATCCCATGTCACACCGATTCTATAACATATTAATTGCCATCTTAATTGCTGTCATTTCCCTTACTGCTCATACCACATTTGGTAGAGAAGACAACCTCATTTTATCTGAATCAAAAACCCTAAAACTCCATAATACATATAATTCTAAACTAAATTATCATAAAATTGACAGTGTTTCAACGCCGTTATGTACACCGCCAATCCCAGGCAATGGCAATAATTCATGGAATGTTTTAGCTTATAATGGCTATAATACTTTCACAGATGCCAATTTTAAAGGTTATTATCAAGCAGTTGGTGAACAACAACCGGCAACTCTCCCTAGCACACCACCTGTTTATACATTTAAATTTAAGCCTTCTTTAGACGGTTGGTCGAGTTTACAATCACCTTCAGATGCTTTGGCTTCAAAAGGGGCAAAAACGGATTATGTAGGGTGCCCTGTTCCTGTGGATAGTTTCAGCATCCGCGCCAAGAGAAAAGGTTTTCCTTGCGGACTTTATGTGATTTCAGTTAGAAATCTACAATTAACTGATGGATTTAGCCTTAAATTAGATACTGAAGGGGACGGTGTTTTTGATGAAACCTTAAATTGTAATGGTTGTAATCCTGCCAGCCTTTTCCCTTTAGGTGGCTTTTTGGGACCTAAATCAATTGTCGAATTTGATGCTTTTGATAGTAAAGATTCATTTAATCTTGAACTTTTCTTTGAATATGTCACTCCTAATACTTTTGCATGGGCAGATAAAGGAACTATTTGCAAAGGAGAAAGTGTGATCATTAATATAGGCGGTGCTGAAAATTATACATGGACACCTGCATTACCACTTCTCAATCCAACATCATTTGGAGATAAACGGGTGGTAGCTACCCCCTCAGTATCTACGAATTATCGAGCTACTTCTGATGTTGGTGGTTGTAAAGACACTGTATTTGTACAAGTCAATGTAGCACTACCAGATACTATTCGGCGAGATTCAATGGCTTGTAATCCACCACCCACCAATCCTATAACTTATAAGTATAAAAATAAAAATGGCTGCGACAGCATTATACTTGTTTCAGTAAAATTATTAAAAAAAGACACAACGATTCTACCGATTCAGAGCCGTTGTAATCCAAGCGACACCGCTGCTCAAATCCTTACTTTAAAAAATAAAGGAGGATGCGATTCATTGGTTATTCAAAGGTATAAATTGTCCAGTGCTGATACCACTCGGAGGGATTCGCTCGTCTGTAACCCATTGCCTTCCAATACTTTAACTTATAAATTTAAAAATATCAGCGGCTGCGATTCCGTCATTATTGTTACCGTAAAACAGGTTAAAAAGGATACTTTCTACCTCCCTTTTCAATTCAAATGTAATCCAGCAGATACCGCTGCTAAAATAACGAAATTGACCAATACTGTCGGTTGCGATTCATTGGTGATTCAACGGTTCAAATTGTCCAGTGCAGATACCACTCGACGGGACACCCTCGTCTGTAACCCATTGCCTTCCAATACTTTAACTTATAAATTTAAAAATATCAGTGGCTGCGATTCCGTCATTATCGTCACCGTAAAACAGGCTAAAAAGGATACTTTTTATCTCCCTTTTCAATTTAAATGTAATCCGAACGATACCGCTGCTATTACGACTAAATTGACTAATACAGGAGGTTGTGACTCTCTTGTCATTCAACGATTTAAATTATCTCTAGCCGATACTGTTAGGCGAGATTCGTCGGTTTGTGGAATTTTAAATACAAATTCCATAACCTATAAATTTAAAAATAAAAGTGGTTGCGATAGTATCGAAATTGTCTCTCTAAAACTATTAAAACAAGATACTACCATTCTACCTATTTTAAGCCGCTGTAATCCAAGTGATACGGCTGCTCAAATCCTTACTTTAAAAAATAAAGGCGGATGTGACTCTATCGTCATTCAGCGTTTTAAATTGTCTCAAGCCGATACAGTACTGAGGGATTCGTTTATTTGTAAATCATTGGCTACCAATACTTTAACTTACAGATTCAAAAATAAAAGCGGATGCGATAGTATCGAAATTGTCTCTTTAAAACTA
>JANPHO010000056.1:0-11467 GCA_031424515.1 Saprospiraceae bacterium
ATATTGGACGGTAATAAAAAAGATAACTTTTGGGAAATGGGCGCACAGGGGCCTTGTGGTCCTTGTTCCGAAATTCACTTCGATTTCCGTCCCGATTCGGAGCGGGCAATCGTACCCGGTGAAAAACTCGTGAACCAAGACGACCCCTCAGTAGTGGAGATTTGGAACAACGTATTTATGCAATTTGAGCGTAAAGCAGATGGTTCATTGGTCGTTTTACCGGCTCAACACGTGGATACGGGTATGGGTTTTGAGCGACTTTGTATGGTTATGCAGCAAAAACGCTATACTTATGACACGGACGTTTTCACGCCTTTCATTGCTTTGATTGAAAAAGAAAGCGGTAAAAAATACACGGGCAGCTACGAAAGAGATGCTAAAACGGACGTTGCAATGCGCGTAGTGGCGGACCACATTCGTGCCGTAGCGTTCACGATTGCCGACGGTCAATTGCCCGCTTCGGGTGGTGCTGGTTATGTGATTCGCCGTATTTTGCGCCGTGCAGTGCGTTATTATTATTCGTTTTTGGATATTAAAGAGCCGCTTTTAAATAAACTTGTACCGCTTTTAGCGTCTGAATTTGCGGATGTTTTCACAGAATTGAAAGCGCAACAAGACTTTGTACAAAAAGTGATTTTGGAGGAAGAACGCTCGTTTTTACGGACTCTTGAAACAGGTTTAAAGCGTTTTGATGCGCTCAATACTGAGGGGGGTATCGTGAAAGGGGCTGAGGCTTTTGAATTATATGATACATTCGGTTTCCCGATTGACTTGACGGAATTGATTGCTCGTGAAAAGGGATTGAGTGTTGACACTGCTGCTTTTGAAGCTGCTTTAAAAGCGCAAAAACAACGCTCTAAAAAAGATGCTGAAAAACAAGTGGGCGACTGGATTACGGTCATTGATGAAGCGGGTGTAGAGTTCGTGGGTTATGACCAATTGAAAGTTGAAAACGCTAAAGTATTGAAATACAGGGCAGTTACAGATAAAAAAGGTTTGCAATATCAAATCGTTTTGAATAGAACACCTTTTTACGCTGAAAGTGGTGGACAAGTGGGCGATACTGGTGCAATGTATTTTGACGGTGAAAAAATAGAGGTTGTGGATACTAAAAAGGAAAACGATTTGGTGATTCACATCGTCAATGATTTGCCTGAAAATATCAATGACCCTCGTGTACGGGCGCAAGTGGATAAAGCAAAACGACAAGCGATTTCACAAAATCACTCGGCGGTTCACTTAATGCACGCTGCTTTGCATGAAATTTTGGGCAAACATGCCGTTCAAAAAGGTCAAAATGTGGATGATAACCGTTTGCGTTTCGACTTTTCACATTTTCAAGGCGTTTCAAAAGCAGAATTGGCTCAGATAGAGTTGATGGTGAATCAAAAAATTCGTGAAAATATTGCCCTCGATGAAGTCCGCAATATGCCTATCGAAGACGCTCGCAAAACAGGTGCGATGATGCTTTTCGGTGAAAAATATGGTGAAACAGTCAGGGTGATTACATTCGATAAAGATTTCAGTCGTGAGTTGTGCGGTGGTACGCACGTACAAGCGACGGGCGAAATTGGCTTATTCAAAATCGTGGCTGAAAGTGCAGTAGCGGCGGGTGTCCGCCGTATCGAAGCTGTAACGGCTGACGCTGCGGAGGCTTATATCAATACAGAATTGGCTGAGTTGGATAAAATCCGTGATATTTTCAAAAATCCAAAAGAAACTGCTAAAAAAGTAGAATCTGCATTGGATGAAAATAAAGCACTTCGCAAGCAAATAGAAGCCATGTACATCGAGCAAGCATCCGTTTTACAAAAAGATTTGCGTTCACAATTTATTGATATTCAAGGAGTTAAAACGCTTGTAAAACAAATCAATTTGGGTGATGCGAATGCTGTGAAAACATTGGCAACGAATCTTGAAAAAGAGGTCGGCAATGCCGTTATCGTGTTCGGCTCAATTAACAATGACAAACCACAATTGACTATTTGTATCAGTCCCGACTTGGCAAAAGCTAAAAACTGGAACGCTGGTGCAATGGTCAAAGACCTCGCTAAAGACATCAAAGGCGGCGGTGGTGGTCAACCCACTTTTGCAACCGCAGGCGGCACAGATACTGAGGGGTTAGCGGGTGCGTTGGAAAGAGCGAAGGGGTTGTTGAATTAAACATCTATTTTTACCTTAAAATAAAATAACTGTAATAATAAAATGAATGAGCCAATATTGCTGAAATTTAAAAATTTGAAGGACCCCAAGGTTGGCAGTTGGTTTATTCAATCTATTCAAAACAGTTTAAAATCTGGGGTGAAAGATTTTGATTTAGATTTTAGGGATGTAACTCGTATTTTTTGTAATACTGCTGTACATGTTGCCGGTACAATTGATTATTTTAAAAACAAGTACGGTGTTAAATTTAAACGATTAGATGATAATATCAGAGTTAATACTACTTATTTGTTACAGCCTCTTCAATCAGAAAAAGATCAAATACAACTGATTTCTTCACCTTTAAATAAGGTTTGGAAATTTGTTAATTCAGCAGATGTTAATATTATAGTTGATGCACTTGTAAACGAACTACGCAAAACAGAACAATTTGAAGTGGGTGTTCTGGATAGTTTGACTTGGTCTTTAAATGAAGTTATGGATAATGTTCTGCAACATTCAGGGGTCGGTCAGGGATTCGTGATGGGGCAAATCCATAGGCAAAAGAAAAACGTTGCATTTAGCGTATTTGATAATGGACAAGGCATCTATAATTCATTAAAAACCTCCATTCATAAACCATCTTCCCCTGAGGAAGCCTTAGAGATTGCTGTAAAAGAAAGTGTTACAAGGGATAAAAAAGTAGGTCAGGGTAATGGTATGTATGGACTGAATCAGATAATTAAATTCAATAAAGGGCGATTAACTATCATTTCTAACACTGCTTTATACAAACTTGAAAACGATAAAGTAGATATTTTATCCAATATTCCAACTTTATCCGAAGAGAATGGTGGCACAATGGTGGATTTTCAGCTCAATTACAAAAATCGTGTAACTATATCAGAAGCATTAATTTTTGATGGAAAACCCCATACAGAATATGTCAATTACTATCTCGAAAACCTTGAAAACGAAGAAGGTGATTTAGCTTATATCTTAAAAGATTGGAAAGATGGAGTTGGAACAAGACCATCTGGTAAAAAACTACGCTTTGAAATTTTGAATAATTATCAAGAAACTAAAAAGAGGATTATTATTGATTTCAAGGATATAAGGGTCATTTCTTCTTCATTTGCTGACGAATTATTAGGAAAATTGGTCATAGAGTTTGGCTTTTTTGGATTTAATAATCTTGTTAAATTAAAAAATATGAATGAGCTTATTCAACAAATTGTACAACGCTCGGTCGCTCAACGTATGTCAGAATCTTTAGATAAAACTTGATAGTTTTGATTATGCGTTGGAAAGAGCGAAGGGGTTGTTGAATTGAAAGTATAAATAGCTAAATAAATTGGGTTTTTAAATCAAGTAAATATGGAAAAAATGGATACCCTATTCACCAATCCAGACAACTGGTACGAATACGCTGAGCGTATAAAAACAACGGATGAACTCTTTACTCTTTTAAAAGAGACATTTGAGCACAAATCGTTCAATAATGATTTCGCAGAGGGTGCGGGTGTGATGGACGTTTTTTTTACCCTTACGGATGGACTTATATCCGCAAAGAGATTTGAGGACTATCAAACGATTAGAAACATTATCCGTATTAAACAACCTAAATTTTATAAAGCAGAATTTCAGTATTTAGATGATTCTTTGCTCAAATATGCCCTTTTTATCAATGATGATACATTGGCAAAGGATGCTTTTGAGGAATTTATCAAAAATCCAAATCAAGATATTGATGTTTATTTACCTCTTTTACGTTTGATTGCTCTTTACGGTAAAAGTGATTGGGTAGCGACTATCGTTGAGAAAAACTACTCAAAAATCATGGATAAAGCTGATGAATATATTGGCACTCCTGGACTTGAATTAGCCAAATATCAATTGTCTTACATTACAGAAAGTGAATATATAAAATACAAAAATACCGGTACATTTGATAGACATTCATGGTCTACAAGAGCAGCTAAATTTCAATTTGATAAATTCGAGAAACAGGATATAGATAGAATAGAACAAGCACTTGCTGGCAAAATACCTGATTCCCAATCGCTATTAAGCTCTCTGAGCGTGAATAAGGTTCTGACAACTATAATGTTAGGGTTTGATTTTAGTGTCTATCTGTATGAAAAGAAGCAAATATCTTTTATAATAAGTGGTGTTATCTGGGATTTGATGACGGAATATTGGTTAGAAGGAAAGAATGCAAAAAGGAATTCTTTTGATTTAAATAAACAGTCTTTTGATAAATATTGCAATGGTATTATAGGAATGTTTGGACATTACAGCTGCAATGTTATTGCTGTTACTTATGGCGCAGCTTATGTTTATGATTTCCTTTATGAAGTAGGATTGGTCAATGATGTTACATATAATACCGCCCTCTCAGTTATCCAATCTCATAAAAAAGTCCTTCTTGAAGGAGGAAATTATTCATGGAAAAATGGGTTTATTAAAAATTGGGAAAAAGCGGAAAACATAACAACTGAGGAACATATTCATACTCTTGAAGTTATTGAAAAATCATTCAATGACGTTGAAATAGTTGACGTGCAGAAGAGTCTAAAACCGTTTGATTTTGATAATTTTAATTTTGAACCTCAATCAAAACCTCAACCTAAATCTGTCACACCTGAACGTCCAGTGAATATTGTTCCTATTAAAACTACGCCGAAAGTTGGACGCAATGAACCTTGTACATGTGGAAGCGGTAAAAAATATAAAAACTGTTGTGGTAAATAGTCAATACTCAGCAATAATTAATCAGAATCAGTGATTTATTAGTTCTAAAAAAAACAAAATGATTTCCAAAGAGCAAAAATTGATAGATATTTTGTCCGATAAATTGCCCATAAAAGTGTTTCCCGAAAGAAACCTTTTGCCTAAATTAAGGGAGACTTTTAATACTTCTGATATAAAATTAGATACTATATTTGAAGTTCAAAAAATGTTCTATCTTGGTGATGAAGGTGGACTTTGTTGTGAAATTATCCCTCTTGGTTTTATAACAAGTAAAGATGTTGCAGCATTTATTTGCTCTATTACCCATTTAAGAATAAAGGTGGGCGAACCATTCTTCACGGAGTTGGAAAGTTATCGATCTAAGAGAATTAAAAGATTGGAAAAACAAAATCGGACATCTGGCTATTTCAATACCAATCTTAAGAAATAGCCCCCTCAGTAGTTTTGAATACAAATTACTGAGGGTACTTAGTTTTTAAAACCAAAAAACACATATCATGCAAAAACACATTTTAACGCTTATCTTCCTTTTCACAGGTGTTTTCGTACAAGCTCAAAACACCGCGAAATCTGTTCCTAAATGGAAATATTATGTTGATTGTGGCTTGGGCTTTATTCCAGATGAAGTCGGCTTTATCGGTTCTGCAAGTATTTCGGCGGGTGTAACGAAGGATAAGCGTTATGGCTTAGGTCTTGCTTTATCGGGCATCAGCAATACGACACGAAATGCTACTGGCGTAGGACTTGAGTTGCGGCTCACACCCATTCGTTGGCTATTATTAAAAGGGCAAGTAGGTGGTCTCTTCGATGTTACAGATTATGATGAATCAGGTCCCGCTATTTATACTTACTTGCCCAAAGAATCTTCCCCAATTTTCTGGCGAGGAACCTTTGCTGTTCGTTTTGCCCGAATTTTATTTGCAGGGGTAGTTTTGATGCGAACCAATGATGTTGTTTTCGCTTATAGAAATGCTTATCCTCCTAATACAACTGGAAAATATACTTCTAACTTAAAGACAACGGTGTGGCAGTTGGGCATGTCGCTACCTGTTTTACCGAAAAAAAAGAAAGAGAATCAATGATGCTTTATATACCCCCTCAGTATTTAGAGCATTTTTGGGTAAAGGTAAAACTGTTTAAAATTGAGGCTCAGCTTTCCATTCCGGTGACTCGGGTGAAAACTTTTGGAAATTTTTTACCCATACACAGAATTGCTGTGATATTGAAATGTTTTTGTTTAAAGTGTTGATTATCAATAGAATATCTCAATACTCTAATGTCAATTAATATTGTCTTTCGACTTGAACATTATTAAAACTGATACACCAACGCGTTGCAATGCATACCGGCTCCTACAGAAGCCATGACCACTTTTTGCCCCTTTTTAATTGAAAAATCGCCTAACTCGTGTTTTAATATCAAATCTAACATTGTAGGTATGGTAGCAACGGATGTATTGCCTAAAAATTCAATGGTTCGAGGTATTTTACCTTCAAAAAAATGGTCATCAACGGTGTAAAGTTTTCCCAAATTGCGTGCAATGGCTTCTAACATCTTAGCATTGGCTTGATGAAAAAGGAACAAATCAACGTCAGAAAGTGTCAAATTGGCTTTATTTAATGCCTTTTCAATCACTTTTGGCATCCATTGAGTGGCATATTTATAGACATCTTTACCTGTCATGTGGAAATAGCAGTTGCCACTGAGTGCGGGCGCGTTATTAGATTTATCCAAATAGATATACCTCAAATCCTCCTGCGAGTGCGAAAAAGTAGCGTAGGCAAGCAAGCCACCTGCATCCTTTTCGTTCTTTTTTGAAATGATACAAGCCCCACAACCATCTGCCAAAATCATTGAATCCAAATCGTGCGGATCCAATAAGCGAGAGGCAATTTCTAAACCCACAACCAATACATTCTCCGACTCACCACACGTAATGGACTGGTGTGCCTGAATCACCGCTTGAATCCAACCTGGGCAACCAAACAAAGTATCGTAAGCATAACATTCATGATTCTCGCATTGAATGGCATTTTTGAGGCAGGCGGCCATATTGGGGACTGTGTGAAATGTCTTTGAGCCTACCACCATATTACCCGCATTGTGCGCGACTATAATTCCAGACAAATCTGAGGGATTTAGCCCCGCATTTTTTATTGTTTTCAAGGCAGTTTCTGCCATCAAAGGAATGGAGTCTTGGTCAAACGGGACGTATCGACGTTCGGTAATACCCGTTATAGCTTCTAATTTTTCGATGATTTCAGACGCTTTTTTTTCATTTTTTACGCCATGCGAATCATAAAAAGTATGGTTTAAAAAATGACTGTTTGGGATTACTAAAGCGGGTAAAGTTGTACCTGTTCCTTTGATGAATGTTGTCATTATTGAATAATTCTGATCTGCGATTTTAAAATTTAGGATGCGAAAATACGAAATTTTACTTTAAAAAACGCAAGATTTTGAAAGCTCTTCCTCAACTAAAAAGCCTTATTTTTACTATCGAATAAGGCTTTTATTGAGGGGGTATGCTCGTTTTCATTTTAATTGAAAACCATTAATTCACTATCAATTTTTCAAATCTCAACCAATCATCTTTCATATACAAAGGCTTATAAATGACTTTTTGGGCATCCGCTGTTTGTACCTCTATTAAAAAGTCAGAGTTGATTTTCCATGTGCCTAAATGTGGTTCAGTAAAGGAGTATTTCCATGTCTTATTGTCAAATGTTTTATTATACATTTTAATCACGGAATTTGGGCAAAATTCTAAAATTTCAATTTTTGAATCGTCATCGAATCCCGTGAGCATGTTACTTCTATATCCGGTTGTAATTTTTTTATTAGTACTATAACCTATAAAATCATCATTATTGTAAATCATATTATCTTTAACATTCCATTTTCCAAGTAACCATTTTTTAATGCTATCAAGATCTTTGCTTTTTGCCAAATTGAGTTGCTTTTCATAGACTAACTCACCATTATTATACATCTGTTCTCTATAGTCTTCTTTTATAGAAATCTCTTCTTTCCAAATACCCGTTTTTCTATTTTTTAAGTATTTTCCTGTTTGTAATGTATCTTTTTTATTTATTATCCATAAGCCGTGTTTGTGTGGTTTTGTACTATTTAAAGATACAAAATCTTTAGCGTTAGTAGTTGGATTATCAAAAACGAGTGTATCAACCCCAATCGATTCATCAGAAGCATAGATATATCCTTTTTCTACAACTCTTTTGCTTAAAGAATCATAAGAAACGAATAAAAAAGTGTCTTTTTCTACTTTAAAATATTCAAATCTCGGAAGATTGGTTACTTGAAAATACACCGATACTGCTACTATTTCATGCTCATTTTCGGGAAGAGATATAACTTTTGCGAAATGTCTTTCAAAAGTAGAGAGTTTGTTAAAGAAAGCAATTTGCTTTATATTTTTATATTCAACAGGTTTTCCAATTTGACACAATACTGAGTGGCTCAAAAAAGTACAAATGATAATTATATAGTTTTTCATTTTACAGATGTTTTTAAAGTTTTTATTGAAACGTCTATTTCAATTGAAAAATTATTACCCCTTGATGCTTTTAGCTTCATCACGCTCTGGCGTGGCAGTATTTCAATTTTTTAATGCGGAACTCGAGTTCCGCCCTACTTTTCATAAAACTCCAAGGGCAATCCATCGGGGTCATTGAAAAAAGTGAATTTTTTTCCTGTGATGTCGTCCCAGCGTACCCCCTCAGTAGGGACGCCGTTTTTTTCTAAAAAAGCTATTGATTCCTCCACATTATCCACTTCAAAAGCCAAATGCCGTAAGCCGAGAGCCTCTGGTCGGGTAGGGCGTGGGGGCGGGTTGGGGAATGTAAAAAGCTCAATAACGTAATGGTCGTTGAGTGCCAAATCTAATTTATAAGAATTGCGTTCAACTCTAAAGGTCTCTTTGATGATGGTCAGCCCCAATATTTCGGTATAAAACTTTTTAGAAATGTCGTAATCCGAGCAAATAATGGCAATGTGGTGAATGGCGTTGAGTTTCATCAGATTTTACGATTTTGAGTAAAAATTAAATTCAGTTTTAAAAATTTATGATTAATCTGAAATTTCAAGAGATTCATCGTTAATTTTACACAACGGGGAACTAATGACCCCCGTTTTTAGATTATTTAAATATCAAACGGAAAATTATGAGTGATCTTTGGAAAAAATTTAAAGGCGTATTTGTGGTTGAAGACCCGAACCAACCAACTACGAATCAACCTCAGCAAGCCACTAATAGAAGTACCTCCGCATCAAAGGATGGGAGGCAAAATAATAGCAGCAACAGCACCCCCTCAGTATCAGAGTCCTCACGGACAGTATCAGCACCCACACAGCCTATTATTACAGGCGGTGACGGCAAAGTTAATGAAAAATTTATGGAGGTGCTTTTTAAAGCTATGGAGGCCGTTAATACGCCTGCATTTGATTATTTTGAATTTCGGCAAGCGGTGAATAATC
This sequence comes from Saprospiraceae bacterium, assembly GCA_031424515.1. Lineage (GTDB taxonomy): Bacteria > Bacteroidota > Bacteroidia > Chitinophagales > Saprospiraceae > JAAFJT01. The sequence continues at coordinate 9,391 of JANPHO010000056.1, forward strand.
TCGCAAGTATGCCCATGGATGAAGCCACGCGTTATAAAAGTGCTTATGCTATGGCTCAAACGATGGGCGCATCTTCGGATGTTTTAATCAACTCCGCGAATGGTTATTTAGGTGCTTTAAAAGAAGAAGATTCAAAATTCCAGCAAGCAGCCAATAACCAAGCTCAAAGTCAAATAGGCAATAAACAAGCTCAAATTGACAATTTTGATGCCGTTATTAAGCAAAAGAATGAACAAATTAAGCGTCTTCTGGATGAAATTGAGCAACATAAAAAGGAGATGGAACAATTGAAATTGGATATTTCGCAGTCCACTTCAAAAGTGGCTCAAACAAAATCCGATTTTGATGTAACCTATCGTTTTTTGACAGGTCAAATTCAAAAAGACGTTGAGAATATGAAAAATTATTTAAAATAGATTTCAGATTTCAGATTCCATATTCCAAATTTCAGAATTAACGCTTGGAATCTGAAATTTGGAATCTGAAATCTGAAATTTTTAAAATTAAAATTAGAAAAGCCATGATTAGCAGTTTATTAGGTCAAGCAACGCAAATTTTAAGAGGTAAAAACGGTTCTGTATACTTTATGTGTATGGTGGCATTGATGGGCATATTTGCTCTCAAAATTTTACCTAAAATCATCTGGTTAGTAGCCATGAGTTTTATCGTTTTCCTTATTTTTAGGATGTTCGAGAAAAAAAGAATTTAGTCGAAGTAGTTAGTTGTAGAGTAGTCAGTTCGTCAGTAACCTAATGTTTTAAATACTGACTAACTGACTACTCAACAACTGACTACTTAAAATATTTAATAAAATTTAAAACTATAAAGCTATGTTAAACAATATTTTAAGCGATATTCAAAAAATACTGAGGGGTAAAAACGGAAGCATATTCTTTGTTGCTCTTATACTTTTAGCCGTAATAGTCTTCTTCAAGGTTTTACCTTCTCTTATCTGGTTTTTAGTGGTAGGTACTATACTGTTTTTTATATTCAGATTTTTTGAAAAGAAATCGGAATAAGTAAGGGAACGGTATGAAGGCGATAGTCTAAAGGCGACAGTCTGAGTAGTTGACAACCATACTGTCGCCTATCGCCTTTAGACTGTCGCCTCACTTGATATTATTTAAACTTCATCAAATAAATTTTAATGAAATACATTTACAGACTGGTGGTTTTATACCTCCTTATTACACTAATGGCGTGTAATGAATCAGAAAGCAATAACGACGATAAAGTCCAAACCAAAGACATTAGCCGCGACGGGGCGATTGAAACCTTGGTTTCTACTTCGCATCTCAACGATAGCACCGATTTATTGACAACCTCCCATAAAATTTGGAAAAACAATGTGATGATTAAAGAAACATCAGATACAGACACCTTGCCCACTCTTGGTACAATGAACTCTAACGTAAAAGATGAACAAGGCAATGAGAAAAACGTTACTCTAAAAAAGGATTACGAGTTTTATATAACTGTCAAATAATTTCAAATTCCAGATTTCAGACCCCTCAGTATAAAAACGTTTTTTATATTCCGATTTCTGAAATTTGAAATCATGAAATCTGAAATCCGTAAAAATAAAACATGAAAAAATCTAAATTAGTCAGTTTAGTTTTAATAACAGCGGCTTTAGCATCATGCAATAAAAATGAGGCGCAAAGCAGCGGTGCATCGGGTGATTGGGGCGATGCGAAAGAGAAAAAAGTATATATGCGCTCGGATTCGACGGCGCCTTATACGCGTACACATCATTCTGGCTTAGGGACTGCTTTCCTTTGGTATTATGCTTTTCGCCCGTATGGTTCATATAATAATGGATATGGATACAGCCGAGCTGGGTATTATTCAGGGAATTTGCACTCGAAGTCCAATATTGGCTCAAGTGTAACCAAGAGCAATATCGTGCGGGGTGGCTTCGGTGGCGGCTCTTCGAGGGCGTCATCGTCGAAGGTAGGTGCGTAGTAGGTAAAATTCTTTAATTTAAAGACTAAATTTTCGACTTTAAGTAGTTTAGTAAACGGAATAATAATCGCTTTCAAAGAAAGCGATTATTATTCCGTTTACTAAACTGCCC
>JANPHO010000057.1:0-5575 GCA_031424515.1 Saprospiraceae bacterium
TGCCGACGGCACCTTGCTGGCAGGCTCCAAAGCCAGCGATGAGCAAAAGGAAATTCTGCCAGCGATATGATCCCCTCAGTATCCAATATAAAAAGAGGACAATTGAAAAGAAAATTGCAAATGGATAGGTGTTAAATAGCATAGATTTCTCATTAGAGTGTGTACTAATTCTTCATTTGCAAATTACAAGCCACGCTTTTGTGATTGGTTTATTTTTATTAAAAAACATGTGTTTTATACATAAAATCGAGTATAATCAGTAAAAAACAAAACCCGAAAAGCCATTAAATGCTTTTCGGGTTTCAATATCATTTATTGCGTTTTAATCTGAAACGACAACTGAATTGGCGATTTTATCATGAATTGCCCTTCCATGTGTATCGCTGTGAATGGTTAAAAATGAAACCCATCCGAGTGAAAGTTTGACAGCGTAACGGAACAAAGCCGCTATAAAGGATATATTTTGTGAAATGCCGTTGGCAGAAAGTGTTTTAAAATCTTTTACTCGGATACCCATCATAGCTTGACCCAATGTCCTATTTAAAGTAGTACAAATGGGTTCATATAAAAGGATTAAAACGAAAGCGATTATACGTACAATTTGATTATCCACATGAATAGATTCAAATATAGAAGTTGCCGCAAACATTAAGACTATCATAATGATAGTATCTATCATACTGGATTTAATGCGCACCAAAAGACTGGGCGGATAAATATAATGTGTCAAATTTTCATCCAGAAGTGTTTTACTTTGATTTTTCATTTTAGAAAGATTATTGTTAAAAAAGCTTATTTACATTATGAATTATTCAAACGAGGGACCTTTTTAATTGTTTAGAATTTTGCTTTTTAAAATTAGAACAACAGGCTTTTAAAACCTGTCAAACTGACATTTCGTCAGTCTTTTTAATATAAAATATGACAAAATTTGGATTGATTTTAACAAAATGTCATTCAAATATACCTATTTGGCAGTTTTTACGGGGTGGCATCTGATTTGATAAAAAACTGTAGAAATATGATTAATGACATTTCAAAAACATAAAAATAAAGTATAGGATTATGGCAAAAATTATTGGTATTGACTTAGGAACGACAAACTCTTGTGTCGCTGTTATGGAAGGCAGCGAGCCGCGTGTAATTGAAAATGATGAAGGTGGTCGCACGACCCCCTCAGTAGTAGCGTTTATGCCGAATGGTGAACGTAAAGTGGGTGCTCCCGCAAAACGTCAAGCTATTACTAACCCTGCTAAAACGGTTGCATCTATCAAGCGTTTTATGGGACAACGTTATAGCGAAGTGCAAAATAAGCATGAAATAGAGCGTGCATCTTATAAAGTCATAAAAGGTGATAATGATACAGTACGTGTTGCTATCGATGACCGCAATTATACTGCGCAGGAACTTTCTGCGATGATATTGCAAAAAATGAAAAAAATTGCTGAAGACTTTTTGGGTCAAGATGTGACTGAAGCGGTAATTACTGTTCCGGCATATTTCAATGACTCTCAACGTCAAGCAACTAAAGAAGCTGGTGAAATCGCTGGTTTGACTGTACGCCGTATCATCAATGAGCCCACTGCTGCGGCTTTGGCTTATGGTATGGATAAGCGTACAAAAGATATGACTATCGCTGTTTATGACTTAGGTGGTGGTACATTCGATATTTCAGTTTTGGAACTTGGTGGTGGTGTATTTGAAGTGAAATCTACGAATGGTGATACACATTTAGGTGGTGATGACTTCGACCATATCATCATTGATTGGTTGGCTGAGGAATTCAAAAAGCAAGAAGGTATGGATCTTCGTAAAGACCCAATGGCTCTTCAACGCTTGAAAGATGCGGCTGAACGCGCTAAAATAGAATTATCAAACTCACAAGAGACAGAGATAAACTTGCCTTATGTGACTGTCATTGATAACGTACCGCGCCACTTAGTGACTAAATTATCTCGTTCAAAATTCGAGAGTTTAGCTGATACTTTGGTACAACGTACATTAGAGCCTTGTCGTCAAGCATTGAAAGATGCTGGTTTGCAAGCGTCTCAAATAGATGAAGTAATCCTCGTAGGTGGTTCTACTCGTATTCCTAAAATCCAACAAGTGGTGGAGGAGTTTTTCGGTAAAAAGCCGAATAAAGGGGTAAATCCAGATGAAGTTGTAGCGATTGGTGCAGCTATTCAAGGTGGTGTATTGACAGGTGACGTGAAAGATGTCCTTTTATTGGACGTTACACCGCTTTCAATGGGTATTGAAGTAATGGGTGGCATGTATGATGTGGTGATTGAATCCAATACAACGATTCCTTCTAAAAAATCAAAAACATATTCAACAGCTGCTGACAATCAGCCAAGTGTTGAAATCCATATTTTACAAGGTGAACGCCCGATGGCACGCGATAACCGCACTGTAGGTCGTTTCATTTTAGGTGATATTCCACCAGCACCCCGTGGTGTGCCGCAAGTGGAAGTAACTTTTGATATGGACGCCAACGGTATGTTGAACGTATCCGCAAAAGATAAAGGGACAGGCAAAATTCAAAGTATCCGTGTAGAAGCAGGCACGGGATTGAGCAAAGACGAAATCGCACGCATGAAGCAAGAAGCAGAATTAAATGCTGATGCTGACCGTAAAACGCGCGAGAAAGCTGAAAAAATGAATCAAGCGGATAGCTTAATCTTCCAAACTGAAAAACAGTTGAAAGAATACGGCGATAAAATTCCTGCTGATAAAAAAGAAGCTATCGAAACAGCTGTTGCAGAATTGAAATCAGCACATCAAGCACAAGATGAAGGCATGATTGATACAGCAATGGAAAAACTCAATACAGCATGGCAAGCAGCCAGCCAAGACATGTACAATGCTACTCAAGGCGACCCAAATGCTCAGAATACTGAGGGGGCTGCTCAAGGCGAAAGTGCAGGCAACGGTAACGGCAGCACTGTCGAAGATGCAACTTACGAAGAAGTTAAGTAATAAAAGTATAAACTCGAATTGTATATAGCCTCTATGCTCAAAAGCGTAGAGGCTTTTTTTTGAATAAAAAACAATTTGTTATATATTTTTATGCTATTGTTTGGTGATTAAAATAATTAGTGTACTTTTGTAACCAATGTATAACGTTAATCAATGTGGTTATGAAAGAGTTTTTAACACTAACAGAGGCATCTGAATTGATTGGTAAAAGTAAGGAAACGCTAAGGCGTTGGGATAGAGACGGTAAGTTGCTCGCTGTTCGTGAACCGATAAGCAATTATAGACTTTATAAAAGAGACCAATTCGACCAATTTTCAGATTTCTTAGAAAGTGGGGTAGCGATAATTGATAATAAAGAGTCCAATTTTGTCACGCCAGACAATAATTATACTGTTTTAGAGCTTTTTGCGGGTGCAGGTGGCTTGGCAATTGGTTTGGAGCAAGCGGGAATCAACTGTGTTGCACTGAATGAAATAGATAAATGGGCGTGCGAAACCTTGAGGAAAAATCGACCACATTGGAAAGTCTTAGAAGGCGATATAAAAAATTACGATTTTTCAGAATATGAAAATAAAGTAGATGTCGTGACGGGTGGCTTCCCTTGTCAGGCGTTCAGTTATGCGGGTAAAAAATTGGGTTTGAATGATGCCCGTGGGACACTTTTTTATGAATTTGCCCGCGTGGTGAATGAGGTAAAACCCGCTATTTGCATCGGTGAAAACGTCCGTGGGCTTTTAAGCCATGAAAATGGCAAAACCCTGCAGGGCATGATTTCAATTTTAGATGAAATAGGATATAATGTAGTTAGTCCTGTCCAAGTACTCAAAGCCATTAATTTTAATGTACCTCAAAAACGTGAAAGACTCATTTTAGTGGGCGTCAGAAAAGATATTGACATCAAATACGCCTATCCAAATCCTTATAAAAAAGTCTATAATCTCTCCGATGCCCTTAAAAAAGGTGAATTGTTTGACTCCGATGTTCCTCTTTCGGGCGGTTCAAAATACCCCAACCATAAAAAAGATGTGCTTGATTTAGTCCCACCCAAAGGCTATTGGCGTGATTTACCCCTTGATATTCAAAAAGTATTCATGGGTCAAAGCTTCTATTTGGAAGGCGGTAAAACCGGCATGGCTCGCCGAATCGGTTGGGATGAACCCTGTCTGACACTCACGTGTAGCCCCGCTCAAAAACAAACTGAAAGATGCCATCCCGATGAAACGCGCCCTTTCACAGTAAGGGAGTACGCTCGCATCCAAACCTTTCCTGATAGTTGGGATTTTCAAGGCTCTATTTCACAGCAATACAAACAAATTGGGAACGCCGTGCCGGTGAATTTGGGAAAGGAGATTGGGTATTCAATTGTTAAATTCCTAAATATCTATTACAAATCCTCAAAACCAAAGTAATAACTGTAGTTTTCATAGGTAATTTCGTCCAAAATGCTTCTTTTTGAGGCAGTTGCACTTTCAGCAATTTCTGAAACGGCTGAGTTTTCTTTTATTTTATCAGCGGTATTGATTGTTTTTAAATAATCCGAAATAGCAATTGGGAGTGCTTGATACAATTTGAAAAAAGCATCATCTTGACCCGATAAAAGGGCATAAAATTGGTCACCAGAAATTTTATAGACTCGGCTATGGCTGTACTCTTTTCCGTTGATAATAGACGTCCATTTTTCATTAAAACTGCCCGTCGCTAATATCTGTACCCAATAGCAATTGGCTTTTTTATAGGTATCCGCGTAGTTTTTCAACTTCTGAAATAAGCTTTCCGCGGAACTGCTGTTCATGGTATTGTGTTTATTTTTAATATCTGCGAACAGTGTATTGTCCTCAGCTTTTATATCAAAACCGCTCAATAATCCCTTTTCAAAACCCTTGATTCCGCCTAAAATCTCTTCGTGAAATGTGCCAATGGAGTTATTTATGGACTTATCCACTTGCCGCAGTATCTCCGCTTGAATCAGGCTCTCTTCATCCAAATTATTAAAATGGCTATCAAAAGTAAGTTTGATGGTATCAACTTTATTGCTGTAAAACTTCTTTTTACTGATATCATTTTTGGCTTTTACATAAGCTTTATGCAAGTTGCCAACACATTGAATAAAGTGTTCATCTGAAATAAAATCAACGTATTTATTTTTCACTATGCTTTTTTTAAAACTTTAAATATCCTCTAAAATCAAAGTTAAAGGTAGTTTTTTTTGACAATTTATATCTAAAATTCCATTTCAAAGTACGTTTCTTAATTCAAAATCTATCCGAAATTACCCCCCTCAGTATAAGAAGCTTTTTTATAGGTTTTTTCAATAAAATATTTGTTGAATGGGCTTTATATCATTTTAATATTGGCTTTCAGCAAAGCAAATCGCGTTTGGAGATAAAAAAAGGACAAAACCTTTGAAAACAATTATATTTTTATTTCTTTTGCTACCATTAACTTTTATTCTGTCTATCCTAAAGTTTTAAAAGTTATTAAAATGTAATCTAACTAAAATAACAAACAACCAAATTTGGTAATTAAAGAATGATGCATAAAAAACTACTTATCCATCATTATTAAAAAACAAGTCAAATTTATGAGCCTTTTTATT
>JANPHO010000058.1:0-7361 GCA_031424515.1 Saprospiraceae bacterium
TTTTCCATATTTCATATATATCCCAACGGCGTCTTTTGCTGAAAATCTCGGGTAATCTTTATCATGATCATCGCGACATAAAAGTATGCACGCTAAAATGCCTCCAGTGCTTGTACCCGCCACAAAATCAAAATATTGACCCAATCGAATAGGCTTTTCAGCTTGTACTCCATGGATTTCAAAGTATTTTTTATTGAGTTTTTCTTCAAGAGCCACCAGTATTTGCCCCGTCATGATGCCTCTAATACCACCTCCATCGAGGGATAGTATTCGCCGTAGTTTATCGCTGTTCTCTGCCATTTTAAAACTTTTGAAAATATAGATTGATGAACGGAATACACAGTTTTTCAACATAAATAATGTGTATTTCGTTCGTGAATCAGCTAAATCTCTTTAAAATCGAATGTTTTATTTAGAATTTTTTTCAATAAAATTAGCTATTTTTTTCTCTAAAACGGATAGTGGTACGCAGCCATCATTCAATACTTCATTATGGAATTTTTGAATATTGAACTTAGCACCTAACTTATCCATAGCCATTTTTTTCAAGGCTAAAATACGTTGTTCGCCCACTTTATAGCTGAGTGCTTGCCCTGGTATTGCCATATAACGCTCGATTTCGGCAGTAATGGCTTCTTCGCTATCGGCTTCATTATCGAGGTCATATTTGATGGCTTTTTCACGTGTCCAACCTTTGGCGTGCAAGCCTACATCTACTACTAAACGAATAGCGCGGTGCATTTCACCGCCCAATCGACCGAAATATTGATAAGGGTCGGTGTATAAACCCAGCTCTTTCCCTAACCCCTCAGTATAAAGTGCCCAACCTTCGCCATAAGCACCATACCACAAGTTGCGGCGGAATTCGGGCAATTTTTTATTCTCTTGTTGCAATGATATTTGGTAGTGGTGACCCGGAATGGCTTCGTGTAAAAACAAGGATTCATCTTGAAAAAGATTGTATTTTTTTATGTCCGGAATGGGTACATAAAAAACACCAGAGCGACTATTTTCCAAAGACCCTGGCATATATTCTGCACTCGCTGACGCTTCGCGAAACGCTTCCGTGCGGCGTACTTCAAAAGGCGTTTTAGGCGTTAAATCAAACTGTTTTTCAAGTTGCGGTTTCATTTTTTCGTGGATGGCATTGAAATTTGCAATCACCTGCTTAGGGTCATTGAACGGGCGTAGTTTTGCCTCCCCCTCAGTAACGTGCTTAAAAAATGCCTTCAAATCGCCTTTAAAACCGACTTGCTCCTTCACTTTTTCCATTTCTGCCCGAATCCGCGCCACTTCTTTTTGACCCAATTCAAAAATTTGGTCGGGCGTCATGTCCGAAGTTGTCCAATATTTGACTAAGTAAGCGTAGTATTTATCGCCATCGGTTATCGCTGAAATGCCCGAGCTGGTGCGGACTTTCGGGAGGTATTCGTTTTTAATAAAATCATGCAATTTTTTATATGAGGGCTTAATATTCGTCTCAATCATAGCCGTGTATTCAGCCGTCAAACGCACTTTATTGGCATTGTCAATCTCTGAATTCGTCGCTAATTTTTTAATAGGACCAAAGAATAAATGTTCTACCGTGGCTGTCTCTGCCATGGGTTTTAACTGCGGTAAAACTTTGATAACCAATGATTTAGGTACTTCATAGCCTTTTGATAAACCCCGTTTCATGTTGCTGATAGCCGTATCCGACCATTCTGAAAAGTGCGCAACTCGCTTGAGCCAATTATCATAATCTTTCACCGTTTTGAAAGGTTGCGAGCCTTCACCGCTGCCTAATTGACCCAAATCAAGCGTTTTACTTTGAAACTGATTAATAGGCATGAGATTGTCTGGAAATTTTAAACTTTCAATGGCTCTATCTAAATCCCAATTCAGTATTTCATAACTCATTTTATCATTTTGATTCAAGGAATCAAAATTCATTTTAGCGAGCGAATCTTTATATTTTTTTAAAAAACGTCCCACCGAATCCCTGTATGAATCAGCAATATCAATTGGAAATTGGTCATTATAATCATTCACGCCATTCTGAGTGGCTTCAAAAGGGAACAATTTCATGCGCTCATTATAGTAATCATCGAAAATAGTGGAAGTGGGGGTGAGCCCATTCACTTTTGCCGCATCTTTCACTTTGCTTGAAGCCTCGTCTTTACAAGCAATAAAAGTTGTAAAAAAGATAATTGTAGAAAAATAAAATATTTTTTTCATTGAAAACCAGTTGTTTATAAAATGATTGGTTGCTGACGAATATTGTTGAAATTGAAGTTTAAATAATTTCTATAGTTTTAATCTGTGGCGAATTTACGTTATTTTATTATTCAGCACTCTCTTTTTCGATTGAAAACTTTGCACATTTTAAATTTCAAAATATACTTTCAAAATACTGATTTTAAGATGCACTTTGTTATCCTAATTCAGCTACTTATCGAATTTTTATCATTCAACTATATTAGCGTTAAAACCTATGTTAGATTTGCGGAGAAATTGACTTTTGCATTATCTTTTAAGCTCATAATTATGCCATTGAAAAAACTAAATTATATGCGTACAATCTTAATACTCATGCTGTGTATCGTGTGGGGAATGCCTGTTTTAAACAGTCAAAATACCCCCCTCAGTATAAGCACCTCCAATGCTGATAAATATCAAATTCATATTAAAAGAGCAACTGAACCGATTACAGTTGATGGCGTTTTAGGTGAAACAACTTGGAAAACGAGTGAAATAGCTCAAAATTTTTGGCAACAACAGCCCGTGGATGATAAGCCTGCTTCGCGCCGAACGGAAGTCCGAATTGCGTATGATGATAGAAATATATACGTGTCGGCAATTTGTTATGATAGTTTACCATATTTTATCAGTACTTTAAAAAGAGATAATTATGGCAAATCGGATGAATTTGCCGTTCTGATTGACCCCAATGGTCAAAAAGCCAATGGATTTGCCTTTGGCGTAAGTGTGATGAATGCTCAAACGGAGGTGCTCATTGCGGGAGGTGATACAGATGCTTCATGGGATAACAAGTGGTCGTCAGCGGTGAATAGAGAAGCGGATAAGTGGACTGTTGAGATGGCGATACCTTTCAAAACTCTTCGTTTTAAGGATGGAAATACCAAATGGGGCATTCAATTTATCCGTGAAGACCCCGGAACCAATGAACGACAGGCTTGGGCGCAAGTCCCTCGGCAATTTGATATTGCTGATTTTGGCTATTTCGGTTCTTTGGTTTGGGATGAAGCACCTCGAAAACAAGGCAGTAATATTGCCTTAATTCCTTATGCAACGGCTTCAGTTCGCAAAGAATATTCACCCGAAAAACCCACGAGTTTCAAACCCAATATTGGCGGTGATGCTAAAATTGCGTTGACCTCTTCCTTGAATCTGGATTTGACGACCTTCCCTGATTTTTCACAAATTGAAGTAGATAGACAAGTTACTAATTTAACCCGTTTTAACCTGTTTTTTCCTGAAAGAAGGCAGTTTTTTATTGAAAATGGCGATATTTTTTCAAATTTTGGAACTGAATTCGGCGGCGAACAGCCCTTTTATTCAAGGCGCATTGGGCTTGACCCATCGGGCAGAACAGTGCCAATTTTATATGGTGCACGACTGACGGGCAATTTCAATCCTCGCTTACGCATCGGTGCTTTTAATATGCATGCGCAGGTGGATAGCACTAAAGTAGGGCAGAATTATTCAGCGGCTACATTTCAGCAGCGCATTGGAAAACGCTCTTTTTTCAAGGGTTTATTCCTTAATCGGCAAGGGTTTGAAGGGTCAGATAAACACTCCGGTGATTATGGGCGCAATGCTGGCGGGGAGTTTGAATTCAATACCAATGACGGGGTTTGGAAAGCAAAATTGGGGGCATTAAGCTCCATAAAACAAGGTTTTTCAACTAAAAATAACCATTTTTATGGTGGTGTGGGTTATTCAGGGCAACGTTTTCGCACGCTTTTAGAAGTTCAAAATATGGGTGAAAACTACTTTTCGGATTTGGGTTTTACGGGGCGATTGGTGCAATATAATCCTGAAACGGGCAAAAATGTACGGGTCGGATTCACTCAATTTTCAAATATGACTGATTATTATGTGTACCCCAAAGCGAGTAAAAAAGTGAATTATTACTGGTCGGGACTCGAAAATTTTGCTTATTTGAATACTGACGGTTCGCTCAATGAGTGGTACACCCGCTTGAGGTATTTTATTTTCTTTAAAAACACGGCACAATTGCGTTTCAGATTGAACAATAACTACGTGAATTTGCTCTTTCCATTCGACATTACGGACGTGCCTTTGCCTGCCAAAGCATATAATATGACTGAATTTAACGTTCAATTCAATACCGATACGCGCAAGACGACCCCCCTCAGTATGTTCGTTGTTTACGGGCAGTTTTACAATGGTACAAAGTTGACAATCCGTTCTGAGGCGAGTTTGAGAGCGCAACCATGGGGCAATTTTACGTTGGGAATTGAACAAAACAATATTTGGCTGCCTCAACCGTACGGCAATGTGAATTTGACACTTGCTAATGCCCGCGCTGAAGTCAATTTTTCCACCAATCTGTTCTGGACTACTTTTTTACAATATAATACGCAAGCCAATAATTTTAATATCAATAGCCGTTTGCAATGGCGTTTTGCCCCCATGTCTGACCTGTTTTTAGTTTATACCGACAATTATAGAGTGGAAGGCATGTTTGGTCCGAAGGATAAAACATTGACTTTGAAAATGAATTATTGGTTGTCGTTATAGTATTGAGAAACTAAGTTTTGCAGTAAAAAAGAGGGTAGTAATGCAAAATGTATGCTCATAATTTTATGTTCGACCCCTCTGGGGTCGCCAATAAAATGAATTAATATATCTACAAATATGTGAGTCCTCTGGACTCATTAAGTATCCAAAATGAGTCCAGAGGACTCATATATTTGTAGATATATTACAAACATTAGGTTTTCGAGTCCAGCGGACTCGCACATTTCAGAATAACATACATTTTGAATCACTACCAAAAAGAGAATGAGCATCTTTTCGTAACCTTTCATCTAACATTTAACGATACTTATTAAAAAATATCTAATTTGTGCTTTATTGACTAAACAACTCTTGTTTTATGAGATTTTACCTGTTTTTTATTGCTTTTTATATAATTCTCTCCCCATTAAAAGCCCAAAAGAAGAATGTTGACTACCAATATCCGATTCACAAAGCAACCAGTGCCATTAAAATAGATGGTGATGTGGATGAAAAAGCTTGGCAAGATGCCGTAGAAGCTAAGGATTTTTTCATGGTTTTACCCATGGATACAAGCCGTGCTCAGGTCAAAACGGAAGTGCGGATGACGTATGACGATGATAATTTATATATCATGGCGGTTTGCCACGAGGGTATGGAAGGTGATTATATGGTTGAGTCGCTCCGTCGGGATTTTGGTTTCGGTAAAAATGACAATTTCCTTGTATTTATTGACCCTTTTAATGACCAAACCAATGGTTTTGCTTTCGGCGTTAATGCAGTGGGTGCGCAATGGGATGGGACAATGTTTGAGGGGGGAAAAGTGGATTTGAGTTGGGACAATAGGTGGTCATCCGAAGTGAAAAATTACGCAGGAAAGTGGGTTTTTGAAGCGGCTATTCCTTTTAAAACCATTCGCTATAAAAAAGGGGTGACTGAATGGGGCATTAATTTCAGCAGAAATGATTTAAAAACGACTGAGAAATCAGCTTGGGCGCCCGTTCCTCGCCAGTTCCCAACGGCATCATTGGCATATACGGGCTCGCTTGTTTGGGACAATCCACCGCCAACGCCTAAAGCCAATATAGCGGTTATTCCTTATGCTTTAGGAGGTGTGACCAAGGATTTTGTTAAAAAAACTGACCCCTCAGTAAGAAAGGAAATTGGAGCCGATGCTAAAATAGCACTCTCTTCTTCTTTGAATTTGGATGTAACGGTCAATCCTGATTTTTCACAAGTAGAAGTGGATCAGCAAGTAACAAATTTAGATAGATTTGAACTGTTTTTCCCCGAAAGACGTCAATTTTTCCTTGAAAATGGGGATTTATTCTCGAATTTTGGCTATAGTTCATTGAGGCCTTTTTTCTCAAGGCGCATTGGTTTGAACGTGCCGATACAGTTTGGCGCTCGATTGAGTGGGAAATTAGACGCTGATACCCGCATAGGTGTGATGAATATGCAAACCGATAAAGTAGAAAGTATCGGATTGCCCAAACAGAATTTCACGGTGGTAGCGCTTCAACGTAAAATTCAGAAACGTTCTAATATTGGCGCATTTTTTATCAATAAAGAATCCCTAAATTACAAACCCGATGCTACTTCAACACTGCCCCAATACTCAGATTATAACCGTAATATGGGCGTCGAGTACAATTTAGCTTCGTCAAATAATGCTTGGACGGGTAAAGCGCTTTTGATGAAATCGTTTAGTCCCAATGTTACAAGTAAAGACATCGTGCAAGCAGGAAGTTTACAATACACCAGCAAATCTTGGACTATTAACTGGGCGCATGAATACGTTGGTAAAAATTATAACGCCGAGGTGGGCTTTGTCCCCCGCACTGGTTATATCAAGTTGAGCCCAAGTATATCTTATTTGTTCTTTCCAAAAGGTGGAAAAATACTCACCCACGGTCCCACTTTATTTTTGAGTCATTTATTCAATGAATCATTCAAAACCACGGATAATACGACTCCACTTTTATATAATATCGTTTTTAGAGACCGAAGCACACTTTTGTTATGGGCAGCAACGGATTATGTTAAACTTTTGAGACCATTTGACCCTACCAATTCGGGTAAAGACACTTTAGCTCGTGGTACAGAACACTTATGGAAATCAACGGGAGGGGAGTTCGTTTCAAAGCCTCAGCAGCTTTTCACGTATTCATTTTCATGGCGTTATGGCGGGTATTACAGCGACGGCACGCGCTTGAATCTCAGCAGCACAATAGGTTTCCGATTTCAACCTTATGTGGGTTTGGCGCTCAGCACCAGTTATAATGATATACGATTGCCGAAGCCGTGGGGTAATACCAAATTTTGGCTTGTGGGTCCTCGTTTGGATGTGACCATGACCGATAAGCTTTTTTTCACAGGTTTTGCGCAGTACAATGAACAGCAAAAAAATATGAATCTGAATATGCGTTTGCAATGGCGTTACAAACCCGTTTCTGACCTCTTCATAGTTTACACCGATAATTATCTGCCTCAGCCTTTTTCAGTTAAAAATCGAGCTTTAGTATTGAAATTGACTTATTGGTGGAATATATAAGTTGTGTGCCGAATACCTTTAAGAGCAGAATTGATGTTGCTAAAATGTGCGAGTCCGCTGG
>JANPHO010000059.1:0-2660 GCA_031424515.1 Saprospiraceae bacterium
TTGAAGAAGCCACTAAAATCTGAAAAGCAGATTGAGAAATCGCTTCTTTTGGCACAAGCCAAGCGTATTCAGGCGTATTATCTTTTATAAAAACGGTGGCAGGTTGGCGGATATATTCCACCGACAAGCCCGTTGGCACACTACCAAAAGGGTCGTTGAACTGGCGAATAGACCCCTCAGTATTTTGGCGCATTTTTGCCAGAACTGCTTGATATTCTGGATTTTTAGCGAGATTATTTATTTCCTTTGGGTCATTTTTAAGGTCATACAACTCTTCCCACGTTTTATCATTGACATAACGAAAATACTTAAAATCCTTTGTTCTGACGCCCTCACTTGGGGGAATATTGTCGAATTCCCACAAATGTTCCAACAAAACGGTGTCTCGATTTAAGGATTTTGACACGCCTTTCACCATCGGCAATAGGCTCTTGCCTTGCCAGTTTTTAGGCGCAGCCACGCCTGCCATATCCGCAATTGTGGTGGAAATATCCACGTTCAAGGCTTGTTCGTCATTGTCTCGGTGCTTAATGTTACGCGGGTCAAAAATGATAAGTGGGACGCGCACCGAAAGGTCGTACATCAGCCATTTATCCGCCAATTGTCTTTCGCCTAAAAAATAACCGTTATCCCCCATCAATATAATAATCGTGTTTTTATCTAAACCCTGTTTTTTAAGTTGCGCTCGGATTTTTGCAATTTCTAAATCAACACCAGCAATCATTCGGTAATAGCCTTTGACCATGCGCTGATATTTTTCAGGATTGTCAAAACGCCACTTCCACCGTACTCGATTGAAGCCCGCTTTTACCATTTCAGGTTGGGCGTTGAAATATGTATCGTCGCCTAAATCAGGTTTTGGGATGGTGACGTCTTTGAGTAGGTCAGCCGTTTGTTCATCATAAAAATACTGGTCGACTGCGCCATCGTGGGCGTGCGGTGCGCTGAAACTCAGCGACAAGCAAAACGGCTTATCCGCAGGAGCATTTGCGATAAAATCAACCGCTTTTTGCCCTGTGTAGCGGGTCAAATGCACGGTATCATTGCCCAATTTTTTATAAAAATAGCCCCTTCTATCGTTGAAATTGTTGTTTCTATCGTAGTCCTCATGCACATCAAAAAGGGCATCCATTTGGTCGTATTTAACGCCAAACTTCCCATAAAATCCTGTAAAATAACCTGCTCCCCTCAGTATTTTGGGGTAAGCATTGCTCATATAGGCATCTCTGATATTGCCCGTTTGAAAGGTATAACGGTGCGCTCTTTCGTACATACCACTTAAAATAGTGGCTCGGCTTGCTGCACATATTGGTGTTGAGGACATGGCGTGCCTGAAATACGTACCCGATTGTGCCAGCTTATCCATTTCAGGCGTAATCGCCAATTTATTACCTGCATAACCGAGTGCATCCCAACGGTGGTCGTCTGTTAAGATGAAAATGATATTTGGACGGGGCATTTGCTTGTTAGTCAGCGCCCAAAGAAGCGCATTGGGAAAAGTTGAACACAAGCAAAAAACACCCAAAAGCGTTATCAATTTGTTCATATTTCAGTATTGAAATTTAATTATTATTCATCGAGTAGAATAGCTTTATTTTAGTTTTAAAATTTCACTACCCACCAACAAAAACGCCCCTGTTCCGAAATTCTGAATAATTGTTAATCTCTCTATTTTTATCCTTTCGGCGTTAATTTTACGACAATTTTCACATAACCAGATTGATTTGGCAAACGAACCATTAAGCGGGTATTACCCACATTCGCCTTTTCAGGTGCTTTTTGAAGTGCAGATTCCTCAGTAAATTCTGCACCAATGGGTAAAATAATTTCAGCTTCGAGCCAACGAGACATGTTGGTTGCATTTCTCACATTGGCTTTACCCCCCCTCAGTATTTCAAGGGTATTTGCGGTCATCATACCCCAAGCGACTTCCGTTGTTTTAGTTAAAGTGAAATTGTCTTCTATCAAAAAATTCTTTCTGCTGTCCACCAAACTGATTTTACGGGTACTTTTTGATGAGAAATCTTTATAGGCTTCGGTCAAATCAACTGTTGCAGAAGGCATAGCTGTGTTGAGGTCTTTTTGGATAAAACGGGCTTTTGCTAAGGGATATTGACCTTTATTGCTCAAAAGTGGTACATTGTGGCTGAACGAATTGAGACGATAATACGTCCAACGTTGAGCATTTGCTCCTGTGGTAAAATAGCCATCAAGGTTATAATCATCTGAACCCAAGTCTTTTGCCCAACGAACACCACCTGCCTCTAATTCAAAATTGCCGAGGTCTAAATGTGCGTGATTTGAACTGTTTTCACCCGATTTTATACCTATCCATGACGCATTGGGGTCTGTCCAACTGCTTCTCATAAAGACCAATTCGTTGATGTCACCATTCAAATAATAGTCAAAGGGCGGATTAACCACGTCTTTTGTCGGCGCTTTGTACCACAAGAGATGAAAAGGTGTTGCTGTTGCATTAACAGATTTGATATAATTATGCAGATAGTTTGAAATTTGAGCATTATTGTAAACATTGCTCAAATTTCAAACTATCTGCATAATTATATCAAATCTGTTAATGCAACAGCAACACCTTTTCATCTCTTGTGGTACAAAGCGCCGATAAAAGACGTGGTTAATCCGCCCTTTGACTATTATTT
>JANPHO010000060.1:0-8558 GCA_031424515.1 Saprospiraceae bacterium
GGCAGGGGAGAAAAAACCTGTGCTGGCGATTTGTACTTCAGGCATTGCTTTTATTGTATTTAAAAGTTGCTGTGGTTTGGTTTTAGAAGTGTCACGGGCGGCTTGAAATGTGAGAATTGCCTCGGTATTAAAACCCAAATCAGCGTGTATTCCATAGTTAATTTGCTTGCTCATCACTATCGTCGCAATGATAAAAAATTGAGCGATAACGAATTGCGAAACCGTCAACGACTTCCGAAACCACGCCCGACGTGTATCTTTAGAATTAGCAAATGCTCGCCCTTTTAATACAGCGACTGGTTTATATCCCGACAAAATCATAGCTGGATAAATACCTGAAAGCAAGCTAACAATAAGCGTTAAGCCTATTAAAAAAGCAAAAATCATCGGATTACTTAGGGGGTTAAAAGTGACACCCTCTGGTATAAAACCTGAAAAAGCACGTAGTAAAAACGGTGTAAAACAGATGGATAAAAGCATAGCAACAGTCGTTAAAAAAAATGTTTCTCCTAAAAATTGAAACATCAATTGTCGTCTCGAACTGCCCATTGTCTTGCGAATACCGATTTCTTTTGCGCGTTGTGTGGCATTAGCCGTTGTTAAATTAATGAAATTGATACACGCCAAAAGCAATAGAAAAGCGGCAATAACAAACATACCGTAAAGAGCCTTCATATTCGCAACGCGTTGGCCAAAAGCTGGATATTGCGTATTGAAATGAATATCAGTTACAGGCTGCAAATGATAGGATATGCCTTTGATGAAGTCCTGTTTGGTGTCTTTAGTATTGCGTTTATAGAGAGCGGTCATTTGAGACTCTACTTGCGAAGCGGGCGTTCCTTTGTTTAATTTGACATAAAGTTGGGAATACGCCATCCAATCATCCCAAGTATTCATCATAAAATTATTTTGCAAAGCCGTTTTAGCAATTGTAGGCAAGGAGATAAATTCAACAGCAGTTAATGACGTATTACCTTCCCAATCTTTCACAATACCTGTTACAGTCGTTGTCAAATCGCCATTATAAGTTACTTGTTTTCCAATAATTTCAGAAATAGGCATCGAGGGGAAATACTGTTTTGCTCGGCTTTCCGTCATCACTGTCGAAAAAGGTTCTTTCATCGACACTTCAGGCGAACCCGATACCCATTTAAAAGGCATCAGGTAAAAATAGTTATTATTCGTAAACACAATGTCTTTTTGCTTTTTAAAAACGGTGGGATTATCACTCCCTGCTTTAGCTATTTCGACCTTAGCCGTAGCATCGCCTTGAAATTGAAAAGCAGGAACAGTTTGTTCAATGCCTGTCAATTCGCTTTGCACAGCGGCACCCATAGGCCCTGGCATGGCACTCGTGTGTCCGTCAGGACCAATATCCATGACTACTCGATATACTCTATCGCTATAGGGTATATTTTTATCGTAACTATATTCATAATAAGTGATTAAAAAAATGACAAGCGCTGCGCTTATACCGATTGATAAGCCCAATATATTGATGATGGAAAACGCTTTGTGGCGCGTCAAATTCCGAAAGGCGATAGTGAAATAGTTTTTTATCATGGCGTTGTTCTTTTACTTTGTTTGAAATTAAAGTACCATTCGATGGCAGTGATTTCATCAAGCTGAAATTTTAATTACATTTCCTACAAAGTCGTACCAAAATATAAATTATTGATAATCAATATTTTAAACAAATAAATTATCAAAACATGTTCGATTTTGATACAGTTATTGTGCGGTTTTGATACAAAAAGAAACTTATACCCCCTCAGTATTGCGGCAATTTTGAGTAAAAGAAATCAATAATTTGCAGGATTTGACAAACCGATAATATAAAAAAGCCCTTTTTTGCATTTAAAAAAATAGTAAAATGAAGTATTTATCGATAGCTATTACCGTTTTTATTTTCAATTTGACTGGATTCTCTCAAAATATCAAGCGCAAAGGCGGCTTGGGCGTTGCGTTTTATCAGAACGTGCCCGATAGCTTAGCCAAAAGGCTTGATTATAAGCAAGGCGCAATTGTGAGATTGGTTGTGCCCAACTCAACGGCTGCCAGTTTGGGATTGTTGCCAGATGATATTATTGTAAAAGTGAATGAAGCGGCTATCTCAAAACCCAATGAGATATTGCCCGTTGCAGCAAAACTGAGGGGTAACGACCCTGTGAAAGTTGAGTTTATTCGCAATCAAAAAACAATGACTTTAGCAGGAAAAGTCGTTGAGAGACCGATGGAAAAAAGTGCCTCTGCCGATGTTGTTTATGGCGAATTTGCCTACAAAAGCGGTTATGTGCGCACCATTTATAAGTCCCTAAAGGGTAAACAACCACTTGGAACGGTCTATTTTTTACAGGGATTGCCCTGTTATTCAATGGATAATATGCAAGAATTGGATAAAACCAAACAAGCCATAGATGCAATGGTAGAACGCGGTTATGCCGTTTTTAGAATGGAGAAAGGGGATATGGGTGATAATCAAGGGCTGCCTCCTTGCGAGCAAATGGGCTTTTTTGAAGAATTAGCCATGTACGAAGCAGGCTATAAGCATTTATTATCCCTTCCAAATATTGACAAATCAACGATTTTTCTATTTGGTCATTCGATGGGTGGCATTACTGCGCCCTTGCTGGCAGAAAAATTTCAGCCGCGCGGCGTTGTGGTATATGGCACTGTTTTTAAACCTTGGTTGGAGTACCTTTTTGATGCTACCATCAAACAATCAGTGATGAAAGGTGAAGATTATGCAGAGATACGCAATGAGATAGAAAAAGCAAAACCCTATTTATACGCTTATTTTCATCAAAATAAACCTTTGGAAGAAGTCCTTAAAGACCCAAAGGGTTTAGCGGCGTTTCAAAACATTTTAAGTTATATTCCAAGTGCTAAAGTCTTTTCCTCGGGCAGGCACCCTTCCTGTTACAAAGAGCTCAATGAAAGTAAAGTTGCCTCGGCTTGGGGGGCGTACAAAAACCATGTTTTGGCGATTTATGGCGAGTGCGATTTGGCAGCGATGGATTCATTGGATCATCGTGCGCTCATTGATTTTGTCAATTACAGAAACGAAGGCAACGGTACTTTTTGGTATGCCCCAAAATCTTCCCATACGTTTGAAGAAATAGGGACAATGGCTGAGTTTTTAGCAATGCAGGCAGACCCACAAACTTTTCAACAATATGCAGTCAATCATTTTAATGCTAAAATATTTGATTACGTCTGTAATTGGATGACTGAAACGCTGAAAAAATCCATCAAAGGAAAAACTGAGGCTTTATACACCGATGCCAGTGACAACTTACCCGAGGAGGGCGCACGCAAAGCCAGTATGGACGTGCGGGCGGTTGATATTGACCAAGACGGCGATTTGGATATTGTCCTCGCTAATGAATTTCAACCTAATAGCATTCTTATTAACAACGGAAAAGGCATTTTTACGGACGAATCTGCGGAGCGATTGCCGCAAGTTGTGCATGACAGCGAAGACATAGCCGTAGCTGATTTTAATGGTGATGGTTTATTAGATTTGGTTTTTTGCAGCGAAGACGATAAAGTGCACGAATATTACCTCAATAAAGGCAAAGGTTTCTTTGAAGTTGCGCCTTACAAACTCCCCGATTCGGAAGCCAATGCGGTTATTACTTTAGACCTTAATAACGATAAAAAGCCCGACTTGATATTTGGCAATAATGGTCAAAACACTGTTTTGATTAACAAAGGCGATGGCACTTTTACGGTTGAAAACAATAGAATACCGAATGCCAATAAAGTCACCCAAGATTTGGCGGCAGTGGACATTGACAATGACGGTGATTTGGATTTATTTGAAGCCAACGAAGATGGTAATGTCCTTTTGGTGAATAATGGTAAAGGTTTTTTTACAGATATAAGCAAAACATATCTGCCAGAAGACCCAAATATTGAATCTCGAAAAGCCAGTTTTGCTGATGTGGATAATGATGGTGATTTAGACCTTTTTCTATCCAATGTGAAGTTTAGACAAGGAAAAGATAGCCAAAATAGGCTGTACATCAACAATGGCAAAGGCAAATTTGCGAACGAAACCGATAAAAGACTCCCTAAAGATACCGACCACACGATAGATGCCATTTTTGAAGATATCAATAAAGATGGATTTAAAGACATCATTGTCGCTAATGTTTTTGGCGGACAAATCAAGATTTACACCAACAATGGTAAAGGTGAATTTTCAGATGCCTCCGAAACTATACTGGAGAAAAAATATGTGAGGGATGCCCTCGGGGTCATCGCTGCCGACTTTAATAACGATGGTAAAAAAGACCTTTATTTTTGTGATAGATTTAATCCGAATCAAAATAAAAAGGATTTGTTGTTGATGGGGAATTAGTAGGAAATTTAACCAATTTAATTTTTTACCCTATAATACTGAGGGAGTTTTCTCTTAACGGGAAAGCACCCCCTCAGTATTTCAACCTTTTAAATGTTTTTCCATTACTATAAATTCCAAAAACTGCTTGGGTAAGCCAAAATCAGGATTATTAATTGGGAAAGGCTGTGTTTCTCCCGTCAGGATATAGCCATGTCGTTTATACCAATCAATCAATTCTTGTCTCACTGAGATTACAGTCATAACTATTTTGGGCAGCTGTTTTTTTTTGGCAAAATCTTCTGCAGCATATAAAAGTTTTTTACCAATACCGCCCCCTTGTAAGTCAGGCGCCACCGTGAGCATCCCCAAATAGAGCTTATTTTCTTGGTTTTTGAGCATCACCATCCCCAATATGTTATCGGCTTCAACATATTTTAAAAATGTTGTACTTTTCTCATTCATGGCATCCTTCAAGAGTTTTTCATCAGTACGAATACCATCTAAAAGGTCTGCTTCAGTTGTCCATCCTTTTCTGGATGATTCACCTCTAAATGTTGAATTGACGAGGCTATTAAGAGTAGAAATATCTTTTTTAGTTGCTTTTTTAATCATTTTTATATCATTATTTTCACAGTAAATATAAAACTATGTACAGAGCGCAATGCACTTAATGGGGATTTTTTACCCCCTTCAGTATTTTTAGGTTTTGTATTACATGTCTCAAAACGCGTAATATTAAGCGCTCTTTACTCCGTCCTTAGCGATTTCACAGGGTTTGCCACTGCCGCTTTTATCGCTTGAAAACTCACTGTTAAAAGCGCAATCAACACCGCTAAAAACCCCACTAAAGCAAATACCCACCAACCAATTGAGATGCGATAAGCAAAATCTTGAAGCCATTTGTGCATCAAAAACCAAGCAATCGGAGAGGCGATAACAATGGCAATAAGAACCAATTTCAAAAAATCTTTGGATAATAAGGTGGCAATACCTGCAACACTTGCGCCTAAAACCTTTCGAATACCAATCTCTTTGGTGCGTTGTTGAGCCGCAAAACTGGCAAGTCCCCATAAACCCAGACAGGAAATAAGCATCGCCAAGCCTGCAAATACTTTGAATAAATTATACAATCTTATCTCGGCTTTATAAAAAGCATCTATTTCTTCATCTAAAAATTTGAAATCAAAAATGCCTTCGGGGTAGGTCTTTTTCCATGCTTTTTCAATGGCGGCTATGACAAGCGGCACATCATTTCCCGCTTCGATTTTGATCCCGACTTGTTGAAATTCTTGGGGTATAGGTGTCATCAAGAGAGGTTTCATGGCTTCGTGTAAAGAACCTGTGCTGAAATCAGCCACAACACCTACTATCTCTATATTGCCACCGTCCATTCCTGCCCAAAATTTTTTGCCGATTGCCTCCGTAGGTGTACCAAAAGAGAGTGTTTCTAAGAGTTTTTCATTGACAACAACTTTGAAAACTTTCTTTTCTGATGGCAATAAGCTTGAGGTATAGGTAGTATCAGAAGTCTGATTTAAGCGACCCGCCAAGAGCTTCAAACCGTACATTTTAGAATAATTGTCATCGCAAAATATCTGCGTGACTTCCCAACGATTGGGATCTTCTTCTGTTGTTTTGGTCATAATTGTTGCCCAATGTCCGTCTGTGCTTGGCGGTGCGGTTGCAAAAGAAAAATCTTTGACTTGTGGTATTTGTCGCAATTCAGCGGCTAAAACAGGTGTTTTCTCCGCATCTCTGATACTAATATCCACAATATTATCTTTGTTAAAACCTAAGTCTTTATTCCTTAAATACTGTACTTGTTGTGCCATGAGTGCTACGGCAATAAGCAAGCCTACCGAAATCGTGAACTGCGTGACGACCAATCCTTTTCTCAACCAAACCGTTTGTTGGTTGCCACTCACAGCACTACTCGTTTTTAAAGTTGAAACAGGTTTAAATTTCGCAATCACCCATGCTGGATAAGTGCCTGCCAATAAACTGGTCAAAACAATGCCTATCACAAAAGCCAACCACAAAGCAGGTGTTTGGAAAAAATCAAATGGAATGCCTTTTTCGAGCATATTATTGAGCAAAGGCAAGCTCAAATAGGTAATTATTAAAGATAAAATGCCCGATACCGTCGTCAAAGTAAAGGTTTCAAATAAAAACTGGCTGATAAGATGCGCTTGCCCTGCCCCAATTGTTTTACGCACGCCTATTTCTTTCGCACGGGTCATGGATTGGGCGGTACTTAAATTGATAAAATTAATACACGCCAATGCCAAAACAGACAAACCAATAATACCAAAAAACCACAACCATTTCGTATTCACCGCTTTTACCCAACCACCACCGCCACTATATTTTGTATTAAAATGCACATCACTAAGCGGTTGAATATCAAAATAAGATTTCATTTGTTTAGGCATATTAGGGTTTGAATTAAGATATTTATTCGCTAAAGCATTGAGTTGGCTCGTAAACCCATTGAGATTTGCGTTTTTAGGCAATACAACAAAAGTCGTTGTACCCGATACAAAAGTCCAACCGTCAATGCGTGTTCCTAAATATTGTGGGTCTGGCACATAAGATAAAAGCATAGAAATGGGCAAATGCGTATTGGTCGGCAAGTCTTTCATCAAGCCTGCAACCGTTACATTGAATTTGTTTTTATATAAAAAGGTCTTGCCAATCGGGTTTTCCTTTCCGTAAAATTTCTCCGCCAACGATTCCGACAGCACCGCTTGAAACGGTTGTCTCAATATCTCATGCCCATTACCACCTCTCAATACTTCGACGTTAAAAACATCTAAAAACTCGGGCTCTACAATCAAAATATGCTCTTGTGCAAAACGCTTTTCGGGGCTGATTTCAACAATTGTTTGTGTCCCTTGTGGGTGCGCCAAAGTCACTTTTTCAATGCCCGAAATCTCGGTTCGCAAGGCTTTAGCCAAAGGCATAGGCGTTGAATAATGGTAATTCAATTTTCCTGCATCCGACCAAATTGAATTGATGCGATAGGTTCTATCCGCCTTATCGTGATAGGCATCAAATGTCATTTCATATTTTAGAAACAAGCCAATGAGCAAACAAACAGTGATGCCCAACGTCAAGCCGATGATATGGAGCGATGTATTTAGTTTTTGTTTGCCAAATCGCCGAAGCGTCAATTTTAGGTTATTGAAAAGCATGGTTTTTATATTTTAAATCATTGATAATCAATTTTTTTATAGAAAATATTGAGGGATGCTTATTCTGTCCGCAACGATTTCACAGGGTTCGCTACCGCCGCTTTCACCGCTTGAAAACTCACTGTTAAAAGCGCAATCAGCAAAGCGATAACACCTGCCAAAGCAAATACCCACCATTCTACATTGATACGGTAAGCATAGTCTTGCAGCCATTTGTGCATCACATAATAAGCGACAGGCGAAGCAATGAGGATACTGACCAAAACGAGTTTAACAAAATCCTTGGACAATAACTGCACGATATTCGGCACGCTTGCACCCAAAACCTTGCGGATACCGATTTCTTTAATGCGCTGTTCGGCTGAAAAGACGGCCAATCCAAATAAGCCCAAACAACCCACGAAGATGGTCAAACCCGCAAAAAGGGAAATAATGGTAGCGGTGCGTTTGTCGTTTTTATACAAATCATTAATGGCTTCATCCACAAAACTGAACTCCACGGGCGTTTCATTGTCGTATTTTTTATAGACTTTTTGGATTTGGCTAATGGCTTCGGCAGTTTTACCCGCTTCCGTTTTGACCAATAAATTAAAATAAGGTGCCCATGGTTGATAGCGGAAAATGAAAGGCTCGATACCCGAACTAAGCGATTTGAAATGAAAATCCTTTACCACGCCAATAACTGAACCCGCGCCACCCCAAAAAGTTACTTTTTTACCAATGACATTGTCAACCGAATACCCCATTCGTTTGACGGCGGTTTCATTCAAAATATAATTATTGAACGTATCGGTTACGTTTTGCGGGGGAAAATTTGAGCCGTTCATCAATTGCATACCGAGCGTGGGAATGAAATTGGGGTCAATATTGGCTTGCGTGGCTAAAAAAACATCAGACTCTTTCATGCCTTCCCATTTGAAATCGGCTGAATTGTCCACATTGACAAGCGACATTGTGGCGGGTGCGGTGGTGACGATAGCGGTTTGGTTTTCCAAATCCTGTTTCAATAAATCGAC
>JANPHO010000061.1:0-3097 GCA_031424515.1 Saprospiraceae bacterium
GATTTTACACTGATTTTTTAAAAATTACGTATAAATCAGTGTAAAATCAGTCAATTTCAGTGTAATCAGTGGCTAAACAGAGCGTAAGCGACTGCGAGTTAAGCAATTATTAAAATACTTTTATTTAGATTATGAAAAAGAAAATTGCGCTCTTAGCTATTTCAATACTTTCTAAAACTCTTGTTTTAGCGCAAACGCAAGTCTCACAAGTCTGGCAAGCCGATAATGGTGATGGCACGTATAAAAACCCGATTATCCACGCCGATTATTCCGACCCCGATGCGATAAGGGTGGGTGAGGATTATTTTATGGTGTCGTCCAGTTTTAATTGTACGCCCATGTTGCCCATTTTGCACTCCAAAGATTTGGTCAATTGGACGATTGTGAACTACGTCCAAACTCAGCAACAACCCGCCGAAGTCTTCGCCAAACCGCAACACGGCGGCGGCGTGTGGGCACCTGCCATTCGCTACCACAAAGGCGAGTTTTATATTTTTTACCCCGACCCTGATTTTGGCATTTACAGAACTAAAACCAAAGACCCTTTTGGTGAATGGGAAACGCCCATTTTAGTCAAAGCCGCCAAAGGCTGGATTGACCCTTGCCCGCTTTGGGATGAAGATGGAAAAGCGTATTTAGTGCATGGTTTTGCGGGTAGCCGAGCGGGCTATAAGTCCATTTTAGCCATTAATCGCATGGATACTGAGGGGTCTAAGTTGTTGGATGATGGTGTCGTTATTTTTGATGGTCACGCTGCTCACCCAACCGTCGAAGGTCCTAAAATATACAAACGCAATAGTTTTTACTACGTTTTTGCCCCGGCGGGCGGTGTGCCTACGGGTTGGCAATTGGTTTTAAGGTCAAAAAATATATATGGCCCTTATGACGAAAAGATTGTTTTAGCACAGGGTAAAACGCCTTTCAACGGACCACATCAAGGGGCTTGGGTGGATACGCCTTCGGGTGAAGATTGGTTTATTCATTTTCAAGATAAGGGGGCGTATGGGCGAGTCGTGCATTTACAGCCCATGATTTGGAAAAACGATTTCCCCATTATAGGCGATGACCCGAATAACATAGGCACTGGTTCGCCCGTTTTTTACCATAAAAAACCGAATGTCGGTAAAACGTATCCCAAAGCTACGCCTCAAGAATCCGATGAATTTGATAGCCCTAAACTTGGTTTGCAATGGCAATGGCACGCCAATTCGGTAGCGGGTTGGGCATTCCCCTACCCTGCCAAAGGCGCATTGCGCATGAACGCCGTGCTGATGCCCGATAGCTTTAAAAATATGTGGGATGTCCCTAATTTACTCCTTCAAAAACTCCCCGCAGAAGAATTTACAGCCACCACAAAGCTCACTTTTACGCCTCGTACAGAGGGGGAGCAAGTCGGCTTAATCATGATGGGCTTGGATTACAGTTTTATTGCCCTTCAAAATCAAGGGGGCAAACTCGCCATCACTCAAACGACCTGCATGGATGCCGATAAAAAAAGCAAAGAGACAATGACACCCAGCGTTTTCATTGATAAAAACACCGTTTACTTGCGTATAAAAGTTCAAAAAAATGCTTATTGCACCTTCAGTTATAGTTTGGATGGTAAAAATTTCACGACCGTTGGCAAAGAATTCAAAGCCCGAGAAGGCAAATGGATAGGTGCAAAAATAGGCTTATTTTGCAGCCGCACTCAAAAATTCAACGATGCGGGCGTGGCGGACATTGATTGGTTTAGGGTGGAAAAGTAGCTTAAATGTAATTATTGCGTCAAGTAGTAAACTGTCATTGGCTTAATGCAATTGATTGCGGCAATACTATGTTCTCAGAAATCAAGAGAAAAGCTCCGTTCTTTGGTTAAACAAAAGGAAACAGCATATTATATACACCAAGACAAGATAAAATAGCATCTTAATTTATAGGATAAAACTTATAAAATAATAAGATTTCAAAAATTATAAAACATGAAAAATAATATAAATAATTTTATAATTTGTATTTTAATGCTTGTGGTTTCAACTATATGGGGTCAAAATGTAAAACATGTTCGCCATTTGTTTGAAGGTTTTAAAGAAGAGTTTCCAAAAATGAAACTAAATCATAATAAGATAGAGCATTGGATAGAGAAATATAAACTAAGTAAACAAGCTGATACAACTTCTGAAGACATAGATAAATGGTCATTTATAGATATTAACAAAGATACAATTCCAGACATTGTAAGCGTTTCTGAATTAGGAATACCCTTTATTTATTTTTATATAGGCACTCAAGATTCATTAAAAAGAATTTTTGAAAAAGAGGAATCTATTTTAAGTGATATAAGATATTCAGGTAAAAATGTTGAAATAGTAATTCAATCAGCAGGCATGGTTGACCCATATTTTGAAGAATCAATTTATAAGTTTACTAATGATACATTTTTACTAACAGAATCAAGAGAGTTGCGAATTTGCAGTTTTAAGCCACAGTTTTTCTATAACACTTTTAAGAATATTCAAACAATAAAAGATACTATTTCACTTCGAGAAAACCCAAGAATTGAGATAGGAAAGTGTTCGCCCGAAGATACTGGGTACAATCTTGGTGAAAACATAATTTCTAAATACACAATTAACTCAAAAGGAAGAATTTGGGGCGAGTCTCACGATACTAACGGTGATAAGTGGCTTTTTGCCGAACTTTTTACGCAAGATAAACAAGATGAAAGATATTATAAAATTGGTTGGATTAAAGCCGAAGATGCAGAGGAGCTAGAATAATAGGTCAAATTTATTGAAGAGGATGCAATAAAAGGCATCTTGGCAGATACAAACGATAGAAAAATATCAAAAACACATAAAATACTGAGGGGGTATGCCTAGCGATATTTTTGACAGAAAAAACAAAACCTGTTGTTCTAAGTGTTCCATTTTAGCAGTATGTTGTTGTGTTCGGACTCTGTCTGAACACACATCTAAAGGAGGGCAACCGCCCGACCAAGAGTGGGATATACTGTCTAAAAGTCATGAAGGACTCCTTTGGAGACTCATTCGGTGAGGGGTATATTTTTTGCACAGTTCGATGGGGTCGGGCGGTTGCCCTCCTTTAGATATGTGTG
>JANPHO010000062.1:0-5356 GCA_031424515.1 Saprospiraceae bacterium
GATTTAAATAACTATTTGATTTTCAACGCATTAATCGTCTCACTACTTACTACTTGATACTCATTATAATGGATAAGAGAGAAAATATACTGGCTGCGGCTTTAAAACTTTTTGTGGAATACGGTTTTCATGGTACGCCGACAAGTAAAATTGCGAGTGAAGCGGGGGTTTCTAATGGCACTCTTTTTCATTATTTTAAAACAAAAGATGACCTCGTTTTGGCACTTTATGATAGTGTAAAAAGTGAATTGAATGATTATTTGCATATTGCCGTTGATTCAATTATAGATGTTGAGGAGAAAGCGAAAACCTTAATTGCACAAACGACGCATTGGGCGATGGCGAATCCGAAAAAATTTTATTATATCCAACAGATTTACTTTTCGCCCTTTGCCGAACAGATTCCGATTGAAAAAACGCAAAAGTATATGCAACTGCACGTAGATTTGATTGAAAACGGGCAAAAAGCGGGTTTTTTGAGACCCTTACCGATGAATTTTATGGTTTCAATAGTTAGTAATCACATTTTCGGCATTTATCAATATCTGCAACACAATCCTAAAGAAGATTCACAAGAGATTATAAATAAAGGTATAGAGATGATTTGGGATATGATAACGGTATGATTTTTTTACAAGAAATAATGAATCTATTTAAACGAAAACAAAGACATGAAAAAACTCCGAATCTTTTTACCCATTTTAGCCATCGTATTCACCATTGGTTTATCTGCTTTTAATGATAAAACTTCGCTTAAAACTGATAAGCCAGACCCCTCAGTATTAGCGGATAAAGAAAAATCTTTAAAGGCTTTTTCCACTATTTTAACGGTATTGAAAAGCCCTCGTTGTATCAATTGCCACCCGACCGCGGATATTCCCCGACAAGGTGATGCACAACGCATGCATCCTTTTGGCGTGAGTAGGGGCGTTGCCAATATCGGAGGTGCGGTTCAAAAATGTGGAACTTGTCATCATGCCGAAAACAATGTTTATTCCAATGTTCCCGGCGCACCGCATTGGAGTGTTGCCCCCAAAACGATGGGTTGGTTCGGGCTCCCAGATAACGAAATTGCCAAGCGGCTTTTGGATAAAACGCAAAACGGCGGGCGGTCACCTCAAGATTTGGTCAAGCACATGAGCAGTGATTCGCTGGTTTTATGGGCTTGGAATCCGGGTGAAGGACGCAGCAAACCACCCGTTGAACTGGAAGAATGGCGCACTGTTTTAAAAGAATGGTTGGATAATGGCGCCGCTATACCAACTAATTGACCCCCTCAGTACAGACCTGTTTTTTATTAAAATTTGAAAAAATAAACGATGAAATTGAACTTTTTTATCAATAATAAACCCACTTCAGTAGAGGTTGACCCGGATATGCCCTTGCTTTGGGTAGTCCGAGACGAAGTCAAAATGAAAGGCACAAAATTCGGGTGCGGACAAGCCATGTGCGGCGCGTGTTCCCTGCACGTGGATGGCGAATTGGTGCGCTCGTGCTCCTATCCCGCTAAAATGGCGGAGGGTAAAAAAATAACCACCATCGAGGGATTATCGCCCGACGAAAACCATTTGCATCCCGTGCAACAAGCTTGGTTGGATATTCAAGTGCCGCAATGTGGTTATTGCCAACCAGGGTTTATGATGGCGGCAGCTAAACTTTTAGAGGAAATCCCGAACCCTACCGAGGATGATATTAAAAATAATATCAGCAATATTTGTCGCTGTGGGACGCATCCGCGCATCATAAAAGCCATTCAAAAAGCAGCTATTTTAAAACAAAATTCAAATCCTAAATAAAAATGGCAACTGAAAAGAACGATAATCAACCTAAAAAGAAATTCTCAAGACGGAAATTCTTTACCCGTGCAGGTATCGGTTTGGCGGGAACAATGGCTTTGCTCTACTTCGGCAGGTCGCCGATTCGGAGAAAAATAAGTGATTTTACCTCTGAAATGGACTTGCCGTCGGGCATTTTAGATTTTGATACCGATTTGTGGTTTGAAATCAATCCTGATAATACCATCACGCTCAAATCGCCCAAAGTGGAAATGGGGCAGGGCATTTTTACGGGCTTTGCCATGCTTGCCGCTGAGGAATTGGACGTGGATTTGGATAAAATAAAAGTCGTCCACGCCACTACTTTAAATGGTGCAGCCGATTTAGCGGGTACGGGTGGCAGTTCATCCACTACTTCTTTGTATAAAAATATTCGGGAAGTGGCAGCAACCCTTCGCGAGACATTAAAATTAGCCGCTTCAAAACTTTGGAACGTTGACCCCTCAGTCATTTCAACCAAAGAAGGCGTTTTGACGGCGGGGGATAAAAACATGACTTATGCCGATTTGGCAAAGCAAACCACTGAATGGAAAGCTGCTAAAACGCCTGAATTGCGCCCTGAATCGCAGTTTAAATACGTGGGAAAAGAGCAAAAACGCCTTGATTTGAGGGATAAAGTCTTAGCAAAACCCATTTATGGCATTGATACGGATTTGCCGAACATGGTCTATGGCTCCGTTTTATACAGCCCATATATCGGTGGCACGTTGAAAAAAGCCGATGTCAGCGAAGCGAAAAAAGCGGCGGGCGTTTTAGCTGTCGTGGAAGAAAAAGATTGGATTGGCGTAGTCGCCAATACCCGGTTTGCGGCTGAAATGGCGGTGCGTAAAATCAAAGCAGAATGGGATTATAAGGCAAAATATGCCACAAAAGACGTTTTAGAAACCATCACCGTCGGCAAAGGGAACGAAGTCAATGTTCAAAAAATTGGTAGTGTAGATGGGTTATTAAATACTGAAAATCAAGGTACATTAAGGAGTGAATACCGCACACCTCTGGGCGCTCATGCGGGTATGGAGCCGAGCATCACCGTTGCTGATGTCGTTGGCGATAAAGCCACTATTTACACCTCTTTTCAAATGCCGACCAATATGCAAGCTGCTATCGCCAGTGGAATTGATTTTAGTAAAAAAAATGTGGATGTCCGAACGGGGTTTGTCGGTGGGGGCTTTGGCAGACGCGCGATGAAGCACAATGCCATAGAAGCCGCTAAACTATCAAAAGCCGTGGGGAAACCCGTTCACCTTATTTATACCCGCCAACAAGAGTTTCAAAATGGCTATTTCAGACCCAACACACACCATGTACTGAGGGGTCAGTTGGATGCAAATGGAAAAGTCTCCGCAATGCAGCACGAACTCGCTACAGCTGATATGGTGCTTTGGGGCCTATCGCCCTTGGCAATGACTGTCTTGGGCGCCGATTTTATTTCAGCGGGTCATGGTTCACACATTCCTTACGCCATTCCCAATCGAAAAGCGACCATGTGGCAAGGTGTTTTACCCTTCACTACGGGCATTTGGCGGGGTGTAGGCATGTTTGCAAATACCTTTGCTGTCGAATGTTTTATGGATGAAATGGCTCAAAAAGCAGGCAAAGACCCACTACAATTCCGAATCGACCATTGCTCAGAAGATGATGTATTAAAAAGACGGAAAACAATTTTGACCATTTTAGGTGAAAAAGCCGGTTGGAATACGCCTAAACCCGAAGGCATCGGGCGAGGTATTGCGGTAGGAGAGGATAGAAAATCTATTTCAGCCGCCATTGCCGAGGTGAAAATTGTGGAAGGGCAAATTAAAGTCACGAAAGTTACTCAGATTATTGATGCAGGTAAAATTGTCAATCCTGATGGTGTTCGACAACAAGTGGAAGGCGCAACCATGATGGCAATGAGTGCCGCTTTATACGAAGAAGTGCAAATTGAAGATAGCCAAGTTGTACCCACTAATTTCCACAATTATCGAGTCGCCATGCTCATGGATACCCCTCAAATTGAGGTCATCATGCACGAAGGCACGCCCAAACCGCTGGGTGTCGGCGAGCCACCAATGGCACCCGTTGCCCCTGCGATAGCGAATGCTATTTTCAATTTGACGGGTAAACGCCTGCGTTCACTACCATTGCAAGCCGCTTTAGATAATTTTGATAAAAAATAATATTAAAATGAGTCAACAAATCAATGCCATTTTAACTGGTGCAACTGGCATGGTCGGCGAAGGCGTTCTATACGAATGTCTGCAACACCCCTCAGTATTGTCGGTTTTAGTCATCAACCGCAAGCCGTGTGGCGTGGTGCATCCAAAATTAAAAGAGATAATTCACCCGGATTTTTTCAATTTTTCCGCCATTGAAAGTCAATTATCGGGCTATAATACCTGTTTTTTCTGTTTGGGTATGTCATCCGTGGGCATGAATGAAGCGGATTTTACCCAAGGCGCATATACATTGACCATGCTCGTGGCTGAAACTTTGAGCCGCCTCAATCATGATATGACCTTTTGTTATATCTCAGGCGCAGGAACGGACAGCACCGAAAAAGGTCGACAAATGTGGGCAAGAGTAAAAGGTAAAACCGAAAATGATTTGATGAAATTACCTTTTAAAAAAGTGTATAATTTCCGACCGGGCTATTTACAACCGACAAAAGGCTTGAAAAATACTTTGCCATATTATAAATATCTGTCGTGGTTATATCCTATTTTGCGCCCGATTGCTTCTAAATATATGTCCACTCTTTCAGAATTGGGTTTGGCGATGATAAACAGCGTTTTAAAAGGGTCTGATAAGCAGGTTTTAGAGGTAAAAGATATTATTGCTTTGGCGAAGAAATAATTAAGTCGAGTTTTTAGTGTGTGGTGTTTAGTTTTTAGACAACGTATTCTCAACACTAAAAACTAAAAACCACACACGCAATGAAAATAGCCTTACTCACTTGCCGCAACTGGCCCGGCATGTATGAAAAAGAACAGAAATTAGCCCTTGAAATCTCGAAGGAATTAGATGTAAAAGTGGAGATTTGGAATGACCCCTCAGTAGATTGGGCGTCTTTTGATTGCTTGATTTTCAGAACCGTTTGGGATTATTTTGAATTCCCCAAAGAGTTTGGGGAGTGGTTGGATAAAATTGAAAGTTTAAATATCCGAACTTTGAACCCCCTCAGTGTTATCAAGCAAAATCAGCATAAATTTTACTTAAAATACCTTCAAAATCAAGGTATTGATATTATTCCAACCGTTTTTATTCCTAAAAATACAGGCTTGGATTTGTATATTTTAAAGGAAAATAACTGGGAAAAAGCAGTTATTAAGCCCGCCGTTTCAGCAGGTTCTTATATGACAACTCTTTTTTCACAGGATGAAATACCAACGATTGAAACCGAATACACGCCTATTGCCCTTGAAAGAGACCTTTTAATACAACCTTTCATGCCTGAAATTCAAGAAATGGGTGAAATATCCATCTTGTTTTTTCAAGGTCAATATTCGCATTCAGTTTTAAAAAAGCCGAAAGGGGAAGAT
>JANPHO010000063.1:0-2005 GCA_031424515.1 Saprospiraceae bacterium
AAGTTTGTTGTGTAGTGGATGGAGCATGCTTTTTTTGATTGTGGTTAATCAAATTTATGCTCTTTTCCACTACTTTTTAGCTTGTTTTCTCAATTTGTACAGTAATATTGAAAGCAATATATAACTTCTTCTGATATTTCATTTGAAAACTCAATGTTTTAATCCATGACAAAATATAAAACCATTAAAGGCTATTTAACCTGTTTACTTTTTATCGCTTTAAATTGTTCTCTTTTAAGTCAAACCAATCCTTATTGCGCCGTTTTAAAAGAGATTTTATATGATAATAAATTTCGATTATTTTTCCAAGATTCAATTAAAAACAAACCTTTAATCATTGCGGATACAAGTTCTTTATTTAAAAATTGCAATTGTGAAGTAAAAAATAGGAAAATTGTAGTCACTAAAGAATGGAATCATTGGACGCCAGATTTGGGTAATAATGTAAAATTTAAAGATTTTATAGTGGTTTACGCTGTCACTAGAAAATCGGAAACGATTAATTGTATGCTATGGAATCCTTACAGTAATGGCGTATTAGGTTATAATATAAAAAGGGTAAAAAGACATTTTATTATAAAAATTACATCTGAAGGGGTGTTTTAACTTATAAAAAAACGATTTATGAAGCTATGAGTTACTTCATAAATCGTTATTCTTTCCTCTTTATTCTTTATTCAAAATCAATCCTCATCGCACCCAATCGGCGCACCCGGAGGCATTTCACGATGCACAGGAATAATCACATCTTTAGGTTTTTCGATGCGCTCGATGGCATATTCATAATGCGCTTTTATAGCTGAATCAGTTGTTGTTTTAGCAGCTAATTCTTTTTTAAGGGCTTGTAAACGGCTGAAACAGATAGCTTTGACTTGATAATTGGCATTCTCATTCATGCTTAACCCTAAAATGTGGGATAAAACCATTTGCTGCGTTTGCAATTGAACTTGTCCTTGTAAGCCCGTTTTCATAGGCGCTTTCCACGTTTTTTCAATTATTTTATCTAAAACATCATCCAATCCAATGGAGTTCGCTCTCGCTTTGAATTGTACCAAGCGATTAGCCCGATTGGCGTTGAATAAAAAGGCTAATTCGTAATTCGTCAACGCTTCGGCTGCTGCGAGGGCATCGAGATTGGAGCCTGTGCGCTTCGGAAAAACTTCACCCAAGCCATAATATTCAGGCGGACGTGGCGGAATGAGCTTTAAAATATGCTCTGGCAGCGTCAATACTGAGGGGTCGAGACAATCCACCACTGCTTGTAAAGCATTGGTTTGGATGGTATTTGAGAGGATTTCGGGCTGTTGCTGCTTATCGCCCCGCACTGAATAACTGTAATTCATGCCGCCAATCAGCTTACAAACTGCCTCCAACTGATAACGATGATAATTATAAACGGGCACTAAAACATCTTCTAATTTTGACATCGGCGTATTAACTGTAATTGCCTTTTCAGAAAAATTAGTCAATGCTTTTTCACGCACTTTTAACATACTTTTTAACTCAGTTGGAGCATCTTTGCCATTGTCCCAAAGGTGTGCGAGCGGGTGCATTCCATCGGCAGCACGAGCATCAAAATCGGAAATAAATAAAAGTCCTTTTTTAGTATTTTCTTCTAAAAGGGTATTTAAAGCAGCATCTTCATCGACGTTTTTAGGGAAATCCATGTAGCCGTACATGATGGCACGCTTGTCCCATTCCCCTATTTCGTTGGTGTACACTTTTGAAAAGTCGATCTCACCTTTTTCATTTAAAAATACTGAGGGGTGCGGATAATCCATCACTGAAGCACGGTCATTCACACTCGATGCATAGTTGTGCATCAAGCCCAAAGTATGCCCTACTTCATGCGCTGCCAATTGGCGAAGGCGTTGTAAAGCTGCCATTTTCATGGTTTCGGGTACTGCTTTGCCCGTTTCATAAGGCGATAGTAGACCTGTAAAAATCAGGTAATCTTGACGAACACGCAACGAACCCAATGTGACTTGTCCTTTTATAATTTCAC
>JANPHO010000064.1:0-4655 GCA_031424515.1 Saprospiraceae bacterium
ACTACACCGCAAGGCAACCAATTTTGCTTCTACTTCCCCATCGAACACTTTCTTATCTAAATTCAAGCGCGGTTTGCCTGACAATGCCACTGATAAACCTTCATTAACATATCTCTCCCTAAGCCGTTCTATCGTTCGAACGCTGACTTGATAGTTTTTTGAGATAACCTCATCTGTCCATTTTTTTTCTCCATGCCTGTCGGCTGCCAATAAAATTTTACTTCGCTTTGTGGACTCACTCGTTGACTTGAGTTTATTAACTATTTTTTCTAATTTTATCCGCTCTTCTGTCGTTAAATCAACATGATAGATTTTTGCCATGATTTTGTCTATTTTATTTTCTTCCTATTCTAAAACACAAAAATAGAATATTTACCCGACACTATTAAGTTGACTAACTACTGAGGGGGTGTTTGATCCTTATTTTATCGCAATACTGTTGTACTTTTATGCCTTTTATAATTGAATAAATTATTTATCAAAAAGTGGATTCGCACATTTTATAATAGCATACATTGTAAATCACTAACTTTATTTTTACGCTGGTTAGTTGGATTATAGCGACAGGAATTTTATTGATAAAGAAGGTTTAATTTTTTTTTAAAAAAATGGAACATAAAGCTAAATCAATTCGACCTTTCATAGGCGCTAAAAAATTTGATTTATCAAGGCAATTTTACCGAGATTTGGGTTTTCAAGAAAGCATTTTATCCTCTAATATGTCCTATTTCAAAACGGAGGGATTGGGCTTTTACTTGCAAGATGCATACGTAAAAGATTGGGTAGACAATTCCATGATTTTTATGGAAGTAGACGATGTAAACCGCTTTTGGAAAGAACTTTTGGCGTTAGAACTTACTGCTAAGTATGATAATGTTAGACTAACGCCTATCCGCGAGTTACCGTGGGGAAGGGAATGTTTTTTACATGACCCTTCGGGAATCCTATGGCATTTTGGAGAGTTTAATACACCATAATTTTGAAAAATAATACGAGGACTTTCTAATTGCATAACTGATTGATTATGAATCAGATAGTCAAGTGAAAATTATTGATTTTCGGATTGCAGATAATGTTTATCAGCGTAGAAATTGCCGAATGGAATTACGGAAATTGCCAATAAAACGAGTGTTTTTTTAATTGACCAATTGTATTCTACTTTGCACAAAATAACGGTTAAAATATACAAAACGAATAGCAAGCCGTGAATCGAACCAAAGTTTTTAACCGCCGCGGGCTGTCCCCAAATGTATTTTAAAGGCATAGCAATAAATAGCAAAATGAGGAAAGATACCCCCTCAGTAAAAGCGATGATGCGTAGGCGACCGAGTGATGTTTTTATCAAGTTTATCATATTTTTATTTTAAAAGGCACGAATAAATGGACAATTCTGAATAATAGATTGTCTGACTGACTAAACGATTTATCTACTCAAAATGTTTGATCTATTGGACTTTGAATGTGTGAAACAAAACCTAATAATAACCAGTATTTTCTACGCTTACTTAACCAATCTTCGCTGTGTTCTAATGATTGCATGAATCGAATATCAATTTATCCTTTTTCAGCTCGCCTTTAGTTCGATAAATATCAAAACGCTCACCACCATGACTTCAAGTAAAAAATAAGTTAACCCTAAAATAGTCAGACTTTGATAAAAGTAAAGCACTAAACCAAGTGTTAGACAACAATACATCATATTCGCAATGGCAATCGCTTTCAGATAGGGCCTCCGATTGCGGGCGATGAAAAAATAACAACAAAACGAGTACACCATGAAAATACACGCCACAAGGGATAAAAAATGAAGCACTCTCCGGGGCATCCCAAAACTCTCTTCAAATTTTACCAAAATTACACCCAAAGAGAACGCTGTCAATAGAGCGCCCAATGCGTCTATTAGTAAAAGGTTCTTTGGGTTGGAGGCTAATTTATTGATGATTTGTTGAATTTTAGTAGTCATATTTGGTCTTTTCATTTTAAAAAAAAGTTTTTTTTAGGCTAAAATCAAGTTGAAAGCAGCAAAATACTGAGGGGGTGGCTATAAATATTAATGTTCAAATCTCAAGTTTTCAAATTTACTTCCAAAGACCATTTTGAGTAACATTCATAATTGAAGTGCCATTAAAACGAAAAAGCCCGCCCGAAAAACCGAACCAAAGCGTCCCTTTTCTATCTTCCAAAATACTTTGAATACCCATACTCCAAGTCAAATCCATACGGTCTGTCCCTTTGTAAAATTTAAAGGATTCTCCATCGTACTGATACACACCAAGGCCCGTTGCACCTACCCAAATATTGCCCTTTTTATCACTATAAACACTATAAATATCATTTTTACTAAGTCCTTCCATTTGAGGATACTTTGTGAAAGTTTTACCATCATATCGGCATAAACCGCCTTCTTTAATAGGTTTTGGCAGGTCATACGAAAGACACGCAAACCAAATATTCCCTTGTTTATCTTCAACTATCTCACTCACATTATTGCTGCAAAGTCCATCTTTTTGGGTAAAATGGGTGAACGAAGTGCCATCAAATTTAGATGCACCCAAGCCATCTCTGCCAAACCAAATATTCCCTTGTTTGTCTTCAATAATGCTCCAAACTTTACCAATTACCCATTTATAAGAGTGGGGTTTTATAACAGAGGGAATATCGAACGCAGAAAAAGAAGAACCATTGAAGCGAAAGGCGCCATGATTGGTACCAGCCCAAATAGTACCTTTTCTATCTACCAGAATTTTACACCCCATGCCATGCAATCCCTTCGTTTCTGTGAAATTAGTAAACGTTTTGCCATCGTATTTGGAAGCCCCCGCATGCGTGCCAAACCAAATATTCCCTTCTTTGTCCTCTGCAATACTTACAACCGTATTATCACACAATCCATCTTTCGTAGAAAAATAAGTAAGTGTTTTTTCCTGCCCGACTGAGTCATTTAGGCGGGCATCTAAACGGACTGCTCCAT
The DNA here is from genome assembly GCA_031424515.1 of Saprospiraceae bacterium. GTDB lineage: Bacteria > Bacteroidota > Bacteroidia > Chitinophagales > Saprospiraceae > JAAFJT01. Next base: position 2,972 of record JANPHO010000064.1, read on the forward strand.
CTGACATGGTTCCCATCCACAAATTCCCTTTTGTATCCTCATATATTTCAACGACATACTCGGAAATTTGCGTGGAGGAATCGACTTTCACGCTTTGTGCGAGTATTTGCTGTTTTCCTTCTGTTTGTTTTGGTTGCCCATTACATGAAGTCAGAAAAACAAATAGCAATAACAGGGAATAAAATTGCGGATAAAAATTATTATTATTCATTTACAAATGGTTTGTATTCAACTGTTTGCGGTGAAATAGCCCCCCTCAGTATTTTCGGAGTTTTACCTCAATTTAGAGGGTTTGTGATCGCCAACTTAATTCGTTAGTTAGCCGAAAAATTAGTAAATGCTTTTCCATCATAGTAGGAAACGCCATTCTCCGTTCCAAACCAAATATTGCCTTTTGTATCTTCTAAAATGCCAAAAACTTGCCCATTCTGTTTTTTAATTGGGGTCAAATTTGACGGTTCGAAAGGCAAATACTTTTTATCGTAACGGGACAAAACCATCTTATAAGAAGAACCCTCAGACACACTTATCCAAATATCACCGTTTTTATCCTCAAAAATATAACCCACAAAATTAGGGGTGATATTGGTAAATGCTTTTTTACCTGCCTTGACAGCAGACGGGTCGTAGCGGTTGAGCCCATCTTGACCACCCAACCAAATATTGCCGTTTTTATCTTCTATGATAGAGCGAATGTTTTTAAAAGCCAAGCCTTCATTGTTCGTCAATTTGGTAAAAGATTTTCCATCAAAAGTGCAGGATTCTCCACGGGCACCAAACCAGAATTTCCCTGTTTTATCTTCTATAATCGAATTAATATCGTTATTGGCCAGACCATCTTCTGTTGTAAAATTGCGAAATGAGTGCCCGTCGTAACAGCTTACACCGCCCATTGTACCAAACCAAATATTGCCTTTTTTATCTTCTAAAATGCAACCAACTTTATCATTGACAAGCCCATGTTTGGTCGTAAAATTGGTAAAAAAATGTCCATCATAACGATAAACGCCCGCGCCAATAGTGCCAAACCAAATGTTCCCCGCCTTATCTTCTAAAACTGAAAAAGCACGATAACGCCTCAAACTGTCTTTATTTGTGAAGTTAGTGAAGGTTGTGCCATCGTAGCGAATGATGCCCTCCCAAGATGCTAACCAAAAATAGCCGTTTCTATCCTGCACAATGTTGCGTGTGATACTTTGGGAGCCGTAGGACGTGTTTATGGTTTTTGTTTCAATAAAATAGGGGTCGTAATCAACGGCATTCGTTTTAGGCTGCCATGAAGGAATGAAATTGGGTTGATACCGAGCTTTACTCAAACTATCTTTTGGCAAGTCGTTTTTTACTTGCCCGTTGCAAGAAGAAATAAACATGTATTGAAAAAATAGCAGATTGAAAAGTATATACAAGTAATGATTTTTCATTTTTAGACTTTTTTCGATTAATATGGAGCGAATTCATATATAAATGCATTCCTGATATCAATACACTACGGCTTTTTAATCTTTAATTCCGCAAGAACTTTGTCAAATAGCTGCACATCATAATTGTGCTCTTTAAAGTAATTGAGGTCGTCCAACATTTGATTCTCCCAACTTTGACCGGGGCTGACTGTCTCCTTTAGATGAGCTTTGTAAATGGCTATGGCGTTTTGATAATCGTTGCTGAATAAATACACATGCGCCAT
>JANPHO010000065.1:0-5567 GCA_031424515.1 Saprospiraceae bacterium
ACGAAAAATCGCGGAGTGGAGCAGTTGGTAGCTCGTCGGGCTCATAACCCGAAGGTCGTAGGTTCGAGTCCTGCCTCCGCCACAATAAAAACGGCATAATTAATTGATTATCAATTAGTTGTGCCGTTTTTCTTTTATACCCATTTTACTGAGGGGTTAATAATCTGTTAACCTATTGACTATTGGACGATGTATGTTTAATTTTGCTTTGATAATGTTATAAATAAATTCAATCAAAGAAAATTAGCCAATGAAAATTCTAAGAATCCTTTCTGTCTTTTTCCTTATCCATGTTTTTAATTCATCGAATGCCCAAAATTGTGCTGAAGCGTATTATGTTTCAAAACAAGGTACTAAATCCACTTTGGAATCCTACGATGGCAAGGGCAAACTACAATCCAGTCAAGTTCAAACCATGAAAACCTTCACGGGTACATCGAGCGGTTTTGAAGCGGTGATGTCCACGACAATGTCCGATAAAAACGGTAAAATGGTCATGGAAAGCCGTGATTTTACGGTAAAATGCGATAATGGCGTTTTTAAAATGGATTTATCATCCATGTACATGAATGAAATGAAAATGCCTAAGGACATGCAAATGGAATTATCAGGTGATGGTGTTTCTTTCCCTTCTACCATTTCAGTTGGACAAGATTTACCCAATGGGGAGACTGAAATAAAAATGAAAAGCAATGGCATGAATCTGATGACTTTTCGTTTCAATGAACTGAATCGAAAAGTAGAGAAAAAAGAATCCATTACCACCCCCGCCGGTACTTTTGATTGTTTTAAGATAGTGAGCGAAACGGAGGTCAAAATAATGATGAAAAGAACCATTAAAACCTCCACTTGGATTGCTAAAGGCGTTGGCGTTGTGCGTACTGAATCCTACAATAAAAAAGGTGAAATGGATTCGTACATGATTCTGACAAAGTTGGAAAAGTAGATTAGCATAGTTTTTAATAAAAAAAGCCATTCCCGAACGTGAAATACTGAGGGGGTGGCTTTTTCAGTTTTAAAAAAATAATCCAAAAAACTTTTTTACTTCCTTAAACGTTTTATCTTTGCTTGTATTTAGCGAATATTCGCTAAGTATATTTTAATCGTATTTATAAAATATTGATAATCAAATCAGTAAGCAACTATATTGAAATCTATTTTGAGTAGAGTTGGTTTATATTTTCAAAATATAGAAGGCTTATTTTTAAAGAAATATGAAGTTATATGTCTTTAAAAATAAACGAACTATAATTTGAAAAGATGAATTAAATCTGCCAAAATAGATTTCAATATAGTTGCTCACTCAATAGCACCACAATTATGACCAGAAGAATTAGAAAAGTAGCTGTATTGGGCTCAGGACTTATGGGGTCGGGTATAGCGTGTCATTTAGCTGGTGTTGGCTTGGAGGTGATGATGCTTGACATCGTCCCGTTCGACCTCAAAGAGGAAGAAAAATCGAAGCCAGCTGCCCGCAATCGTATCGTCAATGCGGCTTTAGATACGGCTATTAAATCGAAGCCCGCGCCATTATATGATAAGGCTTTCGCAAGCCGCATCACAACGGGCAATTTTGATGATGATATGCCTAAAATCGCCGATTGCGATTGGATTATCGAAGTCGTGGTAGAGCGTTTGGATATTAAGCAACAAGTATTTGAAAAGGTTGAAAAATATCGCAAAGCGGGTACTTTGATTTCTTCTAACACCTCGGGTATTCCAATCAATATGATGGCGGCGGGTCGCTCTGAGGATTTCAGAAAGCACTTCTGTGGTACGCATTTTTTCAATCCAGTGCGCTATATGCGCTTGCTTGAAGTGATTCCTACTACGGAAACAGACCCCTCAGTAATTGAGTTTTTTATGCACTATGGCGATCGTACTTTGGGTAAAACAACGGTTTTATGTAAAGATACACCTGCATTCATCGCTAATCGCGTGGGCGTGTATGCCATGGCTAAAATATATCAATTAACGACTCAAATCGGCTTATCCATTGAAGATGTTGATGCTTTGACGGGTGCGGCAATGGGTCGCCCGAATACAGGCACGTTCAAATTGGGAGATTTAGTGGGTCATGATACGGCTTCAAATGTCATAAAAGGCATTAAAGCCAATTGCCCTAATGATGAGCAAGCTTCCTCATTTGATATACCCGCTTATTTACAGTTTTTATTGGATAATAAATTTTTAGGTAATAAATCGGGTCAAGGTTTTTATAAAAAAACGGCTGAAAAAGATGCGACTGGTCGCCCAATTTCACTCGCTTTGAACCTCGAAACTTTGGAATATGCGCCTTCAAAAAAATCTACTTTAGCGTCTTTGGGCGTGGCAAAGCAGATTGAAGAATTGCCCAATCGCCTTCGTGCCCTATGGAAACAAACGGATAAAGGTGGTGAATTGGTAAAACGCTCTTTATCAGGTCTTTTTGCTTATGTATCGAACCGCATTCCCGAAATTTCGGATACATTATACTCCATTGATGATGCTTTACGGGCTGGTTTTGCGTGGGATTTGGGCCCTTTTCAATACTGGGATGTCATCGGTATTACTGAGGGGATAGCGGCGGCTGAAGCAGATGGTCAAGTGATTGGCGCGTGGGTGAAGGATATGGTGGCTGCGGGTTTTACGAGTTTTTATAAATCTGAAAACGGTATTAAAAAGTATTACGATATTAAAACGAAATCTTACCAAGCCATGCCGGGCGCAAGTGAGTTTATCGTTTTAGATAATTTCAGAGATAAAAAACCGGTTTTTGAAAATGCCGATTCAGTATTGCACGATATTGGAGATGGTGTATTGTGTTTTGAATTCAGAAGCAAAGCCAATTCCTTAGGTGAGGGCGTTTTAAGAGGTTTGAATGAATCCATTAAAATTGCGGAAGAAGAAGGCTGGAATGGCTTAGTCATTGGCAATAACGCCACAAATTTCACAGTGGGCGCCAACTTGATGATGATTGCTATGACGGCTTATCAACAAGAGTGGGATGAACTCAACATGGGCATTAAGTATTTCCAAGATACTTCCATGAAATTGCGATACTCAACTATTCCTGTAGCATTGGCTACTCAAGGCTATGTATTTGGTGGTGGTTGCGAGTTTGCAATGCACGCTGATGCTTGCGCCGTAGGTGCTGAAAGTTACACAGGTCTGGTAGAAGTAGGCGTAGGTTTGATTCCCGGCGGCGGTGGCACCAAGGAATTTGCGGTACGCGCAAGTGATACTTTCCACGAAGGCGATGTGCAAGTGAATATCCTAATTGAGCGTTTCAAAACTATTTCGACAGCACAAGTTGCTACATCGGCGCATGAAGCGTTTAACTTGGGTTATTACACGCATGAAAAGGATTTTATCGTCTTGAATAAAGACCGCAATATAGCCGAAGCGAAGAAAAAAGTGCTTCAAATGGCAGAAAACTATGTTCCTAAACAACCACGTAAGGATATTTTAGTATTGGGCAGAACGGGTTTAGCGGCTCTTTATGCTGCTGCGCGTACGCTTGAATTAGGCAACTATGCAACCGAGCATGATATTAAAATTGCTAAAAAAGTCGCTTACGTCCTTTGTGGTGGCGATTTGACGGGTGCACAACGAGTCAGCGAGCAATATTTATTGGACGTTGAGCGTGAAGCATTCTTGAGCCTTTGCGGTGAGCAAAAGACTTTAGAGCGCATTCAATATATGTTGACGAATAATAAGCCTTTGAGGAATTAAGATAAAAGAAATAAGACTCAAGATGTAAGATGTAAGATGTAAGATGTAAGATGTAAGATGTAAGATGTAAGATGTAAGATGTAAGATGTAAGATGTAAGATGTAAGATGTAAGAGTTATTGTATCTTGAGTCTTTTATCTTTAATTCTTAAATCTTATTTCTTAAACTCTTAAATCTTAAAAAATATGAGAAAAACGCACAATTTTAGAGAACTAATCGCTTGGCAAAAATCAAGAGATATAGTAAAAAGTATTTATGAACTAACTAAATTGTATCCAAAAGAGGAATTATTTAGTTTAACAAGTCAAATGAGAAGAGCCGCTATTTCTATTCCCTCTAATATTGCTGAAGGGTGTGGTCGTGGCACAAATCCTCAATTGGTTCAGTTTTTAACTGTTGCTTTAGGTTCAAGTTTTGAATTAGAAACTCAATTAATATTATCAGCTGATTTAAACTATATTAACCAAGTTGATATTCAAGAACCTGTAAATAAATTGCATGAAATACAGAATTTGATTTATAGTCTTAAAGTAAAATTTGACGAAACAATGTAATTCGTCTTTAATCTTTAATCTAAATGTCGTAAATCTTTAAAAAAATAAAAATGGAAGATGCATATATCATAGCAGGTTATCGCTCGGCAGTAGGAAAAGCTGGGCGTGGCGGCTTTCGCAATTATAGGTCAGATGATTTGGCAGTGGATATTATCAAACACCTCATGGCACAAGTTCCTGAACTTGACCCTGCTTTGGTGGACGATGTGATAGTCGGCTGTGCTAATCCAGAAGGCGAACAAGGCTTACAGATTGGTCGTCAAATTTCACTCAGAGCTTTGGGTAAAGAAGTGCCGGGTTTTGTTATTAATCGCTATTGCGCTTCGGGTTTAGAGGCAATTTCGATAGCTGTGGCTAAGATAAAAGCCAATATGGGCGAATGCTACATCGCGGGTGGCACTGAAAGCATGAGTATGATACCCATGACGGGCTATAAATTAGCTCCTTCTTACCAAGTAGCACGGGACACGCCCGACTACGTTGTGGGTATGGGATTGACAGCCGAAGCCGTTGCAAAAAAATTTAATATTAGCCGTGAACAAGCGGATTTGTTCGCAGCTAATAGCCACGTAAAAGCAGCCGCAGCCATTGATGCAGGTAAATTCAATGATGAAATAGTACCGGTGAAAGTCGAAGAGGTATGGGTTGAAAACGATAAACGCCAATCTAAAAGCGTTACCGTAGCCATGGACGAAGGCGTGCGCAGAGAAACTACCGCCGAGGGATTAGCCAAATTGCGCCCTGCTTTCGCCATGAATGGCGTCGTTACAGCAGGTAATTCTTCTCAAACGTCTGATGGTGCTGCATTTGTTATTGTGATGAGCAATACATTGGCTAAAAAGCTGAATTTGAAGCCAATCGCTCGCATGTTATCGTGCGCCGTTGCGGGTGTTGAGCCCATAATAATGGGGATTGGCCCTTGCGCAGCTATTCCTAAGGCGCTTAACAAAGCGGGACTCAAACTGAACGATATTGAATTGATAGAGTTAAATGAGGCTTTTGCAGCGCAAGCGTTGGCAGTTATGCAAGAAGCAGGCTTGAATCCTGATATTGTGAATGTGAATGGTGGTGCTCTCGCTTTGGGTCATCCGCTCGGTTGTACGGGTGCGAAATTATCAGTTCAGCTTTTCAATGAAATGCGCCGTCAAGGTAAAAAATATGGTATGGTCACTGCGTGTGTAGGTGGCGGGCAAGGTATTGCGGGAGTTTATGAATTATTGAATTAGCACCCCTCAGTATTTTGGTTCTATGAAAATTTTAGTGGTCGGATTAATAAAGACCTCATTTCAATACTCTTTT
>JANPHO010000066.1:0-9639 GCA_031424515.1 Saprospiraceae bacterium
CACTTTATTCGCTTAAACCTTAGTTATTTTGTGGGTCTGTCGGTTGGTTGTCTCTGGGCAGCCCTCATTTTTTTTTGTCATGATTCTCGACTAAGATCTCTTTTCTGTTTTAGGTGAGGGGTATCAGAATAGTCTGAAGCTATACCTTTTTACCCCATTTCTCAAGGTTGGGACAGCTATTGTACATAGCATCAATTTTGATGAATGTATTTTTTGATTTTTCTTCTATCCATTTAATCAATCTCTCATTCTTTTTCTGTTCTACAGTTGCTGATTGAATTTTATTGTAATCCTGCAAAAGATTGGCTTTATGTGGCGACGATTTTGAAATGAGCTTGACTAAACGATAGTATTTTTCACCAGATGGTTGGATTACTTCCAGAGGAGCAGTAATGCCACCTACTTTCATAGAGTCGATTGAGAAATACGTATCAGGGTCAAGGTCCCGCGTTTCAAAAGTATTATTTCCGCTTGCAGGGTTGGTCATGCGACCGTCATTGTGGAAACTTTGTGTCCCTTTATCGCCAAATTGCTTAACAGCGTAAGAGAAAGACATAGAATCTTTCAAAATAAGACGGCGAACAGAGTCTAAGGTCGTTTTAGCTTTCACTAAATCTTCATCTGTTATTTCGGGTTTAATTAAAATATGGCGACAGTGGATGGTATTACCTCTTCTTTCGATAAGCTGTAAAATGTGAAAGCCAAATTCTGACTCAAATACTTGTGAAATCTGTCCTTCATCCAATTTAAAAGCTTGTGCCTCGAACTCTGGAACGAATTTGCCTCGCTTAGCCCATCCTAAATCTCCTCCTTCACGGCCTGAACCAGGGTCTTGGGAATATTTTTTAGCTAAGTCCTCAAAAGGTGTTTTTCCACTCACGATTTGCTCGCGCAATGAAGCCAATTGGGTTTTAGCTTTACTTTTTTCAATATCATTGGCTTTTGTTTTGAAAACAATTTCTGCTATTTCCACCTCTTGATTGAAATAAGGCAAACTATCTTTCGGGATTTTTTTGAAAAACTCTCTCACTTCGGAAGGTGTTACAGTAACATCAGCCAGAATCTGTTGTTTCATTTTATCAACTATCAACTGGTCGCGCATATCTTCACGCATCTGATCTTTCATGGCATCGGGTGTTTGACCATAATATTCAATGAATTGGTCAACTTTTCCACCCATGTAATCGAGGATTTTATCAAATCGAGCGTTCAATTGAGTTTCTACATCTTCATCTTTTGCCAAAACGGAGTCAATCTTAGCTTGGTTGAGTATGAGTTTATTGACCATTATTTGGTCTAAAACCATACAACGATAATCCTCTGGCACAGCTGCTTTTTGGTCTTTTGCTGCCGCATATTGTTCCTCTACTTCAGAGAGGAGTATGTATTCGTCACCTACTTTAGCTATGACTTTATCCATCAATTCTTTTTTCTGTGCAAAAGCATTGATAATTAAAAAAGTAAGACAGATAGAAATTGAAATTATTTTTTTCATTTATGAAATTTTATCTAAAATATTTATGGTTAAGGAACAACTTATTATTTCATCGTTCCTAAGTATAATGCTTTATTGGTTAGAATATATTTTGACGTTATTCTTTTTCATTTCAAGATCATACATTTCTTGTTTCTTATTTTCAATCACTTGAATTTTGCGCTGATGCAGTATATACTTTGAAGCTTGCTCTTTAATGAACGATAAAGGTGCAATTTCTTTCTGATTCATAACGCCTAATGCCCTAAAGTAGTATTGAAAATCACCATCTTTCAATGTCAATTCTTTTCCTGTATTGATATTATCGCTCGTTAATGTTCCTTTTGGGAGCATATTGATAATCTCTTCCGACCGTGTCCACACAGAATCTTCTAAAATGTATGAACGAGCATATTTACGGGCGTATTCCTGCATTTTCTTCAGATTATCCCCGGATTTGGGGCTATCCCACCATTTTTGAAGACTATCCGTTTGTGAACTCTGCTTGGGTATTTTTAAAAAATAGCATCTCGTAATGGGTGTTTCAAGTTGATATTGGTCTTTATTTTTTTCGTAAAAAGCTTGAAGCTCTGTATTTGAAATAGCAGTATCCAACCCGTTTTTAGTCAATTGTTCTTCGTAACTGTTCAAAATAAGTGATTCTCGGTATTTTTTTAATAGTTCGTCGATATTCAAGTCCTTTGGAACGTTGCGTTCAGCTTCTGCCATAATGACATTGTCTCGAATCCAACGGTCGACATAAGCATTGATAACTTGCTGGCTATCTTGCTTGGTGGCGTTATCCGGAAACATGCCATCGAGCTCGTTCAGATACAATGACTTATTATAAACTGTTACCAACAGCTTATTGCTGCTTGATTGCCCTCCAAAATTTTTACAAGCTGATAGGATAATACAGAAAAGCAATATACTCGTTGTCGCACTGCACTGTTTCATTTCAATAAAAGCATCATTTTTTACGAGGTACAAAGTTAATACCCCTATTGGCTTTAAGGTAAAATTGAGAGAGTATTTTAAATGTTTTTCTATAATTACCCTAAAAACTAAAGCCATACGGATATATCCATACGGCTTTAGTGAAAAAATATAGAGAATAAGAACGCTATTCCCGCTCTTATTTTAATGTTTTACAACCTTTTTAATGATGATATTATCACTTGTACTGACTTTTGTGATGTAAATACCCGATGGATAGCTTGCTGTACTGAGGGGTATCACTGACTCTTGTGCACTGAACACTTTTGTCTTATTTTGATACATAATACATCCATCAGCTGAGATTATCTGTACATCTACATCTGAATCCTCGGCACCCATAATATTGATATTTAAAATATCGTCCGTTGGATTAGGGAACACTTTTACTTGCAATTTATTATTTACTTCTTTAGTTGGTGTGAATACCGTTGGCTCTACTACAGTGCCACGCGCAGCTACCTCCGCAGTTGCTGTATCTTTTTGGGTAGAAGTGACGCGGGCTTTGCTGTTATAATTGTACATATCCATAACCGCCACATCATCCACAAACCAACCCACCCCTGTTTCGGTACTATCTGTTGCAAAACGGAAACGGAATTTGACACTTTTACCTAAATAATTTTTTAAATCAATGTAAGAAGCAACGAAGCTATCTTGTTTTCCCCAAAAGCCTTTTACTTCTGGTTGCACAAATGTGCTATACGCTACAGCACCTCTGTATGGGTTTTTAAATACAAGATCTTGAACGTTTTCCCAATTTGCACTGCCTGTATTCACCTGTACGATACCCGCATCAAAACCCGGTTCAGTATCATATCTGTGATAAAATCTTAAAACAGGTTGTACGCCCGTAACTTTAACTGCAGTTTTAAGAGATAGAATTTGGTCTGTCTCCCCAGATGAAGGGTATCCAATTGCAAATGATTTTTTACCACTTCTACTGAAAATATCTGTTTGTTCCCAAAATACTTCACTTGGCTTGAGTTGGTCAACCTCCCAGTTTTTATCACCTCCTTCCATATCGTCAGTGAATTGGGTTATTGATTTTTTCGTTACATCAGAATTCACTTTGTAAGTAAGTACAATTGTAGAATCCGTAGGTAAATTACCAATATTCCATATTAAAATGCCATTATTCACGCTTACTGTACGATTGGCAGAGCCTGTAACATAAGTTGTATTTAAAGGTATTTCATCATTGACAACGACACCCGTGGCGGTTGCACCTTTGTGGTTCGTGACTCTAATCGTATAGGTTATAGCATCCCCCGGCTTAATTAATTCTGTGGCTTCTTTTTTTATTTTTAATTGTTTGACACATTGAGGTAATTTTTCAAACCCCTCAGTATTATCGGAATATTTAGAGCTTAAACCTTGATTAGCGTTGAATCCCATACCTCTTTTAGCAAATGCTTCCCATATCAAGCATTGATTAGCACCACCGTAATTACTTATATCTGCTTTTAAAATAGCATCGCGGGCATCCAAAAAGCCTGGGTTACAAGGTTGTATTTTCATACCGTCTATTACAAGCTGTAAAGCCTTACCATTGCCACTTTGAGTATTTTTCAAGTTTGCATCAAATCCATAAGCTTCCACGAATCCCCAATACATATCCCAAAGGGCTGATGTCCAGACTTCCCCTACATCATGTACCTCTGGATTAATAATAAGCCTATCGTATGTTAGAGGATTAATTTTGTTATCAGTATTATAAGGGTAGTTGCGAATACCTGAACCGTTATTTGATTGGCGATTGACATAAGTACCTGTCCCTCTATTTGTTGTAGGCTTATCAGTAGCTTTAGTAGTTACGGCCAAAGCTAAAAAATCACTCCATCCCTCACCAGCAGATTGCTCGCCACTGCTTAGGCAACCTGCATTCAAGCGCCCTCCCGTTAAACGGCTTGAAATTCCATGTCCGTATTCGTGAGCGATAATGCCATTGTCAAAATCTCCATCCAATCTATCGGGGCCTACAGAGGCAGCGGGCTTATTTATAGAAAGAATCAAACCATTATTGATAGCAGCTTTAATACGATCACAGTCGCTTTTTTTAATAAAAATAGACGGTATTGTGACTGAATTGCCTAATGCTGAACCGGCACCCATGTTAATAACGGCATCTTCATAATTACAAATAATACAAGCTACAGCTCCTTTTTGCTGTGCGTAATATGCTTTATCCGTAAAAAAACAGTTTCCTCTATCTACTAAAGCAATTTTACCCGTTAAATTTGTATTTAAAAGAGCTTTACAGCCTTGGCTTGGATTGCCGGAGCCATCGTTTACTACAACTACTTGAGCTGAGATAGGCGTTGTAGTTACAGGTGTACCAAACGAAGCATTTCCCGTTTCATAGCTGCCCGCTAAACTCGCGGGGGCGGAAATATTTAATAATTTTTCACCTAATCTCGTCCACACAAACATCTGCATCCGACCCGATGAGCCATCAGCAGGAGAGGCAAAATTAGCATTATTGGTGCTTGGGGTAGTTGCTTTGGATGCATCTTGAGCTTCTGCTCTCACAAAGTCATTCGCCCCAGCGGCTCCATTATAGTTTTTTAATTGAAAATTACCCGCTTCCTCGTTAAAACCATATCTAAATGTAATATCATGCATCATATTATTAACGTAGAATAAATTGACTGTGGCAGCGTGGCGATTAGTGTCAGGTTCACCATCAGGAAAAAACTTTGTATCGAAAAGAAGATTATCACCACCATTTGGCTCTCCTCCATCAGAAGTATTGTCACCATTCACGTCCAAATAAGCGTGAACATTATTACCCCTCGTTATTTTGTACTCAACACCTGCCACGCCATTGATGTCGTGCCAACCATAAGGTGAAGCAATAGAGTCGGCGGGACTTACTACCAATGACCGATTACCATGGCTTGGACTTTCAACGGGTAAGGCAAAAACATTATAAGTACCTTCACCTATCACCACAGGGGCACTCGGGGGATTTATTTTACTGTTTTTATTGCCCAATACTGAGGGGGTATTGTCGTCACAATCTTCAGTTCTGTGATACGCGTTCGGATGGAAAGAACAGTGCGAAGTCCATGAATTTTTATCTAAAATTTTACCATTGAGAGCATCTACTCTCAGACTCCAATGATCTTGACCATCGGGTTGATCAATATTTAAATCCCACGCAAGGCGAACTTCTTTGTCGCCTACTCTCTGGTAGCGAAGTTTTACATTTATATCAGACAATACATTATCGCCTTTAGCGAATAGAAATTCTTTATCGCTCTTTTTGTCAATAATAGTCAATGGGCTCTTGATGACTACATTTAACGCTTTACAAGCTGCTTCTACAGCTTGAATCGGGCTAAGTGAAGGAGATGTAGTATTTACCACTCCCGCCAAATTATTAAAAAATCGATTGCCTGCGTATAATATTTCACCGTTGGGCAGTACATTCACGTTAATAATGGCGTTGTATAATTCAATACCTTTGTGTTGCTGAATCAAATATACATGAGTGACACCATTGTGTTCGGAGTGATAAGAGTCTTGAACAAAATACGCCGATAAATCTTGTTCAGTCAAATTCCAATTTTTCGGCTGCTTGGAAACATAATCAAGAGCTAACTTTACGGCATTCGGATGTGGTTGTTTAAGTTTCTGAGCTATAGAATTGAAGCCCATAATTAAGCATAGCACTAAAGCTATCGGCATTCTAATGTAATTTCTCATCATGCTGTGTGAGTGGTTTGTTTAAATAACTTATAGATGAATATTTTATATTTGTGTGTAAAAGTAAAAAAAGTTTACCTTAATTTTATGAAAAAAATGACTCTAATTTCGAACTTTAACTTCTAATTCACAATCAAAATTATCATTTTTAAAGGTGTTATTTAAAAAATGACAAAATAAAGACACTTTCTCTTCACTTTTTTATGCTTTCGTACTCTATGAAGGGGTATTGTAATTTTTTTTCCGAAAAAGCGAATGGAAATCTATTGAATTAGTGGTCACTTAAAGGAACTATTGATAGAAATGTCACCGATATTTTAATGTTATCTAACCTCTTACGTTATTTATGCTCACATATATACTATTGTTCACTTTTGTAGTCTCCGCATTATTACAACTCTATTATTGGCTTTTTGTTTTTTCAAAATTAGCTTTTCTAAATTCTACTGAGGGGGGCTCTGTTGATAGCGTTGCAAGTGTTGATACATCAGTTAAAAGTTTAGACGAGACCCTCGAAAACGTTTCCATTATTATTTGCGCCAGAAACGAGGCTGAAAATTTAATCCGCAATCTCCCACTTATTTTAGAGCAATATTATCCTTTTCCATTTGAAATTATTGTTGTTAATGACGCTTCAATAGATAATACGTCTTCAATTCTAAATCAGTTTGCTGCAACTTATCCCAATCTAAAAGTAATTAACATCACTGAAAAAAAAATTAAAGGTAAAAAAGGTGCTTTGGCTGCGGGTATTGAGGCCGCACGGTACGAATGGCTGTTGCTTACCGATGCGGATTGTTACCCCGTCAGTAAAAACTGGATTTTTGATATGATGAAAGGTGCTAATGGGAAAGAAATCGGATTGGCTTACGCACCTTATCAAAAACGTGACGGCTTTTTAAACAAGTTCATTCGCTTTGAAACTGTGTGGACGGCTACTCAATATATGGGTTTTGCTTTAGCTGGAGAGCCTTATATGGGAGTAGGTAGAAATTTGATTTATAAGAAAAAATTATATAAAAAAGCGGGTGGTTTTGAAAAACATGAGCATATAGCTTCAGGAGACGACGATTTATTTATAAATTCTGTGATTTCTAAAAAAAATTTTAAAATTATTTTAAAACCCAGCACATTTATGTCCTCTTTACCGAAAACTCGATGGAATGCATACTTCACCCAGAAAAATAGGCACTTCTCCACATCAACAAGCTACATATTACGACATCAAATCATGTTAGGGTTGCTATCTGCTTCGCATTTTTTATTTTTTGTGACAGCATTTTTGCTTTTGGCATTAAAAATTAGCACAATATTTGTATTGATATTAATCGTGGTGAGAACGTTAGTAGTTTGGTTCTTTTACGGCAAAATCCTAAGGAAGTTTCAAGAAGATGACCTTTTACCTTGGATACCTTTTTTAGATGTCGTTTATTTACTTTTCTACCTCGTTTTCTTACCTGCCCTTACAATTAGAGCACAGAAATGGTAATTAACCGATTAGTACACAACAAATTATCTCCCAACACAGTGGACGACTTTAAACTAGTGCAATCAGCAATCGGCGGCGATGAAAAAGCCTATACAACGCTCATGAATCGTTACCGCAACAGCGTGTTTCACGCTATGTTCAAAATGGTCAATAATCGCGATGATGCGGATGACCTTACCATCGAAGCTTTTGGCAAAGCATTCAGAAAGCTGCCAACGTACGCACCCAATTATGCGTTTTCGACTTGGCTTTTCAAAATCGCAATTAATAATTGCATAGATCATATCCGCAAAAAACGTCTTGTGACGCTTTCTATGGATGATACTATTTTGCCAGATAGCGATAGAGAATTCTCTCATAACATCCGTGACTATGAGCCAGATCCTGAGCAATCCATGATACATGAGCAGAAAATAGCTCACGTACGTCGCTTAGTTGAAAAAATGAGCATCAAGTATCGGACTATGATTGAGTTGCGATATTACGAGGAGTTGAGCTACGAAGAAATTGCTCAAGAGCTTAATTTGCCTTTAGGTACTGTAAAAGCTCAGCTTTTCAGAGCAAAGGAAATTTTGCATCAACAACTCCAAACGTCAGCTTCGAGAGCTTATCTTGAAGTAAGAACGCGTAAAGAAGCAGCTTAATTTTACGCTTTGGGGTGTTGGATTGAAGCACAACCAATTTTTAAAGAAGACAAGGTAAACAGATAATTAGCATTCAATTTTAATAAATCCCCCTAACTTGGTGGCAGACTTTCTACAGTTTGTCACCAATTTTTTTTGCGAAAATCCCTTGTAATCCTTTGTGGAAATCTTTCATAAAATCCTGTACATTTACTTTCTGATTTTTGCATACAATACAAATTAAAATGAATAAACCTGACTCTCTCAGTTTTTGGGAAAAAGAAAGCTTTTTTAAAAATATAGATATAGCCATCATTGGAAGCGGTATCGTAGGCTTGAATGCAGCATTGAGATTGAAAGAAATAGATACCAATCTCAATATCGCTGTATTTGAAAGAGGCGTTTTGCCCGAAGGAGCAAGTACACGCAACGCTGGATTTGCTTGCTTTGGGAGTGTCACGGAGCTTCTGGATGATTTAGAAACGCGTCCCGAAGATGAAGTATTCTCCTTGGTAGAACGTCGCTATAAGGGTTTGCTAAAATTGAGACAGCGAGTTGGAGATGCTCATTTAAAATATGAGGAATACGGCGGATATGAAATTTTTAAAGAAAAAGAAAGTAATACTTTAAATTCGTGTTTAGACCGTTTGTTCTATTTTAATGAAAAGCTTCAATCCATAACTGGGTTAAGAGACACCTATAAAGTATCAAAAGAGGATTTTGGTTTTCAGAATACCTCAAATATATTGATACATAATACGGCGGAAGGGCAAATTGATACGGGCAATATGATGTCAACATTACTGAATTTATGCAAATCGAAAGGCATTATTCTTTTTAATGGTATTGAAATAAATGAAATTATTGATTCGAAATCGGACAGTAAAAATGGTGTGACTTTATTGACAAAGGAAGGATGGGAAATTACAACGACTAAAGTCATAGTCGCTACTAATGGTTTTGCTCGTCGATTGCTTCCTGATTTGGAAGTTATTCCTGCACGCAATCAAGTGCTGATAACGAAGCCTATTCAAGGCTTAAAAATAAAAGGCTGTTTTCATTATGATAAAGGATACTATTACTTTAGAAATGTTGGGAATCGAATTCTTTTAGGTGGGGGTAGAAATTTAGACTTTGAAAATGAAATGACGGATGCTTTTGGGACTACCGATATAATTCAAAAAAGTTTATTAAAACTATTAGATACGATCATTTTACCACGGCAAAAATATGAAATCGATGGCTGGTGGAGTGGTATTTTAGGCATCGGTAGTCAAAAGAAGCCGATTATTCAGCATGTATCACCCAATGTGGTAGTAGCTGTAAGAATGGGCGGTATGGGTGTG
>JANPHO010000067.1:0-12469 GCA_031424515.1 Saprospiraceae bacterium
TTCATTGAGCGGAATGAGGTTCTTTTTAACCGCATATTTATAGCTATTATCTTTTGTTTCAGTAAAACAATCAAACATCGGCGAAGCCGTGGCATCAATAATATTCATAGGTGGCAAAGCCAATATTTGCTCGATGGTGCGCAACAGTGACGTTTGGTTGTAATTGGTATGCACTGTTTTTTGCAAACGCGAGTATTTGCTCACCACATAACCCGTTGTGCGATAAGCACTAACGTGATCCCACCCACTTTGAGAATCGTCCTCACTGATAAAAATGACCGTAGAATCCGCAAAACGGCTGTTCATCACAGCTTCTATGATGCGCCCAACCGCCAAATCATTGTCCGCCACCATAGCCCTTGGGGTCGGAAATTTAGGATTTAAGCCCGATGTATGGTCATTGGGCAATGACATAATCATTAAGTTAGGCAGTTGCGCTTTAGTGTCGTTTTCAATCGTTTTAAACTCTTTTAAAAAAGCATCCGCCCGCATTTGGTCGCTGATGGCTTCATCATCACAACCCGGAAAATCAGCCGCCAAGATGGGACGCACTCTCGAAATAGTTGTCGTGTTTTTAAAAGGAAAAGACTCACCTTTTTGACGCAATTCGTACAAATTACTCCAATTATACTGTTTTTGGTCGTATTCGCAGGTACAAGCCTCCCCGTAAATGCGCGCCGTTTTGCCGTGGTCGAGCGCATTATTCCAAATTAAGCCTTTTTTATTATACACCAAAGCATCGTATAAAACGTGTGGATAGCTGCGAAACCAAGCCCGAACGCTCTTTTCAGTGTAGTCCGTCACCATGCCTGCACTCGCCCAATGGTGCCCTTCTGCCGATGATTTTCCAGAAACGTGATAGTTATCCATCAAAAGATAATCCCTTGCGACACTGTGCAAATTGGGCGTAACACTGTCGCCAAATATGCACAACGACGCCATCCCGTCGCCTTCTTTCATATCACCCAAAACTTGGTCGTAAGTCCTATTTTCTTTAATAATGTATAAAACGTGTTTAAAAACTGAAGGTTCACCAATGCGCTCAGGTACGGGTCGAGGTACCACATTTTTACGAGGCAATAAATCCGCTAATTGGCTTCTTTTATAAAGGCTTTGATTTTTAACTTTTTCGGTAAAAATCTTCAACTGAGCGTCATCGGGCAACGGAATAAAAGAAACTGAAGCCAATTGATGGTGCGAATTATAGGCTTTATCCGCCTTCGCTTGTTCATTCACTTTCAATGCAGCCCGCGCGCCAATGGCTTCCAAATTGGTGATATACAGTTCATTTTTATTAAAAACTATACCCGATGGATAGGCTTGAGTGGGAATATAGCCCTTGAGTTGGCTCTGCCCTACCCCCTCAGTACAAGCCCGTTTTCCAAGTTTTACAACGGCAATTGCATTGTCCATACCATTCGCCACGTATAAAATAGTGCCTGTGTTATCCAATGCCAAAGCGTTGGGCGTGCTGCCAATCAGTTTTTCATTATCTTTAAACAGACCCACAAAAATGGAATCGATTGTGCTCAAACTCTTCGTATCAATCACCGAAATATAATCACTGTTGCCATTAGCCACGTAAACATATTTTTTATCAAGGCTCGCAATAATCGCATTAGGATGCAAGCCCACGTTGATTTCCTTTTGAAATTGCCCTGTTTTAATATCAAAAACCGATACTGTTCCTCTTGATAAAGAACCCGTTTGAGGGTTGACATAGGCACTGCCCCACGGCACACCCGCCGTTTCAAGCCCATCCGAAGGCTTGGTAACAGGCCCCGCCCAATTGGTTACAAAAGCCAAATTGTTCACCAACCGCAAACCAAAAGGCGCAACACCGGTATTGGCTGACCACACGACCCCCTCAGTATTCACATTAATTTTGACAATTTTATTATTACCATTTAAAACGGTGTAAAGCATCAACTCGCCATTTTCTTCTTGAACAGCCACTTCATTGGGTAAAGCGATTGCAGCAGGCGCTTCTGCTTTGAAAGGAAAAGCTTTTACAAGTTTAATTTTTTTACCATCCCAAGTGGCTTGCATGACGTAAGAATTGGGTGTTTCACGACCACCTGCTCCCCAAAAAATATAGGTTGAATCTTTAAAAACGATGGTTTTGATGCCCGAAAAAGAACTCATAAAGCTCTTGTACTGAGGGGTCTCGCTGAAAGTCCACCGACTGACCAATTGATGATTTTGAGTGTTAAAAACAGCGATGCCGTATCTATCTTCCACAACCACGAGTGGGCTATTGGGTATCATCACCAAATCCAAACTATGATTTTCGACATCTGGATTACCAAAATTCACGGACTCCCCTGCCCCATCAATGATACGGTTATAAGGCATTAAATAAGGGCTTCTTTCAGCGAAAAGTGTGGTATCATCGTAGCGAAGACCCGATTTATTCACCGTCGAATATGTCATATCGCTTTTAAAAGATTTACAACTCAAAATATTGAGGACAGCCATTACCCCTAAAATGACTAAACGAATTGGATGATTTCTCATTGAAATGTATTTAGAACATAAAATTACATGAATTCAATGATTTTGGATATTTTAAATAAAATATAACAATATGGTAATAGTACATTTAATAATTTCGATTTAGGGTTTCAGCTTTCCTTCAAGCTGGGCTTAAAAAAGGTCAAATCGCATTGAAAGTATTTTTTGAGAAGAGGCAAATGCTATTGTAAAAATCATTACCAAAAAATTTATACATAAAAAAGTGTTATTTTAAATTACATGATTTAGTTCTTTGTATAATTATAAAGTTGAATGGTTTTATACTTTGACTAACACTTGCTTTTTAGTTTTCAATAAAAGATAACCTGTAAATCCAAGCCCAATCGTTAATGAGAGGGTAATTAAGTCTTTGTAAAGAGTTGGTACACTTAAGTTGATATTTGAAATAATGCCTTCTTGAATAGAGTTTAAAGCCCCATGAGCCAAAGCAGCAGGAATAAAACTCCTACAAGTGAGAGTTAGCCAAGCCCAAAAAAAAGACAATGCCACTAATCGAATGGGTTGGATGACGAATGTTCCTAAAATTGGATATTCAGGTTCGTTATGGCCCGCTAGAAAAACAGGCAGATGCCAGAATGACCACAATAAGCCCAGTAAAATGATGCCTTTTGTCATTCCCAATTTATCAATTAACACGTTTTGAAGAAACCCTCGCCATGCCAATTCCTCTCCTACTGCTATGATGCCATTGAGAACTGAATAGACAATGCCCGTTAGAAAAATATTGGCGGTAAAGAAAAGCCATGTGTTTTGCCCCTTGCCTAAAACCCAAGGACCACCCATTATACTGACTCCCTCAGTAGAAAATGCAAACCAGGGATGTGAACCCAATTTCAACGATAAAATAACGGCAACAACACTCAATGCAATGAAAATAGGAATTGCAATGCTGATACACGACATTAAAAAGATTTTGCTATTTGGCTTCCAAAGAAAGTAACTTTTCCAAGATGGATTTCTTTTCAAAAATATTAAGGTGATAATAGCGGGTGTAAGCATGACTAAGCCTAAAATGGCCATTCTGGTATCACCTGTATGTTCACCCTTAGTTAAAACAATGTTCACTATTTGTAAAAGCCAACTAACGATGTAGAGTATAACTACATATTGTATAATTTGTTTTTTATTCATTTTTTATAGATTTAGGGGCAAAAATGAAGAGAAAAAACCGTTTCATCGCCCCAAAGTGACAGATGAAACCTATAAAAATGGTTTTTCAGGAAAATTAATTCATAGCGATGTTCAATGCCTTTAAATATTGGGAAGGCGATTGGTCGGTGAGTTTTTTAAAATTGCGGTTGAAGGAAGTTTTGGAATTAAACCCACATTGATAGGCTAAGGCGAGTAAGGTGTATTTTTGGTTTTCGGGCATTTCAGCCAAGCGTTTAAATTCTTCAAGTCTAAGCGTATTGACATAATCATAAAAAGTTAAACCAACTTTTTCATTTAAAATTTGAGAAAGATAATTGGGGTGCGTATTAAGCTGTGTGGCTAAATCAGTGAGATTGAGTTCGGGATTTAAAAAAAGCTTTTCATCACGCATTATTTGGTTCAATTGTTCGTGCAATGCTAAACCCGCCTCTTCATTTAAACCCGAGTTGGCGTATTTTTTCTTATCTATACTATCTTCGGTTTTATCTTTTTCAAGTTCATTTATATCAAACGGTATATTCGTAAAAACCCCTGTCTGATTAATACCAAAATAACCAATTGACACCACAAATAACGAAACTGCAATAAAAATAGCCCCATTACCGCCTATAAAAATGATGATAAACCAGCTAACACACATAGTATAAAAGAGAAATCGGAGCCAATCAAGGTTGATTTTCTCTTGATTTGAAAAGTGATTGAGTATGCGTTTATTATGCTTAATTAATAATTTATTTATCAAATACAAATAAAAAACGCTTAAAACTGACATCAAAATTTTTAGAAAATAATTGGCTTTTTTATAAACAATACCATTTTCAATGAGGTAAATTTTATGTTCAATAGATGTAAAAAAAAGAGGGAGAAGATAAACATAAATAAAAAATGGAATTAAAAAATGCCCTAACCAATGCTTATTTTTAAATCTTTTGGGGGAGGTCAATGCTACTGTATAGAGATAAAATAGAGGGCAGTGTAAAAACGGGAATGGTGCATCTACGCCCAATAAAAAGGGATAATCTTTAAAAACTCCTGTAAAATGGGCATAAAAAAAAGCGGCATGGATACCAATGACCATTAGCCAAATACCCAAAATACTATCAGCAAGTGTACGCCTCTTTTTTGTAAACACGAGAACTGAAAGAAAAAATGCTAAAAAAATACCGATGGCGTATATCATATAAATCACTTAATTTTTCTGTAAATTAGCTTTCAAATAC
This sequence comes from Saprospiraceae bacterium, assembly GCA_031424515.1. Classification (GTDB taxonomy): domain Bacteria; phylum Bacteroidota; class Bacteroidia; order Chitinophagales; family Saprospiraceae; genus JAAFJT01. The sequence continues at coordinate 4,908 of JANPHO010000067.1, forward strand.
TGAGGGGGTAAAGGTTTCTTTAGTTTTTCACCTTATTTCGTCCGAAAATTTTCAAAACGAAAGGATACACATATTTATGGGTAATAAAACTGATTGCTATAAACGCAGAAGCTATAAAAGTGGGTAAAATCGCCCCAAAAGTGTAGGCCAAACCAATGACAAAACCGAGAAAAAACTCGGCTCGGTATAGTGGAAAAATCAACGCTAAAACGAATAAGCCTTGAAAAAGGATACCGTTAATATATTCCTTATCGGTTGCGAAACAATAAGCTATTGCGCCCGCATATAGCAGTCCAGTACCAAAGAGAAGTAGAACAGATTGAATTTTTTCAGCTGAAATATGATTGTTTTCGCCCGTTAAATTGAGGCGTTTTTGGATGCGATAGAGCGAAAAGTAAGTTAACAAAGGTAATAAAAGTGCGCCCCACCAATTGGAAATAGATGGCATATCTTTTCGGGCCATGAAACTATGACTGGGGACACCTCCATGGTAATGTTCCCAGATTAATAATGCCCAGATACCGATAGTGATGGTTGCGAGAAAGGCTAATCCGATTTTTTTGAATGATAAATTTGGGTGCATGGCTTTTCATTTTAATTTCAAAACTATTTTCTTATAAATGTGGTGACTTAAGCCTATTTTATGAATTCTATTTGACTGTGAGGCAAATTTTATAGATTAATGGAAAGAAAAGAGAAGGATATAAAGAAAATATTGAAGGGTGCACCACGTTCTGACACCCCTCAGTATTTGTAAGAATTTATCTCGTGTTTAGTCTTACTCACTATGTTTTGGTTTATCGGATATAGCTATCACCACATTCCCCGTTTTTTCACCCGTCAGAACATAATTATACGCTTCAACAATGTCTTCAAAAGGGTAAACCTTGTCAATAATCGCTCGATAATGTCCTTCTTCAATTAGTTTTTTGAAAAAAAGGATTTGCTCTTTACTGACTTTAGGAATAGGGAATATTACTTTTTTACCATCAAACTTTAAACCTAATAGCGCAAGAATGGGATTGGCATATGCATATCCCAATTCAGTACTGAAATAAATACCGCCTTTTTTGAGTAAATGTTTGGATTTAAAAAACGAGCTTTTACCAACCGCATCGAATATAAAATCGAAGCTATCATTGAGTTTTGTAAAATCTTCTTTTGTGTAATCAATCACTCTGTGGGCACCCAATGATTTCACCAAATCCATGTTCTTGGTATTGGCAACCGCCATGATTTCAGCGCCAAAATATTTAGCCAATTGCACACCCGCCGAACCAATCGAGCCCGTAGTCCCATTGATAAGAATCTTATGACCCGCTTGTAAATTGACCGCTTTGTAATAATTTAAAGCTAAATAAGCCCCTTCGCAAATAGCAGCAGCCTGTTCATAAGTCATATTTGTCGGCTTTAAAGCCACAGAACCATTTTCAGGTAGGCATAAATATTCGGCGTGCGCTCCGAAATTATCGGCGGATAAACCAAAAACTGAATCGCCAACTTTGAATGATTGTACATTTTTGCCAATTGCTACGATTTCACCCGAAAACTCACTGCCCAAAACCTTCTTTTTAGGCTTAAAAAGCCCCCAAAACAAGCGGACTGCGAAGTATTCTGCCCCCAATAAACCCGAATCGGTGCGGTTAACTGTGGTGGCGTGTACTTTTATCAGCATTTCATTCTCTTTGGGCGTAGGTTTTTCTACCTCTTTTATTTGAAGGACTTCCGGAGAACCATATTTTGTATTGACGACTGCTTTCATTTCATTTTTTTACTTTATCCCTAAACATTTGACCGAAGCCGATTGCGAATGCGGCTTAAAGACTCAGGTGTAACACCTATGTAACTCGCTAATTGATATTGTGGTACTCGGTTTAATAAATCTGGTCGGGTTTCGACCAATTTTAGATAGCGTTCTTCGGGTGTAGAAACCATGTACTCGGCTGTAATATCTTGATAAACGCCCAATTCCTCTTCCGTTTTTGTATAACAGATTGTCGCCAATCGGGGGAATAATTTCTTAAATTCCAAATCATTTTTATAAGACATTACCGTGAGTGTCGTATCTTCAATGCACTCCAAATAATGCTTTGAAGGCACTTGCAACACAAAGCTTCGGGTTGAAGAAACAGCATCCCCCTCAGTATAAAAAGAGATTGTCTTTTCTTCACCGTCCTTTAGATAATATTCTCGCACGCACCCTTTCAAATTGTAATAAACATTGTTCGCTATTTGACCCTCTTTCAACAAAAATGTCCCTTTTTTAAAGGTTTTTATGGTCATCATTTGGCGCATAACTTCAATTTCTTGATCTTCGAGCATACCCGAACTACGCAAATAAAGGTTAATATCATTTGCCATTTCGTCTAATTCATGTGGGTCAAACAAAAGGGCATTTTGGCTTGTAATCATGTTTTAAAATTTTGTTTTAAAAAAACAAAACTAATGTGACTACCGCCTAAAAGCAATTTTTTTCGATAGGGTGAACCGCCTTTTCGACTGATTTTAAATTAATAGGTCGTTTTTTATGTATCCTGTGTATCAATTGTATTGCAAAAAAATCAACCTGCCTTTGTTGGCAGACATGTTAGAGCATATTATCAATATTCTTTTTCTATCAAAAATAAACCCGATACATCAAATTCGGAAATGCACCAAATTGCGTAACATAGCCAACATTATTAGGTTTGTCGGCATCATAAAATTCGGAAATTCGCCCTTTTGTATCGGTGACATTATCAATATTCAAAAACAACTCGTGGGTTGTCTTGCGTTTGTTCCATTTATAGCTCGCAGAAACGGTGATTTGATACACGTCTTCAATGTCATTTTCGTACGCTTTTTTATAATCCCAGTATCTGTTATTGGCAGGGTTAACCGCCACTTTACCTTGAGCGTCTCTCAAAAGCGGAATAATTTTTTTACCACCACCAAAAAACGCTTTGAAATTCAAACCCAACGTTTGATTTTTCTTTTTGCCAAGGTTGACAAACTCTTTTCCAAAAAGAATATTAACCAAATAGTTTCCATTGTATTGTGTATTGCGCTCAACGCCTTCCAAGGATTTATACTTTGATTGATAAATTGACGCATTGAGCATATAATAATAGTTGTTACTCAAAAACTTTTCTAAGGTCAATTCAAGTCCATAATTTTTACCCGTTCCTTTGTTTACCAAATCAACGTATCTAAATTCCAAGCCTTCATTAATCGTCGCAAAATAGCTTGTATCGTTGTTTTCAACTGGCAAATTGTATAAATCTTGGTAATATGCTTCGATTTTTGCTCTCATGTTTTTACCCAAACGCTTTTCATAACCCACGACAAAATGATGCGCTTTTAGCAAGTCTAAGTCTTTATTGGGTTCAGTTATGGTGCCATTTGGTTGTTTTATCTTTGCAAAATAATGGTGTAGGGCTTCCATTGTGCTATGATTGCCATAACCTACATTTAGCGAGCTCGCATTTTTGAGTTGCCAATTAATTGCCAATCGAGGTTCAAAAGTGCTTTTTTTGTTGAATAAAACATTCATATTGTGGAATCCTGAAACCATTGTAAGGGCTTCATTGATGCGGTATTTCCAACTAACAAAATTTCTAATAGTGCTTATATTCTCTTTAAAATCAATCATGTTGAACCGAGTGGTGCTATTGTTTTCCAATTGACTTTGATTGAAATCGAAGTCAAAAAGGGTATATTTTGTACCAATTTGAATTTTATGCTTAGCATTGATTTTATTGTTGTAAGTCAAAGAACCGCGGTAAGTGGGTTTTGATAATCTGCCACTAAAATTCAAGTTTTTATTGACCACCGAATCCCTCAAAAAATCACCTTTTTTATCAAAAATTTTGATGAATTTTTCTTCAAAAACATCATCATCAATGCCTTCATTTGAGTAAGTCAATGCTGTTTTGATATAACTTTTATCATTCAAACTCAAGGTGTGCGTGATGCCTGTGTTGAGTAAATGGGCTTGTTTTTTATAATTTTCTTTGATGTCTGCCTGCATAAATCTATCTCCAGGCGTATTCCACAAGGCGGGTGTGACATTATCAAACAAAAAACTACTCGACCCACCCAAACCATAAATGGAAAAAATACCCATTTTCTTTGTCGGCAATAGCACTTTGAATGCCGCATCTTGGAATTTAAGCGCACCATTTATATCAATTAAACCAACGTCTTGTAACAAAGCAACCGTTGAGTAGCGATAGTTTACAAGAAACGAACCATCATATCCCTTTTTCAAAGGTCCTTCAACCGTGAGGTCGGTACCCAATAAGCCAAAACCGAAAACACCTTCAAGTTTTTCATTATTTCCTGCCCTCAATTTTACATCATAAACACCCGACAACACATCGCCATATTCAGGGGTAAATGCGCCCGTGTAAAAATCAGAAGTTGCCAAAATATTATTGTTCAATGTACTGACCGAGCCCCCCGCGGCACTTTGGTCGGCGAAGTGATTGGGGTTCGTGATTTGCTCCCCTTCCAATCGCCATTGCACATATTTTGGAGAATTGCCCCTCACGATAATGTCATTGCTCCCATCCAGCGTATTTGTCACGCCCGCAAAATTAGAAACGATGCGAGAAGGGTCGTTAAAACCACCTGCATAACGATTTGTTTCTTCGGGCGAAATAGATCTTGCACTAATAATTGCCATGTCGTTTAGTGCTTCACCTTTGTTTTTATCTACGGTTACCACCACGGCATCCATTTTCACGGCAGACTCCTGCATGGTGAGATTTAACACTACTTCTTTGCCCGAATTGACGACAATGTTCGGAATTATGGCATTTTCATAACCCAAATAAGACAATTTCAAGGCAATTCGACCAATAGGAATATTTTCCAATTTAAAATTTCCATTGTCATCTGTCGCAGCACCCACTAAGGGATTACTACCTACGACAATAACGTTTACACCAATAAGTGGCATTTTACTGTCTTCATCAAGAAGCGTCCCTCTGACTGTTTGAGTCAAATTTTGCCCAAAAATCGTACTGATGAGCAAGAAGATAAATGTTGTTGTTACACCAAGCTTTTTCATTTTTCACGTTTTTAAATGACTGAAAGATTGGTGCAAAGGTGTGGGCTTAAAAAGAGACGGTCATTGACTATTGGTAAGAAATGAATTGGGGGTGATTTTTTATTGAAGTGAAAGTTTCACAAAAAAAAGAAAAAATACTGAGGGGCGTATTGCGCTGAATTTTATATTGATGTAAAAAAACGGAATCTTTTTTACATATTATTATATAAAAACCACTTATACTTGCTTTTTTTATTAAAAGATCACACACCTACCTTTTTATTATTTGTGTGTGTTGATATTTCCTTTGTATTCTTTGTTATATTTGTAGGCCTACCTAAATATATGATTATCAAATAGTTATAATGGTAAAAGGAGACATTTTTGGGTGCTAATGGAGACAAAAATGGGTATCAAAGGAGACATTTGTATTTTTTTGTCTCCATTATGGAAAAAATTACTTTTCTTTGCAAAGCTTAGTAATTAAAATGTTGATAAGGATTTAATATCCTTATTTGCAAATTATAGAAATCTATATTTCTAATTTTCTATAAATTTAGAATGACCGAAAAGAGAGACATAGTACCGTATAAAGACCCTGATTTGGTTATTTTACGGAATCCCGTCGCTAAAGCCAAGTTTGGCTTGTCGTTGGTTCAGACAAAAATCCTGTTTGAGGTGATTGCTTTTTTTAAAAACAATCCCGAATCCAAGATTATGCGCTTTTATGTGCGGGATTACCTCAATAAATTGGGTTTGGATAGTCATAACCTCAAAGCTTACGTGGATGAGATAGAAGCCATGACCCGCCTGCACTTGCAAATCCCCGAAGGTGAAAACCGCAAAGGGATCAATTATTTGGCGGTCAATCTGTTGGCTGGTGCCCGTTTTCGGATAGATGAGCAAGGTTTTGGCTACGTGGATGTGGAAATATCCGAAATGCTCAAGCCTTATTTTATGGAGATCGCCAAAGGTGATTTCTTTTATTACCATATCGTCAACACCCGCATTTTAAAAAGTACCTACTCAATTAAATTGTATTTGCTTCTGAAATCCTATAAAAGGTTTAAAACTCTCGAAATTACCGTTGCGGAGTTGAGAAATATACTTGAAATCCATCCTGATGAGTACCAACGATATAAAGATTTTAAAAAAAGGATACTCGAAAGAGCCCGTGCAGAGTTGAAAGAGAAGAATGATATCTATTTCACTTACGATGAAATACGCGCTCGCCCCAATAATCAGAAGAGTGAAGTGGTCAAAATAGCTTTTTATATCCATGATAATCCCGATTCGCAAGAAGTACGGGATAAAGTTAAGGCCTTGGAAAAGCAAATAAACGCCAAGAAAAAGCCTTCTCGCTCCTCAATTGAACTACCCTTTATGGATGCAACGAATAGTTCTGACCCCCTTTCCTACTCTCTTGAAGATGCTGTGATTGGGTATAAATCGGCTGCTGATACCCGCAAAGGCTTCAACAATATGGATGTGCAGAGTTTTAAATCAGAAGTGGGTAATTCGGATTTATTGCGCATTATTGAGTTTTTTAAAACTTTTGATAAGGAAGCATCCGATAAGGAAATTACTGATTTTGTGGAAGGTTTGCAGCGCGCGGAAGAAGCCATTTTAGATGTTTTACTCTACGCTCAAGCGGAACAGAAAAAAGGCAATATCATAAAAAGCATTTATGCCTATATGGTGAGTGGCTTAAAAACCAATCTTGGTAAAGGTTTATCAGCAAAAGAAAGTGCAAAACGGCAAAAATCTGAGCAACTCAAAAAAGCGCAAGCTGTACACGAAGAGATTGTGGTATGGATAGAAAAAGAATTTCGCCCTTTTGAAATTCAGCATTATTACGATTTGGGAAGCGATGCTGACACGGATTTGAAAAGAGAATTCCTCGCTCAAAAACGCGCCGAATCCGAAACTACCCCCTCAGTACGAAGCCGATTTTTTCACCCCGACGGCAATCTCAAACAAGATGAATTGCGCATGGCAATGGGCATAGACATCAGCCGCAGCAAAGGTGAAACCTCAGAATCCCTTTTCAAGCAATGGGCATTAGAGAAAAAGAATGTGCGGATTGATAAAAATGGCACTTTGTGGCAAATAATTGAAGAACTAATTTTCTAAAAATTTAGATTTATAGAAATCTATAAATAAATTATTATAGATTTCTATTGAAATTTCTTCACAAAATTCAGTAATTTTGTATTTTCTTAAAATTTTGGCATTGTGAGCATACAAATTTATTTCAAGATTTCTGTAGTAGCGGTTTTAGTCTGATTTAAGACGAATTGTTAGCCATTATCTCTACTTTGATGTTCATGATATTAAAACCGCTCAAAATTCAATTTTTGACAGTGGTGTTAATCAGCTTTGCTTAAATCAATAGTTCGTTAAGAAATTAAGCGGCAATACGGCCCAATAGATACAAATCCCTAATAGCAGGGTTATTTTTTTCGATAGATGGGTCTTTACCGTAAATTGAAATTAATCTATCGAGTAAAAGTTCATTGACATATTGTGT
>JANPHO010000068.1:0-2972 GCA_031424515.1 Saprospiraceae bacterium
ACCTTGCCAAGGTCGGGGTCGCGAGTTCGAGTCTCGTCTTCCGCTCAGCTTCCAAAAGCTAAATTAGCCATCTCAAAATGATGGCTTTTTTTTTCTCGTAAAAGTATTGAATGATACATAAAACGAGGATGCCCTGCGTGTCTACCATTTCACCACCAGGGCATCCTCGTTTTATGTATCATTCAATACTTTTACGAGAAAAAAAAAGCCATCATTTTGAGATGGCTCATTTAGCTTTTGGAAGCTGAGCGGAAGACGAGACTCGAACTCGCGACCCCGACCTTGGCAAGGTCGTGCTCTACCAACTGAGCTACTTCCGCTTATTTTTTCATTTTAACAACTGCGCTTGTGCGATTGCGGTGCAAATATAGTAGATTGGCTTTTACATGTCCAAATTTTTTATCTCTTTTTTTTAAAAAAAATAAAATAAAAATCTGGGCTCTGTTTTAAACGCTTGATAATCATATAGTTATGAAATATCTTTATTTACAAAAAAATATTTTACCCCCTCAGTATTTTAAAGGTTTTGAGTAAAAAAAGTGGTATCGTCAACTTTGTCAACGATACCAACTTTACCATTTTTTGTAAATCATTTTATTTTATTCTAAAACCAATAATTGATTGGGTATAATCAATTCAGTCGGTTCTAAATTATTCATTGAACGCAATTTGTCAACGCTGATACCGTATATTTTTGAAATGGTGAATATTGTCTCATCACTCTTGACTACGTGGTATTTGCGCGATTTCAAATCAACTCCTTTGGCTGTTACTTCTGTTTCTTTTACTTTTATTGGTTTGGGTAAAACAACAGTATTATATTCTTTAGGAATATCTTCTTTTTTAACAGTGGTAGTTGTTGTAACGGTATTCGCAGATTTTGGTTTCACTGCAACGCTATAATCTTTAGGAACTATTTGCGCTTTTGTTTTTACTGCTGACTGACGAGTCGGTACCACAGAGTAATTTGCGGGCAATTCATTTTCTACAAAACATGGGCTACTTGATTTTTTGAGCACTTGACCCGCTCTAATGGGGTCGTTAGCACTCAAATTATTGAATTTGCGGAATTCACTTTCTGTTACGCCAAATTGTTTTGCTAAATCAGAAACAGTTTCTCCTTCAACTGCTACGTACATGCAGCTTTCCTTTTTTACATACACAATTGCTTCTTTTTTAGCAACGGGCTTTGATTCAACCTTAGCTACTTTTACAGCTTTAGGTGTCACTTTGGGCTTCGTCGCAGCTACTTTTTTAACGGGTACACTTTTAGGTGTGACCACGGCTGGTTTAGCTACGGTTTTCACAACTTTAGGTTTTACAACTGTTGCATAGTGAGTGGGTACAGATTTTTCAGTTACAACGGGCGCAACAATGGTCAATTTATTGCAAGGTTGTAAAATATCGCTTTGAAGATTGTTCCAAGTACGTAATTGGTCAATTTTCAAATTGTACTTGCGTGCAATAGCGCTTAGGCTTTCACCTTGCTGTATGACGTGCTCGCCTTCGTTGGCATCTACATTACATTCTATTTTTTTAGGTTTAGGAGCCACGTTTTCATTGAAACTCATTGGCACATCGTTTGTGCGGGCTACTGTCATGCTTGGTTGTTCAACCACAACGGGTGCAGTTACTTTAATAACGGTACACGGCTGAATGACATCGCCCGAAATATTGTTCCATGAGCGGATATTATTCACCGTCAAGCCATATCTGCGAGCTATTCCGTAAAGGCTTTCACCTTGATTCACCACGTGTTCGCCATCATTAGCCACGACGCTACAATCAGGTTTTGGTTGAACTTCAATTCCTTTTGATGACACAAATTCGTTGGCGTTTGTTTCAGCAACAAATCTTTCGGCAACCGTTACAGCTTCCACGGCTGGGTCTTCCACGAAAATATCCGTTGCAACCGTTGGTTTTTCATAAACAATTGGCTTTGAATATTCTGTAGGGATTGACTCTGGCGTTGGCTCGCTTTGGATGGTCACTGCTGGCGTTGTTTTACCTGTCAAATAAGGACAAATGGGCATATTATTGATGCTCGTAAGCTCAAAATTTTGTCCACTTGACGTAATATCTTGCGCCAATCCTAATTTAGGAATTATCATCAAAGTCGTTTCATCTTTACAAGTCTCATTCGGAGATTTTTTAAATAAATACCCAGTTTGATTGCATGCAACCGATGTGCCACCGTAATAGATAGAAGACATGTTAGATTCCGTGCTTTCAGAGAGATTCAAACCACCCAAAGGTTGGTTCAAATCCGCTTTGAAATCATAATCAGGACCTAAAAAAGTGAGCATATTATTGTTGTAAGTCATGTGAGAAGCGGTGCCAATTGGTAAAATTGCCCAACCACTATCTAATTTTTTACATAAATACACCTTTTTCCTACCTCTGTTGATTTCAGAAATATCGGTTTTATTGAGCGCAATGTTGCTACATTGGGTTAGTTTACCGGGGATAGATTTGTGAATAACAACGCTTTCGATGCCCGTTTCGAAATAGAATTTTTCGTTATTGTTTCTATTAAAACGATAAACGGTGTAAGAAACGTTGCTGGCGCCTGATTGAACAAATTTGTATTCCATCTTATCCATGCACTGGCTATCATATTGGAGATATAGATTTTGGGCATGAATGGAAAAAGCAAGCGCTAACATGAGCACTATCAATGTGGATTTCCTCATTGTGTTTGTGAATTTAGACATTTGAAATTATAGTGTTGAACACTGTTTGTTTTTAATTATGACTACGAAAGTAAATTTTAAAACTGAAATATACGCAATATTTAATATGAAAAATATTGTACATCGGCGTAAAGAAATAAACGCTACTATCGTCGGGCTGTAAAATGAAAAAAATGCGTAGCAGAGCGGAGTATTTTTTTCATTTTATAGAACCCAAAACTTACCAACCTGCGATGCTGCAACTGCGGCCTCGCCTGCCTTCATAGAGCGCTGGTGAAT
>JANPHO010000069.1:0-1965 GCA_031424515.1 Saprospiraceae bacterium
CAAATTGCCACTCAGCGCAATCAGATAGCGGTTCAGAAACAGCAAATGATTGTTTTACAAAAAGAGCAATCTCGACTTGAAAAATTGGTAAAAGCAGAAGCTGCGACTCCCAAGCAATTAGACGATTTAAATGGTCAAATGGATGTTTTAAGAAAACAAATAGAAGCGTCTGAATCTTCAATTTCAGTGATTGAAAAACAAATATTGGCTCAAAAAGCGGGCGTTTCAATCCAAAATAGAGGTATTTTAAGTGAAAAAGCACCCCTTGAAAAACGCATCAAACAATTAGATGAGCAATTGACAAGAACGAAAATTACAAGCCCAATAGATGGCACTGTACTTTCAAAATACGCTGAAATAGGTGAAATAACGGCTGCTGGTAAAGCGCTCTATAAAATAGCAGATATGAGCGAATTGACACTCCGTGCTTACATCACAGGAAGTCAACTGCCACAAGTGAAAATTAACCAAACGGTTAAAGTGTTGATTGATGACGGAAAAGATAAATACCGTGAAATGCAAGGCACGGTTACATGGATTTCAGATAAAGCCGAATTTACACCTAAAACTATACAAACCAAAGATGAACGAGCCAATTTGGTTTACGCCATGAAAGTAAAAGTTAAAAATGATGGTGCTTTGAAAATTGGAATGTTCGGTGAAGTGAAATTTTAAAAATCACCCAAAACATGAACGATTTCAATCGTTTATGTAAATGTCAACAGCCAGCAACACCATCAATAGCGGGTGATTTTAATCACCCAAAACATAAACGATTTCAATCGTTTATGTAAAATGTCAACAGTCAGCAGCGCATCAATAGTGGGTGATTTTAATCACCCGAAAAAAACAATTCGCTCGAAAATATAAATATGAAATCAGTCATTGTAAAAAATATTGTTAAAACCTACGAAAAAGGCACTATCAAAGCCCTCAAAGACATCAGTTTTGAGGTGGAAGAAGGTGAACTTTTTGGTTTAATTGGTCCCGATGGGGCTGGTAAAACCTCACTTTTTAGGGTTTTAACGACACTTTTACTCGCTGATAGTGGCACCGCATCCGTGGATAACTTCGATGTGGTGAAAAACATGAAGGATATTCGGAAGCGGGTGGGGTATATGCCGGGGCGTTTTTCATTGTATCAAGATTTGACAGTTGAAGAGAATTTGGAGTTTTTTGCGACGATTTTTAATACGAGTATTGAGGAAAATTATGATTTAATCAAGGATATTTATGTCCAAATTGAACCTTTCAAAACCCGAAGAGCAGGGAAATTATCGGGTGGCATGAAGCAAAAATTGGCTCTTTGTTGTGCCTTGATTCATCGCCCTTCCGTTCTTTTTTTGGATGAACCGACCACGGGTGTGGATGCCGTTTCACGAAAAGAATTTTGGGAAATGTTGAAACATTTGAAGGAAATGGGCATTACTATCCTCGTTTCTACGCCGTACATGGATGAGGCAAGCCTGTGCGATAGAGTGGCGCTTATTCAAAACGGTCAAATATTGGACATCGATACCCCCCTCAGTATTATCCGCAAATTTGACAGACCACTGTGGGCTGTTCGGGGTCAAGAGATGTTCCGATTGCTCAACGATTTACGTTTATTTGAATATACAGAAACCTGTTTTGCCTTCGGTGATGCGCATCATTTAACTTTCAAAAAAGGCTATAATGATGCTGATGCGGTGGTTCAGTTTCTAACTAATAAAAGTCATAAAGGTTTGGAAATCAATGCCATAGAACCATCCATTGAAGATTGTTTTATGGCACTTATGTAAAAATAGACGATTAGATTTTAGATGTTGTAATGTTCTAAGTTCTCATGTTTTAGGAAGGGATTTTAAATGTATGCTACACTAAAATGTACGAGTCCGCTGGACTCGAAAACCCAATGTCTATAATATTTCTACAAATCTGTGAGTCCTCTGGACTCATTTTGGATACTTAACGAGTCCAGAGGAC
>JANPHO010000070.1:0-2602 GCA_031424515.1 Saprospiraceae bacterium
TTCACCTATTTCACTTAAAAGATTGTAAAAACGATTCCGTTCTGCGGGGTCAAGCCCTGCCGTAGGCTCATCCACAATCAGTAATTTGGGATTACCAATCAAAGCCTGAGCAATGCCAAAGCGTTGTTTCATACCACCCGAATACGTACCGAGATTGCGTTTGCGCTCATTGTGCAAGTTGACTTTTTGAAGCAAAGCTGCCACAGTTACCTTGCGTTCGCTGCTGTTAGCAATACCTTTTAGGCGAGCAATGTGGTCAAGCATCATCTCCGCACTGACCTTGGGATAAACGCCAAACTCTTGCGGCAGATAGCCCAAGACCTTGCGGACTTCCTCTTTTTGCTGTGAAACATTGATATTACCCAACTGAATCGTGCCGCTATCGGCATCCTGCAAAGTAGCAATTGTGCGCATCAACGACGATTTACCCGCACCATTCGGACCCAACAAGCCGAACATCCCTTGCGGAACAGACAAAGACACATCATTTAAAGCTTTAACACCGTTGGAATAGGTTTTAGAGAGATTCTCAATAATGAGTTGCATGAGGTATACATTTGGTTATTATTAAAATTGGTTGTATTTCTTGGTAAATATAACCAATTTTTTGAAATGGAGTATTTTGGGTTGAAATAGTGTTATTGTTTTAAGTTTAAAATAGGCTTTAACTCAGCCCTTTAAATCAGGTTATCAAGTCGAGGATTTGGATAATTCTATAATCGTCTTGAAAGAAAGTCTGTTCAACAGTTGATATTTAAAAGTATGTTACTACACAGGTTGTAATTTAATGATAAGATTAAGAGAAGGGAGTACCTCTACGCCTCTTTTACGAAGTGTATCAATGACAGAACGGATGATGCAGAAAGCGTTTTGTCCTGATTTAAATTGCCCTGAGACCTTTTGTTTGACTTTGATGTTACGAATGGCTCTTTCGGAGCCATTATTGTCAGGCGGAATGTCTAAATTGTAAAGACAGGGTAGTAAATGATTACGGAGTTTGAGCATGGAGAGTTGAAAAGTAAGGGTATTGGGGTAAATTTGTTTATCAATAGTCATCAAAAGGAGTTGATTAAGCCTCGTTTCCAAAGAAATAGCATCTTTATGGTCAAATTGATAAGGAGTTTTTTGAAGGATGAGTTTCTTTCGGGCGTCAAAAACATCAATAATAAATTGTTTAAATTGAGGTGAATACGGATGTTTTTCAGATTCATCTAAGAAAATGATGTTTCTGAGCAAATGAGCGAGGCAAATTTGATGACCCTTTGTAATGGATTTCAACTGAGCCGCCCATCGGTCGGTCACCAGAACGGCATTAGGTAATCCGTTTTCCCAAATGCTATTGATGGTTTCAGAGCCACGGTTGTTAGAAGCAACAATGAAGGTATTGAGGATGTTTTGCCACACCCAAATCCACCATTTAGCACCATTGACTTTGGCACTTGTTTCATCAGAGCCAACAACTTGACTTTCAGCGATTTGGGTTTTAATTATTTGATAGACACCTTCACATTTTATGGCCGTTCTTTGCAGAATATTACCCACCGTTCCTTGTGAAAGAGGTAATGAAAAAACTTGAGTGAATAGGTTTTGTAAGCGACCAAAGGGCACGTATTGATATACTGAAAGATAGCTTACTAAGGACTCAACCGTACTGCCATATTGAATCGGCGCATTGACGCCCAGTGGAAAATCTGCTATCTGATTATGCTTACAATGAGGGCATTCACAACTATATTGCCGAAATTCGTTGTAAATAGGCACTATAGGTGGAACTTCGATAACTTGGCGGCTTGCTTTTAATACATACGTCGAATCAACTAATGAGGTACCACATTCACTGCAATAATCACTTTTTAAATCGGTAATTGTTGTAGGGCTTGTACTCATTTTGAGCGTTGTGCCATCATGTCCGAGTTGTCCACCACTTTTACGGTCACTTTTAGCACGAAGGCTTTTAGTCTTTGGATTATAAAAATCACTTGACGGTGGCAGTGATGAATTATGGGAATCTTTTTTAACACTTTGACCTTCTAACAATTTTAAAAGTATCAATAACTTAGATTCTAAAGACGATACTTTAGTTTCTAAGTTCATTATCTGCTCTCTTTGAGCTGCGATAATCATTCTTGATGCTTCTAATTCTTTTTTAAGGTCTATTTCATTCATCATTCAAGTTATGCTTTTTTTTTCATCTTTGCTCTTTATTTTTAACCTGAGTCGTAACGTAATTCTTAATTGACTTACATCAATTAAATTTTATAAGGCTCTTTTTACTTTTACCCATCTTAAAACAACTAGTGCAACATCCAGTTAATAATATAGGAATAAAATGATAACTTTGAGCTTAAAAAAGAGATGAAAAGTCCAAAGATAGAGCTTAGTGAATTACAAGGAAATATCTTAAAAAAGATAAGTAATCAAAAGACATCGTCCGTACGGGAAGTAGAAAGAGCGGGTCTTGTATTATTACTGGGAGAAGGCTTAAGTAATATTAAAATAAGTGCAAGAACAGGCTTGAGTTGGGAAAAGGCACAGCGATGGCGATATAGGTGGATTTCGTATGAAAGCATTTTTAGGGAGATAGAAAAAGATAAGAGCAATA
>JANPHO010000071.1:0-5263 GCA_031424515.1 Saprospiraceae bacterium
AAATAATTTTCAATATTGATTTTATTTTCAGTAATAATTGAAACTTCTGAAAATTATTACTGAAAATAAAATCAATATTGAAAATTATTTTATTTTAATTTAATTAACTGATAATCAATGTATTATGAATAAACATTGACTTTATTTTGACAAAAAAGTAAAATTATTTAAAAAAAACGTTTAATCATCTATTGTTTTTTGTTAAACAGTTTATTACCTTTGTTTAAACATTAAGAAACAAGGTTAAACAGAATAAAAATTCTCATAAAAATCACCTGACTCACATTTAAATTCAGATCAATTATGACAGTAGTAGAATTCGATAACAGCTTCAATAAAATGGCAACTTTGCTACAGTCTTTTGCATATAACTTGACGAAAAATATGGAAGACGCCAAGGACTTATTCCAAGAGACTGCGTATAGAGCCATTACAAATCGTGACAAGTTCCGTGATGGGACCAACTTTAAAGCTTGGTTATTCACGATCATGAAAAACATATTCATCAATAACTACCGTAAAAAAGTAAAGTCAAATACCATTATAGACGGTACTGACAATCAGTTCTACATCAATTCAATGTCAATTTCAAATCCTAACCGAGCTGAAAGCGAAATAATGATGCAGGAATTGAATCAAATGGTGGTAGAGTTAGATGATAATATTCAAGTACCATTCGTCATGCACTACCAAGGTTTTAAGTACCAAGAAATTGCAGATGATTTAAATTTACCATTGGGAACAGTTAAAAGCCGCATATTCTTTGCTCGCAAGGAGTTGAAAGATAAAATCAATGCGCGATACGATAATTTGGGAAAGATTTATGAGAGAGGTATAGCGACGGTCAATTTTGAAGAAAATTAATTCCAAGTTACGTTTTACAAGTTTAGTTTGATTTTTCATAATAGAGGGTGTAATTTAGCGATGTTGGATTTATTTCCAGCATCGCTTTTTTCGTGTTGTTATGAGTAGTTGGGCTAAAATAAACGCTGCTATCTTTTTTTAAGTCGGTTCTAAAAATCATATGAAATGCTCCGCTTTGCTCCACATTTTGTATGGTTTTCAGCCCGACGATAGCAGCGTTTATTTCCTCACGCCTACTTACGGAAAAGTGCTACCAGTTGAATGGATCAAGCTGTTTTACAAATCTTCTCCACTTTCTTGCAAAATACTGAGGGGCTAAGTTTTTACTTTTGAATCAAACAAAAAGGCAAAAGACTCAATAGTGTTTTTTGCCTTTTTTGTTTGATGACTAAAATAATTAGTTCCTTTATCAATTTCGGCGATTATTCCAAGGAGTGTTATGGTTTGCATAATGACTTTCGGGTGGTTTTTTAATGCAATTTTGTTTATTACGCGAACCGTCACTTAGATAAGACGCCGTTTTTCTACAAATAAATTATTGCACAAAAGTATTTTTTTGCACAATTTTCACAATTTTCAGTTTTTATTGAAAATAAAATAAATATTTTTCATTCGCATTTTAAATTTAAATAATTGATAGTCAATGGTTTGTGAATAATATTGAGCTTTATTTTAACCGAAGTGCAAAATTATTTTTAAAAATGTTTAACGAAACGTTGTTTTTTGTTAAACAGCTTACTATCTTTGTTTAACAATTAAGGAATAAGGTTAAACAAAATAAATATTCTTGTAGGAACTACTTGGCTCACATTTAAATTCAAATCAATTATGACAGTATTAGAATTCGACAACAGCTTCAATAAAATGGCAACATTGTTACAGTCCTTTGCCTATAATTTGACCAAAAATATGGATGATGCTAAGGACTTATTTCAAGAGACTTCATATAGAGCCATCACCAATCGCGACAAATTCCGCGAAGGCACCAACCTCAAAGCCTGGTTGTTCACAATAATGAAAAATATATTCATCAATAACTACCGTAAAAAAGTAAAGTCTAACACCATTATAGATGGTACTGACAATCAATTCTACATCAATTCAATGTCAATTTCAAATCCCAACAGGGCTGAAAGCGATATAATGATGCAAGAATTGAATCAAATGGTGGCAGAGTTAGATGATAATATCCAAGTACCATTCGTAATGCACTATCAAGGTTTCAAGTACCAAGAGATTGCTGACGATTTGCAATTACCATTGGGTACAGTTAAAAGCCGCATATTCTTTGCTCGTAAAGAGTTAAAAGATAAAATAAATGCACGGTACGATAATTTGGGGAGAATTTATGAAAGAGGTTTAGGGACAGTCAATTTTGAAGAAAATTAATTCCAAGTTACGCTTTACAAGTTTAGTTTGATTTTTCATAATAGAGGGTGTAATTTAGCGATGTTGGATTTATTTTCCAGCATCGCTTTTTAGCTTACACCTTATTCTACAGTACATTATCGTAAAGATTTCGAGGCGGTATTTAAAAAGAGAGAAATTTTTTGCGAATTTTCGCTACTTTTTTGTAAAATACTGAGGGGTATCTTGGTTGCTTAAATAAAACACCTTATTTTTGCATTGCTTTTCAAAAATATTATTTCTATCCAAATAAAACCAAGCCTTGCAGTATGATATTTGAATTATCAGAACAGCATCTCGCCGTAAAAGAAGCGGCTCGCCAATTGGCTCAAAATGAACTCAAACCCGGGGTCATAGAGCGTGATTCACACATGAAGTATCCAACTGAACAAGTACGGATGATGGCTGAATTGGGCTTCATGGGCATGATGGTCGCACCTGAGTATGGTGGCGGCGGAATGGACACCTTGAGCTACGTATTAGCGATGGAGGAAATATCGAAAGTCGATAATTCATGTTCGGTAATCATGTCAGTGAACAATTCGCTCGTCTGTTGGGGACTCGAAACCTTTGGTACCGAAGCTCAGAAGCTCAAATACTTAACAAAATTAGCAACTGGCGAATGGTTAGGTTCTTTCTGCCTTTCCGAACCTGAAGCTGGCAGTGATGCTACCAGCCAACAGACAACGGCGGTAGACATGGGTGATCACTATATTTTAAATGGTACTAAAAACTGGATAACAAGTGGTGGTACTTCAAAAGTTCACTTAGTTATAGCTCAAACCAATCGTGAGTTAGGGCATAAAGGTATTAATGCTTTTATCGTAGAAACGGATTGGAAAGGTGTGGTCATTGGTGCCAAAGAAGATAAATTAGGTATTCGTTCAAGCGATACACACACGATTATGTACACGGATGTGGTAGTGCCAAAAGAAAATCGTATTGGAGTTGATGGATTTGGGTTCAAGTTTGCGATGAAAGTGCTCTCTGGTGGTCGTATTGGTATTGCGGCTCAGGCTTTAGGCATTGCGGGTGGAGCTTATGAATTGGCAGTCGCTTATGCTAAAGAGCGTAAAACATTCGGCAAACCCATTGGTCAACATCAAGCGATTGCTTTTAAATTAGCAGATATGGCTACTGATATTGAAGCCGCAAAATTAATGGTATATCGAGCAGCTTGGATGAAAGACCAACACATGAATATAGATTCATCCGCCGCAATGGCGAAATTATTCGCCTCAGATGTGGCTATGCGCCATACCGTGGAAGCCGTGCAAATACATGGCGGTTATGGATTTGTAAAAGAATATCACGTCGAGCGTTTGATGCGAGACGCTAAAATTACCCAGATATACGAGGGAACGTCGGAGATACAGAAAATGGTGATTTCGAGGAATGTGCTCAATGGAGAACTGTATTTACCCACACTCCCCTCAGTACCAACGCATTAATTCAAACCAATCAATATTTCGCAAGGGTGAATCTTTCATGGTTCACCCTTTTTCATTTTAAAAACGAATAAAAACCTGCTTTTATCCTCTGCAACGTTAGGGATACCCCCTCAGTAGGTTCATGTAAAATGCCCTTATAGGGCTCTCCCATGTGGAGATAATGCGAGTAAAAAATAGAAGAGGGCAAACCCCATTTTTTCATAAATTGTAGGCGACCGTTGTTCTTTTTTACTCTTCCCGTCGAGCGAGATTGAAAATGATACACCCTACTTTTACCTAACCCCTTGAAAATACGGCATCCTGCGTGCCACATTTTCATTGAAAAATCAGGGTCGGAATACATTCCGGGGCTAAATTCAATACTAAAACCGCCAATAGTCAACCACGCTTCCCTACTCACCACGAGCGGAGGCCATGATGAACCATACCAATCATTCATTTGAAAATTATTAAAATCAGCGAGTAAGGCTTCTTTTTTAAAATCAACAACATCACGCCCGTAATCGCCATAAATCATGCATGGAAAGCGGTGTGGCGTTGGCTCTATGAGCGTGGAGGAGAGCATAAATAGTTGATTACCAATAGCTTGTATTTCCTCCATTAAATATTTATCCCAATCGGGTAAAACGTACATATCGTCATTGAGGTAAACGATATAATCCTTAGTTGCCTTGCCAAATGCCCAATTCATGGCTTTACAGATACCGATATTTTCGGGACTATATGTATAAAGCACCCCCTCAGTATCTGCCCATTTTTTGGTGCCATCAGAGCCTTCATTGATGTGAAGAATAATTTCATGCTTTTGAGATGAGTTTTGCTTAATGGCTTCTATGCACAATTTAAGCATTTCAAGGTTATTCCAAGTGGGTATGAGTATTGAAAACATAGGAGTAGGTGGTGGATATTAGGGTGTTTTTTAATGCCCGATTTAATGATTGCGTGCATCTACGCCCCAATTGAGTTTGTCTCGAATGGTTTTTAAATAAGTGTCGCCGTGTAATTGCACTAATTTTATATTAAAATCACCACTTCTAACGGCTAATTGATAATCAGAAGTTACTGTTTCAAAGCGGGAATCGAGGGTGCATAAAAAATTATCCGCTCGCCCTTCTACTTCAAAACTTATGACCGAACTATCTGATACCACAATTGGGCGTACATTTAAGTTATGCGGCGCAACGGGCGTAATGACAAAATTCCCTGAATTTGGAAAGACAATAGGTCCGCCGCAACTCAATGAATATCCCGTAGAACCCGTAGGCGTAGCCACTATCAAACCGTCTGCCCAATACGAATTGAGGTAAGCGCCGTTCAGATAAGTGTGAATGGTAATCATGGACGAAGTGTCCCGTTTTAATAAAGTAAAATCATTGAGCGCAAAGCGCACATCGCCAAATAAGGGCATATTGCTTTCCAGATGAAGTAATCTTCGCCATTCTATGATAAACTGACCATCCAAAAGAGAGCGAATAGCTTGCTCGATACGGGCTTTCCCAATACTGGCTAAAAACCCTAACCTTCCAAGATTGATACCCATA
>JANPHO010000072.1:0-6138 GCA_031424515.1 Saprospiraceae bacterium
CAGAATTATTTGGATTTTATTAGAAAAAAAGCTTAATTGAAGTGTTTTTTTTAGACAAACATTTATCTAAAAATTTTTCACTTTGTCCCTTAAATAAAATAAAATGGAAACCAACGAATTTCTCGATCAAGGATTGAACGCGCCATCCAATCAAGGTCTGTCACCAGAAGATAGAGATTATTTAGAAACGGCAGCCAAATGGGCTAAGTTTTTAGGCATTATGGGCTTTATTTTCACTGCCCTCATTGTGCTCGGTGCATTTAGTGTAATGACCATAGGCTCTTCATTTGGAAGCGCAATGCCACCTGGTTCTCCTTTTGCAGGAGGAATGTTTGGTGTAGGATTAGGCATTTTTTATTTAGTTTTAGCTTTGCCCTATTTTTTTATTTCACTTTACATGTACAACTTTGCTGAGAAGACTAAAGCTGGACTTTATTCTTCAAATAGTGAAATAATGACTTTAGCATATAAAAATCTCCGAAATTACTTTCGGCTTTCTGGCATTTTGATATTGGCTGTGATAGTACTCTACATTTTAATAATTATATTCGGTATTGGCGCAATGACGATGATGAGTAGATAAATAAAATGAAAATAAGAAAGCCTCAAGTTGACTCGACTTGGGGCTTTTTTACTGAGGGGGGGGCTACATTTTTTTTAGATAAAATAAATGTGTAAAATGGGCTTTTTTAACTCAAAAATGGACTTCATACTGAGGGGGTGTCGGCTGTCGATTTTTTAAGCATGAATATCAAAAAAAAACTTTATTTATATAGATTATTGGGCTCAGAACCTTATTTTAGCAGCACTAATCGGAAACAAATTTTTAAATTTTAAAATTAACATATGAGAAACAAGCTGCTGGTCGCAATCCTATGCTTTCCGCTTTGGCTTTCAGCCCAAATTACTGTACCCTTGAAAGATATGTCATTTTGGAAAACGTCAACTGCTAAAAATTGGCAAATCGCAGGCGATGTGAATGCAGATATTGAAAAACGCTATGCGATGACACCTTCTGCTGGTGCAGGCGTATTGGTAAACATTCCAGACAAAGAAAATAGAGATAATCTTATCTCGGTTGAAGAATATGGTGATGTGGATGCTTCATTTGATTTTATGATGGCAGCGCATTCCAATTCAGGGTTTTACCTCATGGGGCGTTACGAAATCCAATTATTGGATAGTTGGGGTGTGAAAAACCCAAAAACTGGTGACTGTGGCGGTATTTACAAGCGTCGCCGCTTTGAAGGTGAAAAAGAAATTCTGTGGGAAGGTCATGCCCCCATGCAGAATGCGTGCTTAGCTCCTGGGCTTTGGCAACATTTGGATATTTCATTCCAAGCGCCGCGTTTTGATGCTTCGGGTAAAAAAACGACTAACGCAAAAGTCTTGAAAGTGGTCATGAACGGTGTCACCTTGCATGAAAATATAGAATTGACGGGTCCCACAGGCGGGCCCATTTCGGAAGATGAAGCGGCAACGGGGCCCTTCATGATTCAAGGCGACCATGGGCCAGTGGCTTTTAAAAATATAAAAGTCACTAACTTTAATGGCAAGCCAGCTGAAGTAAAAGATATCAATTATAGTGTTTATTACGGTGCTTTCAAAGAAGCGAGTGAGTTTTTAAGTAAAAAACCAGACGCAACGGGCAAGTTGGATAAGCTTACATGGGAAGTGAGCACCCAACCCAATGATTTTGCCCAAGTTTTTAAAGCTGTTTTAAAAATACCAAAAGCGGGTAAATATAAAATCACAACTCAAATGGCAGGTAAAAATGCCGTGAAAGTAGGTGATAAGATTGTTTTACCTGAAAATTTCTCACATACCACTAATAAGCGTACCGCTACTGTGGATTTGGCAGAAGGTGATGTGCCTATTGAAATGTCGGTGTATAAAACGGATGCTTGGATGCCACCGACTTTGGGTTTGTGGATTGAAGGTGCGACTTTGCGCCCGACGGCATTTCATACTTTTACGTCTCTGATGGCTGCAACGCCGGCTGATCCGATCTTTTTAGAAGCAAAAGAACCAACTGTATTCCGTTCATTCATGGATTTTAATGTCAGTCAATGGGGGAAAGCCGAAAAGCGCATTGTTCACGCCGTGAGTGTCGGCTCGCCTGACAAATTACATTTTACTTACGATATGGATAACGGGGCTTTGGCGCAAATGTGGAAAGGTGAATTTTTGAACACTTCCCCTATGTGGGATGATAGGGGAGACGGCTCTTCACGTCCTCGAGGAGCTTTATTGTGCTTCAATGACGCTGTGCCATTCACAAAATTGGCGACGGATACTTTGTCTTATACCCCTCAGTCAGAAGCGCAATATAGGGCTTTGGGTTATGATTTGGATGGTGCTGGAATGCCCACTTTTCGCTATAAAATCTACGGTTCAGAAGTGACCGATAAGATACAAATTACTGAGGGGGGTAAAGTTTTGATCCGTTCTCTTTCTACTAAAGAGCCAATGAGTGGAGCGATGTACAGAATTGCTTCTGGTAAAACGGTGAGCCAATTAGCGGATGGTTCATATATTATTGATGATAAAAAATATTTCATTAAGCTTTCGGACGGTGCAAAAGCTATGGTTCAAAAAGTGGGTGATAAAAATATTTTATTAGCTCCTTTTACCGATAAGTTAGATTATTCGATTATGTGGTAATATGCATTTTAAAACCATATATAAAAGCTATATTAGGTATTTTGAACCACGAATTCATCGGATTACACGAATTACACGAATGACACTAATTTAGATGTTGACAGAATTAAAGCGAATGACACTAAAATTGCCCTTAAGGGCAATTTATTCGTAAAATTAGTTAAAATTGTCAATACGTAAATTCGTGTAATTCGTGTAATCCGATGAATTCGTGGCTTAATAACTTTTATGTATGGTGTCGAAAAATGTATTTAAATAATTGACAATCAATTATTTATTTAAAAATTAAAAATGATTATTGATTTAAAATTTCAATATAAATGACAAAGCATTTCAATAAAAAAATATCAGCTTTGGCTGTTTTAATGGGTATTATAACGTTCTCGTGCCTTTTTACAAGTGCATCAAGATTGGGCGATGGAGATATGCCAACCGAAGATGATTATTACAAAATCATCAAATTACCCACGCCCGAAGGCATCGTTATGGAAGTAGGTGGTATTGCAACCCTTCCCAATGGGAACATAGCGGTGTGTACAAGGAGAGGGGACGTTTGGATTGTAGAAAATCCTTCTGCACCTCTACCTATTTATCGAAAATTTGCAACTGGCTTGCATGAAGCTTTGGGTGTTGCTTTTAAAGATGAAAATCTATATGTAGCACAAAGGGGTGAATTGACCAAATTGGTGGACAAAAACGGCGATGGCAAGGCTGAGCGCTACGAAACAGTGTATTCATGGCCCATTTCAGGGCATTATCACGAATATTCATTTGGTCCTAAAATTGCTCCCGATGGTACATTTTTCGTAACTGGAAATGTGGGTTTTGGTAGTTCTGATTGGTGGGCAGGTAAGTCATTCGTGCCTTGGCGAGGATGGACTATGAAAATTTCAGAAGATGGTAAAATGGAGCCTTTCGCGGCGGGTATGCGCTCTCCGTGCGGGATTGGTATGGTAGATGGCGAGTTTTTTTACGGCGATAATCAAGGTGATTGGATGGGTTCGGGCTTTATTATGCACATTGAAAAAGGCGATTTTGCGGGACACCCCGTTTCATTGAAATGGGCAGACCGACCTGAATCACCCGTAAAAATGCGTCAAGAGATGGTTTATAAAGCGGTTGACCCTCGTGATAATCCTAAAGTAAAACCCGAATATATTAAGGATGAACCCATGACAACTATTTATGAAATGGGTAAAAAGACTTATCCGAACATGGGGATTAAGCCCCCCTCAGTATGGTTGCCTCATGGTATCTTAGGTGTCTCTACTTCGGAGATAATTACGGATGATACTAAAGGTGCTTTTGGACCTTTTGCGGGTCAAGTATTTGTGGGAGACCAAGGAATGTCGAAAATAGCGCGGGTTTTTCTTGAAAAAGTGAATGGAGCATATCAAGGAGCGTCATTTGATTTTAAAAGTGGCTTCCGTTCGGGCGTATTGCGCATGGCGTGGGGCAGCGATAATGCGATGTACGTAGGCGGTACGAATCGTGGTTGGGGCTCAACGGGCAAAGAGCCTTATGGCTTAGAGCGCATGGTTTGGACAGGTAAAACACCTTTTGAAATGAAAGCCGTGCGGGCTATGCCCGATGGTTTTGAAATTGAATTTACGAACCCAGTGGATAAAGCCACGGCTGAAAATGTGGATAATTACGCCGTTTCAAGCTATATTTATAAATATCATTCCGTATATGGCAGCCCAATGGTCAATATCGAGGATAATGCCGTTCGAGGTGCCAAAGCTACGGCTGATGGTTTGCGAGTGCGTATTGTAGTAGATGGTTTGCGCGAAGGGTACATTCATGACATTAAACCGGAGGGAGTGCGTTCGGCTCAAGGCAAATTGCCAGTGTTGCATCCGCAAGCGTTTTATACCTTGAACAGCATTCCAACGGGTGCAAAAGCGGATATTACGCTCGTAAAACCTAAGCCCAAAGCTAAAAAAGTAGTTGAAGATGCCGGTGTAGCCGTCAATACACCTGACAATCAGATGAAAGAGGCTCGACCAACTGCTGAAGGTGTCAACGCTAAAGTCGATAAAAAAGCTAAAGCAACCGCTAAACCCGCAGTAAAACCTGCCACTCCTGCTGCTCCTGTCATTAATGAAAAAGAAGTGCAAGTTTTACTCTCGAAATATACTTGTTTGGCTTGTCATAAAGCAAGAGAAAAAGCAGTGGGTCCCGCTTATGTGGAAGTAGCAAAACGCAAATATTCAGTAGAGAAAATGGTACAATTGATATACGAACCGAAGCCTCAAAACTGGCCTGATTTCGCAACGCCGATGGCTCCTATGCCTAATGTGCCTAAAAAAGATGCTGAAAAAATAGCGGCTTGGATTAATAGTTTGAAGTAGTGCGGAACTCCAGTTCCGAAAGTAAAATAAAAAAAAGTCCAGTTTCTCGATTGAGAAAGCTGGACTTTTTTATTTTTAAAAGGTGAATTCAATATTCAAGTGCAACAGGTTATGGAATCGTTATTTAGCTCTAAAAACTGCACAGGAGAATAAAAATCGAGTGTTTTTCTGGGTCTATTATTGAGAATAATTTGGACATTGCGAATATAATCAAAATCATAGAGATCAAAATCAGATTTTTTAGGAATGTATTGTCTGATGAGCCCATTGGTATTTTCGTTCAATCCTCTTTCCCATGAAGGATAGGGGTGAGCGAAGAAAAAAGGGCAATCCAAAGTACGCTTAATATTGGCATAATCGGCAAATTCAGTACCATTATCGGACGTAATAGAAGTGACCTTAAAAGGCATTTTAGGTACTAAATCTATTAGAGCATCCGTAACGGCTTGAGCCGATTTATTGGGTAATCTGACAATGGCACTATATTTAGTTACTCGTTCTACGAGGGTTAAAATAGCTCCTTTGTGGTCTTTGCCAATAATTGTGTCAATTTCGCAGTCCCCAATTCGTTCTTTATTGTTGATTATATCAGGCCGCTCTTCAATTGACACTTTAGGCTCTTTTACCGATAAATCATCTAAAATTGACCTATTTTGATTGATATTCTTTCTTTTTCGTCGTTTCCGTTGCTTGCTTCGCAAGCACTTAAACCAACATAGTTCATTTTGTTGTTCTTTTTTTGTTTGTTGTTGTTCTTTTTTTTGTTTTTTTTGTTTTTTTTGTTGATCGTACACGAAACGATAAATCGTTTCGTGACTCACCATTGTTTTTTGTTCTAAAGCAGCTTTACCCACGATTTGTTCGGGGCTAAGGTCGTCTTTAAGACCTGATTCAATCTCTAATTTGACTGAATCTGTTAATTTATAGGCGTGCCTATTTTGTTT
This sequence comes from Saprospiraceae bacterium, assembly GCA_031424515.1. Classification (GTDB taxonomy): domain Bacteria; phylum Bacteroidota; class Bacteroidia; order Chitinophagales; family Saprospiraceae; genus JAAFJT01. Next base: position 5,963 of record JANPHO010000072.1, read on the forward strand.
CTTGTAATTGTAACGTTTTTGCGCTTCCTCAGCATCATATTTACCCCCTGCGCTGTTGCGTTCTATCTCGCGACTGATGCTGGATTTGCTAACTTGTAGCATCTTGGCTATGTAATTTTGCTTTTTCCCTTGCTTAAGATATACTTGAATTTCGTATCTTTGGGCATAGGTCAGTT
>JANPHO010000073.1:0-38598 GCA_031424515.1 Saprospiraceae bacterium
CTACCGAACTGTCGGGGCGATGCCCCTTCCAGACCCAATTAAACTGTAAGAAAACCCTAACAAAATAACTATCCAACAATGAAGAAATTAGTGCTTTTATGCCTATTATTGAAAGGCATAAATGCTTTTTCACAAAAAGCCGACCCCGCTCCATTTGCTCATACCATTAGCCCAACGGAGTTAAGAGAATATTTAACCGTGTTGACCGCGGACTCGCTCGAAGGGCGTGAAACAGGGACAGAGGGAAACCTCAAAGCTGCCCAATATATAGCCCGTCATTTTGAAAAATTGGGATTGCCCAAGGTGGTGAATAAGAATTCTTATTTTCAAAAAATGGTTTATACCAACGAGGCGTGGAACAGCATTAATCTGAAAATTAATGAGCAGAGTTACCGCCATCAATTTAATTTTTACGCTTTGCCTGGCGAGAACCCCTCAGTAAAAGGCAATGTGATAGAGGCAAAAGAGGTCATTTATTTGGGATATGGCATCGACGATAGCCGTTACAGCGATTACAAAAAAGCTAAAGATTTAAAGGGTAAAATCATCATGATTAACCCTGGCGAGCCGTTTAATAAAGATTCCAATTCTATCATAACCAATAGCCCCAATGTATCGTCATGGGCGGTGGATATGAACAGAAAATTAAAAATTGCCTATGAAAAAGGGGTAAAAGCGGTTTTAATCATCGACCCCAACTTATCTAAAAGTGTACAGGATAAGCGCCGATATTTCAGCAGAAATGTAACGGGCGATGTGGAACTACCCGATGGAAAATATCCCAATAGTATCTACATTTCACCCGATGTGGCGCGTGAAATTATCGGTAAAAAAGCGGATGATTTGAAAAAATTACGGGACAGAATCGCCAAAGGAAAACCCAAACCCCTCAGTATGCCGTGCAATATTCGCCTTGACATGGATAAATTTTTCAGGCAATTGATTGGCAATAATGTTTTGGGTTTTATTGAAGGTTCAGACCCTGTTTTAAAGGATGAAATAGTGGTTATTTCAGCTCATTATGACCATTTGGGCAAGCGTGGCGAATCCATTTATCACGGTGCAGATGATAATGGCAGTGGTTCTTCATCGCTTTTAGCTATTACGAGAGCGTTGGCTGATGCAAAGAAAAAAGGACAAGGACCCCGCAGGAGTGTGCTCTGCCTATTGATGACAGGCGAGGAAAAAGGGCTTTTAGGTTCTAAATATTATGTAACATTCCCCGTTTTTCCGTTGAATAAAACGGTGGCGGATGTAAATATTGATATGGTTGGGCGTGTAGATTCAAAATATGAAGCCAATCCGAATTATATTTATGTCATTGGTGCGGATAAATTGAGCTCGGAATTGCACAATATAAATGAGGAAATGAATAAAAATTATACACACCTCACGCTTGATTACACTTATAATGATGAAAATGACCCAAACCGCTATTATTATCGCAGCGACCACTATAATTTTGCTGAAAAGGGCATTCCAGCTATTTTTTATTTCAATGGTACCCACGATGATTATCACCAACCGTCGGATACTATTGATAAAATAAATTTTGAAAAAATGTCAACCATCGCTCAACTTGCGTTTTATACCGCTTGGGAAATCGCAAACCGTGATGAACGTTTAAAAATAGATTCAAAGAAAAAATAAATTAGTGCTTGGTTTTTGGTGCTTAGTGCTTCGTACACGTTATGTGACCAAGCACTAAGCACCAACAACCAAGCACCAATAACCAATAACCAACAACCAAAAAATATGTTTGTATCTGAAAATATTATAGATACCGTGGCTGCACAACTGGAAGCTGCGGATTTTGAGAAAGAAGTGGAGTATTTCGGTAAAAGGCAACCTGCACTTTTGGGCTATGTTTTTTCCGAAGATTTTGAGCTTTTGACTCGAGATGAATTGGATTATATGCTCTATCTGCTGATTGTTATTTGGAAATCAGTTGAAAAAGTAAAAGGCGAGCTACAACCCACTAAAGCCAATGCGATTGAAATGGCAGAAGAGCACAATTGGGAATTACTTGAAAACGTCACTCAGAAGCACTTCCGAGACCGCATGACTGTCTTTTTTGATGATTCAGACCAAGAGGATTTACTGGCTTTTGTGGAAGATGCTTTGATAGAAGATGATGAAGATAGTGTAGTGACTAAAGAAGGGCGAGAACCCATTTTTGTTGCGCTTAAAACGGTGATAGATATTATTGCTTAAGGCGTAAAATAAAAAAGGCAACGAATTTAATTCGTTGCCTTTTTTTGTATTCTATATTTCTTCCACTAAAAAGAAGCCATCGTTGCCTTGTGCTTGATAAAGGGGCATCAAAATAAGGCAATCCAGAGGGCTTTTGATACTTCCATTTTTATCGTAAGCCAATATTTCCTCTTTTTTTACTGCTTGAAAATTTTTGTACCCAGGTTGCATTTTAAAATTATCGTCTGATGCAATCTTATGATTTTTAATGATTTGTACAGCTTTAGGTAGTTTTTTTGAATACCTTTTCAATACTAAGCTGTGCTTGTTTTCAACGTCATGGCTACTAATACAACCTACAGCTTGAAAACAATTGATGAGCCAAGCAATTGTGCGCCGAATGGATAAAACATCATCGTGTTGCCCTGCCTCAAAACCCATTGCTATGGTAGGAATACCTAAATTTTCGGTTGTATAATAATGCAGTGTAGTGCCGCCAACTCCTTTTACAAAACCTTTCACAACGGGTGCGTGGAGCTGGTAAGCAATATCCAAAGAGGCTTTATCTTCATTGACTATTGTAAAAATCCCGCCAGAAGCTGAGGTTGTATGTAAATCAATCAGTACTATCTTTTTAGGTTGATAGTTTTTGATTTCGTTATCGATGAATTGAGTCAATTCAAGAAGTTCTAAGTCTTCAAATTCGAGATTATACTGAGGGGTAGCTTTTAACCGTTCAATATTTTGATGTGTAATCTCCCTATTCAAATCTTTTTTAACGAAACGTAATCGCTTTTCAAAAGCCTGCAAATTACCAATGACACCCTCTAAACGACCTTTAAATTGAAAATCAGGGTTCTTAGAAGGCTCTTTTTCAAGCATTAGGAAGAGTTCACGCAATGCTATCACACCCGCAGGCTCATTGCCGTGAATCGCTGCAATAGCGATGATGAGCGTCTCATTCTCAGCACCTTGATATGTACCAATTTGTCTTTTCATATTTTTTTTGAAGATGAAAGATTGAAGACGTAAGATGAAAGATTGAAGATGTAAGATTAAAGACACAAGATTAGAAGCCTCTATTTTCATGTCTTACATCTTACCTCTTTAATCTTACATCTTACCTCTTTAATCTCACATCTTACCTCTTTAATCTCACTTCGCATCTTTATATTTCCACACGTAGCGGCAGGCAATAGTGCGATATGGTCGCCAATTTTCAGCGATTTCGTGTAATTTTTTAATCAAATCTTTACCCGTCTCTTCTACTTCATACATTTTTATCATACCTTGTCGAATGCCTAAATCATCAATAGGGAAGACATCGAGCCGATTGAGGCGGAACATCAGTATCATCTGAACGGTCCATTTACCTATGCCCTTTATTTGGGTGAGTTCTTTGATGATGTCATCATCAGACATGTTGACCCAATCTTTGAGACTTTCTTGGTTTTCAATCCAATAAGTAGCAATATTTTTAATATATCCCGCTTTTTGATAGGATAAACCAACCCCCCTCAGTATTTCAATATCTGTGGTGACCACAAACTCAGGATATGCCTTTCGATTGGGAAATAAATCCAAAAATCGGCTATAAATAGTAGCCGCCGCTTTTACTGAAAGCTGTTGGGAAACTATCGAGTCCAATAAATCGTGGTATATATCATTACTCACCTCTACTGTGGGTAGTGATATATGCGGAATTACGGTAGCTAAACGAGTGTCTTTTGATAGATGATGAATGATTTCAGTTGTCATTTTTTTTATATTTGATAAATTAAATGATTGGTTTTTAAAATCATTCTCTCAACCTTGCTGTTTAAATCAAATTCTAAGGTATAAAAGTTTTTGGTGCAGAGCAGTAATTTGGCTTAATTTTGTTTATTTTAACTATAAATATTATAGAAAACCCATACAATAAAAATAATATGAAAAGATTTAAGCTCATTTTGACCCTCTTTTGTTTTTCAATTTCTTTAAAAGCACAAAGCTATTTAGAAAAAGTACACCCCTCAGTATGGGCATCCATGAACGGTGGGCAAACTGAATTTTTTATCATTTTGAAAGAGCAGGGGGATATTTCAGGAGCTCAATTTTTAAATGAAAAAGAAGAAAAAGGGGAATATGTGTTCAAAATACTGAGAGGGGTAGCTGAGCGAACTCAAGCGCCTATTCAAGCGGTATTAAAAACTCGAAATGCAGATTTTAACGCTCTTTGGATTTTGAATGCTATTTATGTAAAACGAGGCGATAGAGCCTTGATTCAAGAACTTGCGCAAAGAGAAGATGTAGCTCAAATTATCAATAACCCCAAGGCTCATCAAAGTTTACCGCCCGCCGAGGATACCTATACATCGCCACAACTTCAAACGCGTGGGGCTGCTCAAATTGCGTGGGGTGTTACACGAATAAAAGCAGATAGTGTGTGGGCTTTGGGATATAAAGGTCAAAATGTAGTAGTAGCAGGTGAAGATACGGGTTATGATTGGACTCATCCTGCGTTGAAACCGAAATATAGAGGTTGGAATGGCACCACTGCTGACCATAGTTATAATTGGTACGATGGTATTCATGCCGATACCAGTAAAAAAGGCAACCCCTGTGGCTATGATATAAAAGCTCCTTGCGACGATGATAGACACGGAACGCATACAATGGGCACAATGGTTGGCTCCAATGATACGCTCATTACAGGGGTTGCGCCTGAATCAAAATGGATTGGAGCGCGTAATATGGATAAAGGGGATGGTACACTGCGTAGTTATGTGGATTGTTTTCAATTCTTTTTAGCGCCCACGGATACAGCAGGCAAAAAACCACTGCCTAAAAAAGCACCTCATGTTATCAATAATTCATGGTATTGCTCAGAGGGCGAAGGGTGTAATTCGAGTAATTTTAACGTACTTGAAAACGCTGTGAATGCTTGTAGGGCGGCGGGTATTGTAGTAGTGGTATCGGCGGGCAATTCAGGTTCCGCTTGCTCAACGGTGAGTGGACCGCCTGCATTTTTTTCGAAATCATTTTCAGTGGGGGCAACGCGCTCTGATGATACGATTGCCAGTTTTAGTAGTAGAGGACCCGTTACGATTGATGGCAGTGGAAGATTGAAACCGAATGTATCGGCTCCCGGAGTGGGTATTTTATCAACTGTACCCAATAATGGATTTAGTGGTACTTTCAGTGGTACAAGTATGGCGGGACCGCACGTAGCAGGTGTGGTGGCTTTGATGATTTCGGCAAATCCCGCTTTGGCAGGGCAAGTTGATACTATTGAGCGTATCATAGAATCAACTGCTAAACCAATGACTACGACTCAAAATTGTGGCAATATAGCGGGAACACAAGTGCCCAATCATACCTACGGTTTCGGGCGAGTGGATGCTTTGGCGGCGGTAAAAAAAGGGTTGTTATTTAAAAGAGTGTCAAAAATAAATGAAAATCAAAGGCAAATAAAGGTATATCCCAATCCATTTTCATCTGAAATTACGTTTTATACTGAGGGGGTAGCCACGGATTGGCAATTAACGATTTATAACGTCAGTGGTCAGGTGATGCTCTCAACGCGCCCTAATGCATCTGTTTTTAACGTCAATTTACAGGATTTAAATAAAGGTATTTATTTTTATCAGCTTAAAAATGAGCGTGAAATACTGAGTGGTAAATTGGTTAAGCAATAACGATATTTTAATATTAAAATAATTTATTTCATGTATTAAAATACTATTTTTACCATTAAAAAAGCTCTTTTGAGGGCTTTTATAAATTTAACATTGCTAATTCTTTTTTAATGAGAAACGATTTTAAATACTTTGCAGTCATTTCATTGATTTTAACGGTTGTTATTGGCTTTTTTTGGCAGCCGTTTTTATGGGTTTTGGTGGTACTTATCCCTCTGGTTTTATTAGGGATTTATGATATGTATCAAACAAAACATGCTATTATGCGGACTTTCCCGATAGTGGGTCGAGGTAGATATTGGATGGAATGGTTGCGTCCGAAAATTTATCAATATTTTGTGGAAAGTGATATTGATGGTCGCCCTTTTAACAGAACAGAGCGCAGCTTGATTTATCAACGCGCGAAAAAAGATGTTGATTCCACCCCATTTGGTACTCAACTGAATGTGTATGAAGAGGGTTATGAGTGGATGAATCATTCGATTGTGGCTAAAAGTTTTAAGGATTTAAATGATAGCCCACGTGTGCAAATAGGCGGTTCGGATTGCAAGCAGCCTTACTCGGCGAGTATTTATAATGTATCGGCAATGTCGTTTGGCTCATTGAGTACGAATGCTGTTTTAGCATTAAATGGTGGTGCTAAAATAGGTGGATTTGCGCATAATACAGGGGAAGGTGGTATCAGCACACACCATTTAGAAATGGGCGGAGATTTAATTTATCAATTGGGGACTGGTTATTTCGGTTGTCGCGACAAAGCGGGGAATTTTTCGCCCGAAGCATTTGCGCTGACAGCTGCCCCCCCCTCAGTAAAAATGATAGAATTGAAGCTTTCCCAAGGTGCAAAGCCGGGTCATGGAGGCATTTTACCAGCTAAGAAGAATACACCAGAGATTGCTAAGATAAGAGGCGTAGAGCCAGGTACAGAGGTATTGTCGCCACCTTACCATTCTGCATTTAAAACGCCCGTTGAATTGTGTCGTTTTATAGGTCAAATGAAGGAATTATCGGGTGGGAAGCCGGTGGGCTTCAAATTGTGTGTGGGCCATAAAAGTGAGTTTTTGGCTATCTGTAAAGCAATAGCAGAAACGGGAATTAAGCCTGATTTTATCACCGTGGATGGCGGTGAAGGTGGCACAGGTGCCGCGCCTTTGGAGTTTTCAAATTTTGTGGGTATGCCTTTTAAGGAGGCTTTGGCTTTTGTGCACGATGCTTTGACTGGGTTCGACCTCAGAAAAGATATTAAAATACTGGCTTCGGGTAAAATAGTGAGTGGCTTTCACATCTTGCGGGCTATTGCCTTGGGTGCAGACGCGTGTTATACTGCGCGTGCCATGATGATGGCTTTGGGGTGTATTCAAGCCTTAGAGTGTAATAAAAATACTTGTCCGACGGGTGTCGCCACACAAGATCCTGAATTGGTAAAAGGATTAGTTATAGCGGATAAAAAAGAACGTGTTGCAAATTTTCATAAATCCACGGTTCATTCATTTGTGGAATTATTAGGTGCTGCGGGTCTTGAAAGCCCCCTTCAAATTCGTCGTTCAATGATTAATAGGCGCGTAAATGTGAGCGATAGCAAGCGATACGATGAGTTATATCCTTATTTAAAACAAGGCTGTTTGCTGCATAATGATTCAATACCGAGTAGTTGGAAACCTTATATGATGGAAGCAAATGCTTATAGTTTTGCTAAATCATTTCACGATACAGTGATAGGGTAGATTGTTGGTTATTAGTTATTGGTTGTTGAGTGGAGCAAAATTCCGAGAAGCGGGTTGGATATGGCTTATTGTTAAATATTTTAATAGTCATTTAAAAAAAGCGCTTGTAGAATCTGAAATTCTGCAAGCGCTTTTTTATAGTCCATTTTCTGCATTTAATTCTGCTCCACTTTTTCACGTTCCCATGAACGGTAGCGAGAAGAGAAATCATAAATGTATTTTAATATATCTCTATCTTCTTGAGAAAGCGTCATGCTTCTGCGGGAGAGTACGCGCTCTATAGTATCACACGCTTTATTGATGGAATAAGTTTCTAATCCTGATGCTCCGCCCCAAGTGAATGATGGAATGAAGTTACGAGGAAAACCCGCGCCAAAAATATTGGCGGATACTCCCACGACCGTTCCAGTGTTGAACATAGTATTGATAGCGCATTTGGAATGGTCACCCATGATTAAACCAAGGAACTGTAAACCCGTGCGTACAAAACTATCCTTTGTGTAATCCCATAATTTGATTTGCTCGTAATTGTTTTTTAGGTTAGATGTATTGGTATCTGCCCCGATATTGCACCATTCGCCTATGACTGAGTTGCCGAGATAGCCCTCATGTGCTTTGTTTGAGTGGCTGATAATGACCGTATTATTGACTTCTCCACCTACTTTTGAATAGGGTCCGATGGTAGTAGCACCATATATCTTAGCCCCCATTTTTAAAATAGAGCCTTCACAAAGGGCTAATCCACCACGGATGATACAGCCTTCCATGATTTCGGTATTTTTACCGATGTAGATGGGACCATTATTGGCATTTAAAATAGCACATTCTACAACTGCGCCTTCTTCGATGAATAATTGTGACTCGTCACCTAAAAAACGGTTGGTTGTACTGAGGGGTGCAGATTTTCGGCCTTTGGTCAATTCTGAAAAATCGCTTTTGAGTGCTTGAGCATTTAAAGTAAAAATATCCCAAACGTGGTTAATCATCGTCAATTTTACTGAGGGGTCAACTTCTAAGCCTTCCAGTTCCTCAATGTCATTATCTTCCATTAGATTGAAAAACTGACTTTCATCGAGTCGGGCAGCAATAAGTTCCCCTTCTTTCAAGAGTGCCTCATTATTATTTAATTTTTCAATCAGATGGCAAAGGTCTTTAGAGGGCAGTATAGAACCGTTGATAACAAAATTATCAGTAGCGATAGAAATTGGATATTTTTCAGAAAGATAATCCTGGGTAATGAAAGATACCTTTCCAGACAGCCAGTGTTCCCATTTTTCGCGAATAGTCATTATTCCTACGCGTAACTCACATACAGGGCGTGTGTAGGTAAGCGGGAGAAGTTGGTCTCGAGTATCTGGATCGAATAGGATAATATTTTTCATAAAATAAGTTGTTTAAAACGGTCTTTTCACAATAAAAACGACAAAATTCCTCAAAAGTTGTAACTGCACGATAGGAAATAATGGTCGTTTGAAAATTTAGACGTAATAAATCACTAAAGTTATTATTTTGGCAGATTTTAATTAAAAAAAAAGTCCTGTACTTTCGTGCAGGACTTTTTTTCTCATTCTTCTATGATTATTTCGCAAATTTTGCGAATTTTTTGTTGAACTTGTCGATACGACCTGCTGTATCCACAAATTTTACCTTACCTGTGAAGAATGGATGAGAATAAGATGAAATTTCCATCTTAATCAGTGGGTATTCTTTGCCATCTTCCCAAACGGTTGTCTCCTTGCTATTCGCTGTAGAGCGTGTTAAAAACGCTGAATCAGTAGAAATATCTTTGAAAACTACCAAACGGTATGATTTAGGATGAATATCTTTTTTCATGTCGCTTATTTTTTAATCTTTTAAATTTTCGAGGTGCAAAGGTAGTATTTTTTTATTTAAAAGGAAAGCCAATTCAAAAAAAAATCATTTTTTTTGAAAATATGCTGGAATAAGCCTATTTACTGAGGTATAAAATGGGGTTCGATATTTATTTTTGGATAAAATACTGTTGAGGGTATCTAAATTTTATAGCAATTTATGGCTTTTTTTCTGGCTGCTCTTTTTTAGGTGGCGGAGTTACGGTCATGAGCATAATGCAAATGAGCAAAAAAGAGTAAAAAAAGAAATCTGAATAAGTGGAGCTTATCATCTTAAAATTATTTTTTCTGGGAAAACAAATAGGGTTTATATTAAAATACGATTCAATGTATTCCGTATTGTTTACATTTGCAAGGGTTATATTTATATTTTAATAATTGATTTTGAAAAATACCATAATGAGGTTATTGTTTGGATACGTTAATGCCTTTTTTAAGCGTTTTTAATTAAATATAGCCCAATATTCAAAAACTTCATTATTTTGCAGAATGAGAAAATCTCTATTAATTATATTTATAGGGCTTTTTTATGGCTTTAATATTTATGCCGACAATACAGCTGTGGTTATTGATAGCATCACTATTATAGGTAATAAAAAAACCAAAAGGCAAATTATGCTCAGAGAATTGACTTTCTCAAAGGGAGATAGCGTATCCCTTAGTATGCTCAGTTCGGTACTCGAATTGAATCGACTGCGCCTTATGAATACTAATCTTTTTCTGAATGCTAAAATGAACGTAAAAAATTGGACAGAAAATAACCATGTTATAGTCCAAATAGATGTTACCGAAAATTGGTTTCTTTTCCCGATCCCCATTTTTGAAATTGCTGACAGAAATTTTAATGTTTGGTGGAAAGAGCAAAAACGCAGCTTTAAACGGATTAACTATGGTATGCGGTTGACATATAATAATCTGACTGGAAGGCGAGACCCCCTCAGTGCAAACGTTCAATTAGGGTACACACCCAAGTATTCTTTTAGTTATTCTCTTCCATATATTAATAAAAAGCAAACGATTGGCTTCTCTGCCAGTTATTTCAATGCAGTGAATAGAGAGGTTGGATATTCCACCGATAGTAACAAAATATCTTTTTATAGGGATGCGAATAAATTTTTACTGCATAGAACAGGATTTAGCGTAGGCATTAGCCATACTCCTAAGCTGTTGACGAATTTTTCGGCTTCAATGGGTTACACAAGGAATAAAGTAGATTCTACCGTCGTTCAGACCCTTAATAGAGATTATTATCTGGATGGGCAAACCCAACAACATTACTTTTGGCTTGCAGCTGGCTGTTCGTATGACAGTAGAGATATTCGACCGTATCCGATGCATGGCGATTATTTCAGCTTGGGTTTTAATAAAACGGGCTTATTGAGTTCGGATAATGTGAATGCCTTAGATGTGAGTAGTAGGTTTGCGCATTATTTTACTTTTTCATCAAAATTGAGTCTTGAAGCAATCGTTAAAGGGAAAACGGCACTTATCAGGAAAAGACAACCTTACACCAATGTACGAGGCTTAGGTTATGGAAGCGATAATCTGAGAGGTTATGAGTTTTATGTTGTAGATGGGCTTGACTATTTTTATTCAAAAAATAGCTTTAGAGTAGAGTTATTGAATCGCTCTTTTGATTTGAATAAATGGGTGAAAATGAAATTATTAAAAAATTGGCTTGATTTACCCATTAAAACATATCTCACTTTCAATTTTGATACGGGTTATGTGAATAATCCTTTTGAAAAAGAAAATAATAAACTATCCAATAGGCAACTTTATGGTGGTGGGGTAGGGCTTGATATTATAGCTTACTACAATATGACTTGGCGGTTTGAATACAGTATGAATCATTTGGGGGAGAAAGGCTTATTTTTCAATTATTCAGTCGGTTTTTAAGGTGAAATTCGCCATAAATTCAATAAGTGCAAAATAGGGTTGTGCACTTATTGAATTTTTGAAACCTATATTTTTACATTATTTTCCTTGTTTTTCATTTCTAAGTTGCCTCAAAATAGCCAATTCTTTATAGGCGTCCTTTATTTTTTGGGCAGGACTGCCAGAGTAAATATCGTCTCCTTCTATGCTTTTAGATACTCCAGATTGCCCTGATACGATGGCGTTTTTACCTATCCTGATGTTCTGAGCGACTCCGACTTGACCATACAAAGTCACATTATCCTCAATCACTGAATTGCCCCCGATGCCCACTTGAGCAGCAAAAATGCAATTTTTACCGACCATCACATCATGTCCAATGTGAACTTGACAATCCAATTTTGTTCCTGCACCAATGGTTGTATCTCCTGAAACGCCTTTGTTAATGGTACACCCTGCGCCAATATCCACACCATCTTCGATGATAACGCGCCCACCACTTCGCCATTTTTTATACCCCTCAGTATCCGTACGTTTAAAATAGAATGCATCTGTGCCAATGATTGCTCCTGCACCTATTTGTACGTTTTTTCCAACGATTGTATAATCGTGAATGACAGCATTGGCTTGAATGTAGCAGCCGACGCCTATTCTGACGTGGTTGCCAATCACGACATTGGGTTCTAAAATAACTGAATCATGTACTACCGCTGATTCAGCAACACTTAAATAGAGTGGACTTTGCGGACGGTGTAATCGCACAATGCTGTCGTAAGCCTCAAAGGGATGAGGATGTATCAATATGACTTTACCCTCCGGTATATCGTCTACTTTTTCATTGAGAATAATGAAAGTAGCGGCTGATTTCAAGGCTTTTTCAAAATATTTTTTGACGTCTGAAAAAGTAATATCACCCGCACGTACCTGATGTATTTCGTTGATACCCAATATATTAGCCGTGTCATCGCCCATTATTTCGAGGGCACCTATTTGCTTTGCCAGCTGTTTTACAGGTATAGGTTTGTCAAATTTCATAACTTATAATATGCTGTTCTTAAATTGAGCAGTCAGTTAAAAATTCCTACTAATTGCTCTATAATGCTCTATGAAAAAGTATTTTACACTAATTCGGACAATTCTAACCAACGCATTTCTTTCGTATCTAATTGCTCTTGAATTCCTTGAAGCTCTAAAGATAGCTTTTGAATATCACTTGGCGTGAGCTTAGATACGTCATTAAATTTTTCGGTTAAAACCATTTTTTGCTGCTCCAGTTTCTCAATATCTTTTTCAAGGCGCTTGAATTCTTTCCTTTCGGTATCGTTGGCTTTGCGAATGTCCGCTGATACTGAGGGGGTAGGGGCGCTTACTATAGTTGCCGTTCCCTTTTTATTTTCACGTTCTTCAATTTTTTTTAACTCGCGATACTCCGTATAGTTGCCGTTATAATCCTTTATTTGACCATTGCCTTCAAAGATAAAAAGATGATCCACCAGTTTATCCATAAAATAACGGTCATGCGTAACTATAATGAGGCAGCCATTGAATTGATTGAGTAAAAAATCTTCTAAAACATTTAAGGTTAAAATATCCAAATCATTCGTTGGCTCATCCAGAATCAGAAAATTAGGGTTTTGGACTATGACTGTGAGCAAATATAAACGCCTTTTTTCACCGCCCGAAAGTTGAGAAACATATACTTGCTGCTGCTCTTTGGTGAATAAAAAGCGCTCTAATAGGGCTGATGCGGTAATTTTTTGACCTTTTTCAAGCGGAATATATTCAGCAATATCGGTAATGACCTCTATAACACGTTTATCGTCCTTAAGTTTCATTCCCGACTGATTGTAATGCCCGAATTGGATGGTTTCGCCTATTACGACTTTACCGCCGTCGGGTGCTAAAACACCCGTCAAGATATTAAGTAAAGTAGATTTTCCTGTTCCATTTTGACCTACAATGCCTACTCTTTCTCCTTTTTTAAATTTATAACTAAAATTTTCAATGAGCTTTATATTGTTAAACTCCTTTGAAACATTGTGTAATTCTAAAATTTTAGAGCCCAACCAAGTGGTTTTGATGTCAATTTGCATATCCACATTATCCACTTTCCGAGAGACTTTATCTTTCAAATCATGAAAATCATCTATCCTGCTTTGGGCTTTCGTAGTGCGGGCTTGTGGCTGACGGCGCATCCATTCCAATTCTCTTGTGAATAGCTTTTGATTTTTAGCCATTGTGGCAGCATCTACATCTATTCTCAGGGCTTTTTGCTCCAAATAATACGCATAATTGCCTCTGTATCGATAAAATTTACCGACTTCAAGTTCTATTATGGTGTTACAAACAGCATCGAGGAAATAACGGTCGTGGGTTACAACGAAGAGCGTTAAGCTCGGACGAGATGAAAAATAGGCTTCAAGCCACTCAATCATATCCAAATCCAAGTGGTTGGTTGGTTCATCGAGAATCATAAAATCGGGCTCATCAATGAGCAACATGGCTAAAGCAACCCTTTTTTTCTGACCACCCGATAATGAACCAATGCGCTGATTAAGGAAAGTATCAATTTTGAGTTTAGATAAAATTTCTTTGATTTTTGCTTCAAAATCCCACGCTTGGAGTTCATCCAAACTCGCCAAAGCATCGTTCATACTGAGGGGGTCATTGTCAATCAAAGATTTTTCATACTTTTTAATAGCTTGAATCTGTGGATTATCTGAATGAAAAACAGCTTCGAGGGCGGTCATTTTATCATCAATAGCAGGCTCTTGTTCAAGTATGCCTGTTCGGATTTCTTTTGAAATAAGTATTTTAGCATTTTCTCCTTCCGACCCCTCAGTACCTGCGAGTACACGCAGCAAAGTGGTTTTGCCAGTGCCATTTTTAGCTACTAATGCAATGCGGTCTCCTTTGTTGATAATAAGATTGATATTATTAAAAAGGACTTTTGGTCCGTAACTTTTAGTTACGTTTTCGAGCGTCAAATAATTCATATTATAAAAAACAAGCTTTTTTGAAAGCGCAAAATTACATTTTTTAATGGTAAATTTTCTATTGTAAAACTTTGTTAACTTGTTAAGTGGGCGTAAAGAAATAAGCACTGCTATCCGTCGGGATGTAAAATGTAAAAAATGCGGAGCGTAGCGTAGAATTTTTTATATTTTATGGAGCCTACTTAAAAAGATAGCAGTGATTATTTTAGACAAACTACTTACCTCTGAAATATGGGGTAACTTTTTTACCCTCATTACGTTAAAAATGCTAATTTCTATTACCAAATTTTAGGAAAATTTTGATTTTCAAGATGAATGCTGTTATTTTGCACGTCCTTTTCAAAAGAATTGGAATCCTTAGGTATTTGAAAATAATCATTCATGATATCAAGCTTTGAAAATTTGATAAATTGTTTTTAAAACCTAAGATATATTTTTATTTCAAATTTAATATTTTACCATAAAAAAAGAAAAACCGAGACATGGCTCTGATTCAGAAAATTCGTGAGAAATCAGCATTGGTGTTGATTTTGATGGTCTTGGCGATAATTTCATTTATCGCAATGTTGATTACCAAAGATAGTAGCCCTGATGGCAGTGGTGGCTTGAATAAATTTAGTAATACGAGCACCGTAGTTAAAGTGGGTGGCAAAGAGCTGGACATTAAACAATTGGAGTCAACAGCTCAGATAATGTACGGTAACCAAGCCAATGACTTAAGTGTACGTAACACTATTTTCAATTCATTTGTTGAAAGTGCAATTATTGGTAAAGAAGCTGAGAAGGTAGGCTTAGGTGTGGGCAAGGATGAGCTTTTAGAGCTTGAATTTGGTGCTAACCCAAGTCCAGTAATCACGAGCAATCAAGCTATTATGCAGAACCCTCAACAATTGGTTCAAATCAAAGAAGCGATTCAAAAAAACTCAATGCCTTTGCAAGGTAAAATGTATTGGGCTGAGATAGAAAACCAAATTATTACTGAGCGTTTGCAAGCAAAATTAAATAATTTGACTACAAAAGCTATCTACACGCCTACTTGGTTGGTAGAAGAAGGATATAAGGAATTGACTAAGCCAGTCGATTTTGAATATGTCAAAGTAGCTTTTGATAAAGTAGATGATAAGGAAGCCGCGATTACTGACGCTGATTATGAGGCGTATTTGAAAGAGAATAGAGGTCGTTATATGAACGATGAAGAAGGTCGTACGATTGAGTATGTTACTTTTGATGTTAATCCTTCGGCTGAGGACTCGGCTAAAATAAGAGAAAAGGTTTTGGCAGTTAAAGAGGAATTCCGCACTACTGATAAAGATTCTGCTTTTGCAATTTCTCATGGTGGTGTTTTAAATCCTCAATACATGACAAAGGAAACGGCTATGCAAGCTATTAAAGATTCACTTTTCACTGCTCCAGTTGGTACTGTAATTGGTCCATTTGTAGAAAGTAAAAGTTATTTATTAGCTAAATTGATTGACCGTCGTTCAAGTCCAGATTCAGTTCGCTCGCGTCATATCTTGATTCAAGGCGATAATGCTATCAAAACG
The DNA here is from genome assembly GCA_031424515.1 of Saprospiraceae bacterium. Taxonomy (GTDB): domain Bacteria; phylum Bacteroidota; class Bacteroidia; order Chitinophagales; family Saprospiraceae; genus JAAFJT01. Next base: position 15,884 of record JANPHO010000073.1, read on the forward strand.
GCTGATAGCTTAAAAGGCTTATTGGAAGTAAATGCTTCATTGTGGGATTCTTTGAATGCAAAATATAGCCAAGATAATGTTGCTAAACTTAAAGGTGGTGACTTGGATTATTTCGCTCAAGGCAGTTTGGCTACAGAATTCAATGATTTAATATTTTATAAAGCACAACAAGGTAAGTTTTACACGGTTACGACTCAGTTTGGTGCGCACGTTGTACAAGTGACTGGTATCAAAGCAGGTAAAAACGAAACGCGTGTAAAAGTCGCTTATGCTCGCGAATCTCTTATCCCAAGCCAAGTAACTGATAAAGCAGCAGCTGATGCGGCTGATGCACTGCTTTTGAGTAGTAAAAATTTAGATGAATTAAAAAAGAATGCTTTGGCTAAGAATTTGCCGCTTCAACCGACTCAAGGTTTCCGTATCAACGACCAGGCGTTGGGTACTTTAGGTCAAGCTGAAGGTGTCAGACAAATCATTCGTTGGGCGTATGAGGCAAGTGCTGGAGAGCGTTGCAAATCTACATTTGGCTTGCGTGAGCAAGGAGACGCATACAATAGTAAATATGTAGTTGCTGCTTTGAAAAGCATCATACCAAAAGGTGCCCCCTCAGTACAAAACCTAAAAGAGCAACTTACTCCTTACGTTAAAAACCGTAAAAAAGGAGAAGTGTTGAAATCTAAGATAACATCTACTGATTTGAACGCAGTAGTTGCACAATTCAGCGGTAAAATTGATACTGCGAAGGGAGTAACTTTTAATAGCACTTTTGTACCAAACCTTGGAAGCGAGTCAAGAGTAGTGGGTGCTGCTTTCACAACAGAAGTTGGTCAAACATCTAAACCAATAATCGGCGACAATGGTGTATATGTCATAAAAGTTACCAATAAAAATACTGTTGAAAGCGCTTCAATTGATAAAAACATTTTGCGTCAGCAAATGTCAGCGCCTATCAAAGGTCAACTACGTGGTTCTATTTCAAGATATTTGCGTAAAAAAACTGATATAGTAGATAATCGCTCTAAGTTTTTCTAATGGAAAAATTAATGCAATTATAATATTTGTGTGATAAAATAAAAAAAGCCCTCGCTTCGGTAAAATTACTGAGCGAGGGCTTTGTTTTGGCATAATTTTAACTATTAATATATTATTGTTATATAAGATAAAATATCCTTAAAAAGTTATTTTTTCGATTGGTTTTTAAAACATATAAATACTTTTTATTTTTTAAAATCAGTTAAATACTGAATTAAACTTTTATAATTCGGCATTATAACCATAATTTTGCAAGTCTCTAAAACTTAGAAGAAAGTTCAATCATCCAAATGAGTTTCTTCTAATTAATTCATCACTTATAATTTATAGTTAAAAACATGAATATTGCAGTTGTAGGAACAGGGTATGTAGGCCTCGTAACGGGTACTTGTTTTGCTGAAACAGGCAATCACGTAATCTGCGTTGACATAGATGCTAAAAAAGTTGAACGTATGCGTAATGGCGAAGTGCCCATATACGAACCAGGACTTGAAAATCTGTTCGAAAGAAACACAAAACAAGGTCGTTTACATTTCACTACTAACCTCAAAGAAGCGATTGACAAGGCACAGGTTATATTTTTAGCTTTGCCTACCCCTCCAGATGAAGATGGTTCTGCGGATTTATCCTATATTTTAGGAGCTGCAAGAGACCTTTCAAAAATCATCACGAGCTATAAAGTCATCATTGATAAGAGTACAGTACCAGTAGGCACGTCAGAAAAAGTTCATGCTGCAATGGCTGAATATTTGGATACAGACTTATTTGATGTGGTTTCGAATCCAGAATTCCTTCGTGAGGGTGTAGCTGTCGATGATTTTATGAAGCCTGACCGCGTAGTAATTGGTACGGATTCTGAGCGTGCACAGAAATTGATGCGTCAATTATATGAGCCATTTGTGCGCCAAGGCAATCCTATTTATTTTATGGATGAGCGTTCAGCAGAAATGACAAAATATGCCGCTAACTCATATTTGGCAATGCGTATTTCATTTATGAATGAAATTGCTAATTTATGTGAAAGAGCAGGAGCTAATGTGGATATGGTGCGCATTGGAATGGGCAGCGATAACCGCATTGGTAAAAGATTTTTATTCCCAGGTATCGGTTATGGTGGTTCGTGCTTCCCTAAAGATGTACAGGCTTTAGCTAAAACAGCGGAAGACTATAAATATGATTTCAAAATTTTGAAATCAGTCATGAAGGTCAATACCATTCAAAAGACGGTATTGGTTAAAAAAGTAATGAGATTCTTTGACAATAATCTTGAGGGAAAAGTTTTTGCTATGTGGGGCTTAGCATTCAAGCCGAATACCGATGATATCCGTGAGGCACCAGCTTTACACATTATTGACGAATTATTAGAAGCAGGTGCTGTGGTTAATGTATTTGACCCAGAAGCAATGAAAAATGTCAAGCAAATTTATGGCGATAAGTTGAATTATTTCAATGACGAGTATGCTGTATTTGAAAATGCGGATGCGCTTATTATTGCCACTGAATGGTCGCTTTTCCGTACGCCTGAATTCGAAAAATTTGAAATGCTTACAGCTAAAGCTATCTTTGATGGTCGTAACCTATATGATGTCAATATCATGAAAGATAAAGGTTTCCACTACGAAAGTATTGGTAGAGAAATTATCAGAGCAAGTGTCGCCTTGTCAGATAAAGATTAAAATTTGTTAAAAAATAAGCCGAAGGATAAACATTATCCTTCGGCTATTTTATTAAAACATGCTATTTCAATTTTTAAAACATATAACTCACTTTATCTTCGAGTAACCTATACTTTTAGTCTCTTCTACGACTTTCTACATAGCGCATCAAATCTTTTTTATTCACTTCAAATGCCATTGCGTTGCTTACAACACTATAATTTTCCCTATCGTAAGCATAATCAAAAGCGTATTTGGCAAATTCTAATCTATTGCTATCATAATTGAAAAGACGGCTTATTTCTGCTATTTGATTGGCAGTCAGATGGTTCTCTCTTGTCAGGGATTTTGAATCTTCTAATTTGCCTTTATCAAATGTATTTTGTCTTATTTTATCTTTTAAAACCTCAAATTCCTTGTAAGTCAATAGGCCATTATATCCCGAATTAATGCCTACTTGCCCTCTATTATAGTTGTTATTGCTATTATTATCATTACCTCTGCTATTAAAATCACCATTCGCATTATAGTTATCGTACGGATTATTTCTATTATCATTTACATTATTTCTGCCATAAGGATTACCCAAACGGTCGTAATACTGAGGGGGTGACACTACCACAGGTGTATTGTATAAACCGCCACCTTGAGCATAATAAGGATCACTGTAATAATCTCCCGCAGGAACACCTTCGCGCACAAGCAAGCGATAAAAAGCATCTTTTGCGTTGCGATTAGCCAATACACTGCCTGCTAAAGCAAAATTTTCAATATCAAAAACATAGGTCAAACCATAAGTGAGATATTCATATTTTTCTCTATCCGTAGGATAAAGCAAAGCCAAACGACGCATTTGGTCGGCTGTTAAGCAGTGCAAGCGAGTGTAATCTTTTATCTCTTTATCAATGTGATAGTAATTAGTGCTTGAAATGCCCGCATAATCTCTATTAAAAGAACGCATAGAAAACGGTTCAGTGCATTGGCGATTGAAACGGCGGCTATTATTACGGCCGTTATTGTCTCCACGGCTTTCCGTATGATGATAGCCTTGTTGAGCGTAAGTGAATACACTTATTAAAAGAGCCACGAAGGCTGTAAACACTAATTTAAAACGTCTCATTTTGGATGAATTTAGATATTGATACGAAGTTAGGTTCTCTTATTCGATATGTCAAATGGTTTAAATTGCTCTTAACACACTTTAACTTTTTCTTAAATTTATGGGCTGTTGATATATTTTATTCGGTTACAAAAACGAGGCTACCCCCTCAGTATAAATACAATATGAAACCTCTAATAATGGGTTCTTATTGCTTGGATTTATCCTTTTTATTTAAAATTCCTTTAACATATCAGAGGTGAATTGGTTAAATTTTATTTAAAACGCATCATAAAGAGTAGCTTTTTAAGGTTTCAGTTGTCATTTTTTTAAATGAAAGATGTACAACTATTTTTTAAAATCTTAAAATATTCTCAATATGAAAAAGCTAATCATCCCAATCGCCCTTGTTTTTACTTTTTTATTCAGCAGCTGTCATGATGATAGTATCTACATTGACCCGAGCGGCGGCATCATTAATGAAACGCGTGATATTCGCAATTTTGATGGCGTCAGAGCAAATGGTAATTTTGAAGTGCATTTGATTGATGATAGTCGGTATAAAGTTATAGCGGAAGGTGATGATAATGTTATTGAGTATCTTGATAGTTACGTTTCGGGTGGTGTATTGGTATTACAAATGAGAAACGGGTACTCGAACCGTGGCAATAGAGTCAGAATATGGGTTTATGCCCCTGATGTGTATGAAGTAGAGCTCAATGGTTCGGGTACGGTGGTGACTGATAATATTCACAATTTTGGAGATTATCTGGATGTGAAATTAAATGGAAGCGGAGACATTCGTTTGAGGGGCGATGCTAAAACTGTGGAAGTAGAAAATACAGGCTCAGGTGATATTCGCTTAATAGGTAACGGTCGTCGCATTACAGCGCACACCACAGGCTCGGGTGATATAGATGCTTTGGATTTTGTGGTGGATGAAGCCGAAGCCAAAACATGGGGTAGTGGTGATATTTCTCTGAACATATGGCGTTATTTGTTCGCAGAAATCAACGGTAGTGGAGACATAATATACGTAGGTAATCCAAGAGTAGATGCTTATAGAACGGGCTCAGGAACGATAAGAAGGAGGTGAAAACCTAAAAATACTGAGGGGGTAGGCTGCAATGCTTTATTCTAGTTTTTATCATTAAAAAATAGAATAAAGCATTGTCTGCTAAATCAACTTACGGAGTTTGATTTTTTTAACTATTTTTTTACCGTCTCTACGGATAACCAATCTGACAGTTTTGCCTGCTTTAGCTTGCATTTTTCTATTGATTGCGCCTAAAGAATAAAGATGGGTAGGCACTCTATTGATAGTGACTATTTCGTCCCCTCGCATGAGATCAACATCTGAGGAAGGCGTATTAGGTAGAACGCCATTGACTGTAAACTTGTTAAGCCCAGTTCCCCCAGCGACTATAATCAAACCACTTTTATCATATTCAAAGGATTCTTTGAAATATTTATTGGGTTTAAAATAGGCTTTATCGGCATTAAAATCAATGATAAAAGTGAAGCGGCTCAAAATTTCCCCTCCAATTAACCCATTACGGCGCATGATATTAGCGGAGTCAGAGAGTGCATTAAGTTCTTGAAAATGACTGATGATATTACCTAAAGTAGATTTGGCGACGTCCAGAGTACGCACGCGTCCCATAAAGCCTTCAATTTCTCCCCCGAGCCCATTTCCAATGTTGCCTTTTAAAACATGCTCAGGCATGACTAATCCAGGAGTAGAGTAAGTATGTAGAAGCAGAGCTAAAGATGCACCAGTATCGAGCAATAATTTTAATGAAATGGTTGAATCACTGCTGATTTGAGCATTTGTGGTGATATATGGCTTACTTCTTATGAGTTGGATGGGTTGTTCTTCATAATTTCGATGGTCTGACTCCTTAAATACTGAGGGGGTATAGACAGTGATAATTTGCTTAATATAATCGAATTTCACTACGTGTCCTTTGAAAACTTCTGCCCCAATAATACCTTGGATTTCGAGACCTGCATATTCGTCGAATTTAAAATAGTCTTCATTAAGTACGAGGATATCTTTTTGGAGAGAAAGATTCGGTAGCCCCAACTGAATTTTTCGAGCGATATATGCTTTTATTTCAGTTTTCATATCAGTGCCCATTATCGTTATTTCACGGTCATAAGTCACTCTTAAAAGGTCTGATATTTCTTTTTTAATTAAAATAGTATGTTCAGCTCCGGTATCAATTATGAAACGAAGGGGGAATAAGCCTTGAAAAAGGACTTTAACTATAATGAAGTTATCTTGTCGTTCAAAGGGAATTTCGATTTTCTTGGCCCCTTTTAGCATTGAAAAACCCGGAATTTGGGTGTAAACATACAAGGGTGAAAAGAAGAAAGAAAAGAAAATTGTAAGGAGGCAATTTCTAAGCATACCGATTAAAATGAGATAGTGAAAAATATTATAATAGGACTACGTATGCAAAATAGATAAGGTGTTAGTAAAGTTACAAAATTTTATTCACAATAAGATCCTTTTGTATTCCGCCAAAGGAAATATTATTCTGTTTGAAAGATTCTTGTAAAAAAAAATGCTAAGTGTTTTTTGATTTTACGAACATATTTATAACTTTACCACGGAATTAGTGTTTTTGCAACACATACGCATTTTTAATGGATTAAAATAAGAGATTATGTTAGCTAATTTTTATTAAAAAGAGTTAATATTGGGATATTTTAGGTGAAAAAGTTGCAAAGAAATTAATCATCAAAGAATGTATGAATTTTAAAGATTACCCTATCTAAGTGTTTTAGAACCAAATTAATGTCATTAGGATTTTCTGAATAACATAATAGTTTTATAACAATTCTTTTATTAATTAAACAACAAGAATGTATGAAAATTAAGGTCAACTTCAAGAGCCTTATGCTGCTGGCTTTGTTCACAGTATTAAGTAGTTTTGCATTCTCTCAAAAAACCATTACTGGTTTAGTGAAAGATGGCGAAACGAATGAATCTCTCGTTGGTGCTTCTGTGATTGTCACAGGTACTAGTAAAGGTACATTAACAGATGTTGATGGTAAGTACGAACTCCAAGTTCCGAATGATGCCACAACGCTTACAGTTTCATTTACAGGTTATGCCAGCTTGACTGTGCCAATTACTGGAAATGTAGTGAATGTAGATTTGAAAGGCGGCTCAATTTTAGAGTCAGTAGTAGTAATCGGATATGGTTCGGTTAAGCAAAAAGAATCGACCAGTTCAGTTGCTTCTTTAAAATCTGCTGATTTTAACCAAGGTAACATTTCAAGTGTTGGACAATTACTTCAAGGTAAAATTGCTGGTTTAGTTGTTGCAACTCCTGCTGGTGGTAACCCCAACGCTGTAGCGCAAATCCGTTTGCGTGGTATTTCTACATTTGGTGCTAACTCATCTCCTTTAATTATTGTTGATGGTGTGCCTAACGTTCCATTGAATTTAGTAGATCCAAATGATATTGAATCATTTGACGTTCTTCGTGATGGTTCTGCTGCTGCTATTTATGGTGTACAAGCATCAAGTGGTGTAATCATTGTTACAACTAAGAAAGGTGCTGCAGGAAAAACTACTGCAGATTACAACGTAACATTGACAAGCGAAAGTCTTGCAACAACACCTCAAATGATGACAGCTTCAGAATACTTAGATGCTAATAAAGCAGCTGGTAATAACTTAGCTGACGTTAATAAAGGTGCAGTGACAGATTGGTATAAAGAAGTTACTCGTTCGGCAATATCTCACGTTCACAACCTTTCATTAGGTGGGGGATTAGGTAAGGGTAGCTATCGTGCGTCTTTGAACTGGCGTAATCAACAAGGTGTTGCTTATGATGGTTATAAGCAATTGAATGCTCGTGTTAACTTAAATCAACGTGCGCTTAATGATAAATTGACTTTGAATTTTGACTTCTCAACTTCAAATCAAGATCAAACTTTTGCTCAAGATGAGGCTCTTGCTCAGGCATCAAAATATGTCCCTACAGCACCAGTCAGATTTGCGGATCAGAATCTGGCTATCGCTAAGAAGTATGGTGGTTATTATCAAAATTTCGGTGGATTTGACCAATATAATCCAAAGGCAATTCAAGATCAACTATCTAATAATAGTGCTAAAAAGCGTTATACTATTTCAACTAGAGCCGATTTAGAAATTGTTAAAGGCTTGAAATGGTCATCTACTTATGCTTTGACAAGAGAGGATGAATTAAATACTCAATATGTTAGTCGTTATTCATTTTTTGGCGGCGGTGCTGACCGTAACGGTATAGCTACTCGTAACTCTTTCGACAAATCTGTTAACTTCTTTAATTCATATTTTAATTATTCTAAAGATTTGGGTCAATCAAATCTAAATTTAACTGCTGGATATGAGTATCAAAGAACTGTGGAACAAGGTTTCGGTTTAAGTGCTGCAGGTTTCTTGACTGATGATATTAGCACTAATAATATTGGCACAGCTACAGACTTTAATAAAGTTGGTCAAGTAGGAGGAGGTAGTGGTAAGAGTGGAGAACGTCTAATATCTTTCTTTGGTCGTGCTAACTTCAACTATAATGACATCGCATCAATCAGCGCTGTTGTCCGTCGTGACGGTTCTTCTAAATTTGCAGATGGTAAGCAGTGGGGTGTTTTCCCAGCTGTGAGTGCTGCTCTTTATTTGAATAAATTGATGAACTTGACTTCTTTTGATCAATTGAAATTAAAAGTGGGTTATGGTCTTACAGGTGCTCTACCTATTGAACGATATGAATCTAAAGCGGGTTATATTATCGGTCGTGATAGTTCAATCAACTCTCAGCGTAATCCATCCACTAACTTGACTTGGGAGAAAAAAGGTGAACTAAATGTAGGTATTGACTTCTTGACTTTAAACAGCCGTTTAAGTGGTTCATTTGACTTTTTCAACAGAAATATAACAGATTTATTGTACCGTTACAATGTTCCTCCTGGAATTTTCGAATTTGGAACTTTACTTGTTAATGCAGGTGAATTGAATACTAAAGGTTTTGACTTCAATGTCGGTTATGATATCTTACAAGGCAAAGGAAAGGGCTTAAATTGGAAATCAAGCCTTGTTTTGAGTAATTTTTCTACAAAATTAGTATCATTAACAACTAAAGATAAACTTTTATCAATCGGTGGACGTTTCTCTACTGCGAATGCTGGTTCTCCAGGACAAAACCAAACGCCATATACCATTGTTGAAGAAGGATCTTCTTTGGGTAATTTCTGGGGTTTCCAATATGCAGGAGCTGATGCAACAAAAGGTATATTGATAAAAAATGCTAAAGGTGAATCTATTAAAATAGCAGATGGTACTGATGCTGATAAGGTTTTACTTGGCAATGGTTTACCTAAGTTGATTGCGGGTTTAACAAATACTTTTAGCTACGGTAATCTTGACTTTACTTTCTTTTTACGGGGTGTTTTTGGACATAAAATTGTTAATGAGTATCGTGTATTTTACGAAAATGCAAATGGTGGTTCTTTAAAAAGCTACAACCGTGTTTTAACGAAATATTGGGATGCTAATATCAAAGACGGTGCATACAATAGCTATCACGTAGAAAAAGGTGATTTTGTTCGTTTAGATAACTTTACACTTGGATATACTATCCCTATGTCAACTGAGGGGACGTTTAAAAAGGCAAGAATTTTCTTGAGTGGTAATAATGTAGCTACGTTTACTGGCTATACTGGTATTAACCCTGAGGTTCGCTTTGTAGATGGTAACGCTAATGATGGTACTGGTAATGCATTTGCACCTGGTATAGAAAGAAGAACAAATTATTTCACAACACGTTCTTTCACCCTTGGTGCTAGTTTCGGATTTTAATGTTATATATTTAACAATAAAACTTTTAAAATTAATAAAAATGAAAAATGTTTTTTCTTTAAATAATCTGAAAGTATTGGTAATGGGCTTCTTTTTGATGACAGCTGGCAATGCCTGTACTGATCTCAACGAAGAACAATACTCTGAAGTAGGACAATCAACTGCTGATGAGATTGAAAAAGGCCTTGCTGATCCAGATAAAATTGTCTTAGGTGCTTATAATAAGCTCGGCGGCTTTGGCGGTCACGGTGGTATTTTTTCTATGCAAGAAATATCTTCTGATGAAATGATTATCCCACAACGTGGTGGTGACTGGTATGACGGTGGCTACTGGTTGCGTACACAACAACACGCATTTGGTAGTGATATTCCAGGTTTAGATGGTAGCTGGTCAACTCTTTATGGTTGTATTTCAGTATGTAATCGTTATATCAATAAGGCACCAATATTAATTCCTGCCAAGGCAACTGAAATTTCATCAGAATTAAGAGCACTTCGTGCTTTATGTTATTTCTATCTTTGTGATATGTTTGGTAACGTTCCGCTTATTAAATCATATCCAGGTGTATTGGAAGAAGCTGCTACTAAGCCACGTACAGAAATTTACGCTTTCGTAGAAAGTGAATTGAATGCTGCGGCTCCTGCTCTTTCTAAAAATGCTACTTATGGTCGTATCAACTATTGGGCAGCTAAAGCAATTTTAGCAAAACTTTATTTGAATGCACAAGTCTACAAAGGTGCTCCTGAATACGATAAGTGTATTGCCGCTTGTGATGAAATCATTAGTTCAGCTAAATTTTCTTTGGAAGCAAATTACTTTGATAACTTCAGCCCTACTAATGATAATTCTAAGGAAAATATCTTAGTCGTTCCTTATGACCAAGTAAAACGTCAAGGTTTCAACTTGCCACAAATGACTTTGCACTATGCAAGTCAATCAACGTTTAAATTACGTGACCAACCATGGAATGGCTACTGCTCATTGGCAGAATTCTATAATTCTTATGATGCAGCTGATAAGCGTAAAGGAAGCTTTATCGCTGGGCCACAATTCGCTGCAGATGGTGTAACGAGACTTTTGGATGATGGTGCTGAAAGTAACGACCCAGATGGTAAGCCATTGAACTATACAGCCGATGTTAATGAACTTTTCCCTAACGCTCTGCGCCAAGCTGGTGTACGTGTAGGTAAATTCAAATTTAAAGAAGGTGCTACACCTGACTTAGATAATGACTACCCACTCTTCCGTTTAGGTGACATCATTTTGTCAAAAGCTGAAGCGCTTTGGAGAAAAAATGCTGCGGATGCAACTGCATTAGTATTGGTAAATCAAATCCGTACACGTGCTGGAGCAGCTCCTTTCACTGCTCTTACTGCTGATAACTTCTTGGCAGAAAGAGGTCGTGAGATGTTCGCGGAATCTTGGAGAAGAAATGACATGATTCGTTTCGGTAAGTTCTTCAAAAAGTATGATAAATTCAAAACGTTAGATGGAGAGGCTGCTTGTAAAGGATTATTCCCAATCCCTAAAGGTCAGATCAATTCAAATACTCAATTGAAACAAAATGAATGTTATAACTAATTTGTAGTTATTTGATTCAATATCTGAAAAGCAAGTCCCATAAAGGCTTGCTTTTCTTTTTGTTAATATTAAAACTTTGAAAATCAACTTGTTATCTTTGCGCTACCCCTCAGTATATCATCCATTTTCAAGAGAAAAATACATGAATAAAGCATTCCCTATTTTAATTTTAATCTTTTCTATTTTCTTTTTTGCACAGTGTGGTAAAAAACAGAAAAGCCTCTTTTCAAAATTAACAAGTTCAGAAACTGGGATTAATTTTAATAATAAATTAGATTATACAGAGGAATATAACTGCTTTACTTATCGCGCTTTTTTCAATGGTGGTGGAGTAGGACTTGGGGATGTAAACAACGATGGCTTAGTAGATATATTTTTTTGCAGCAATATGTCCTCTTCAAAATTATATCTCAACAAAGGAAATTTTAAATTTGAAGATATTACAGATAAGGCGGGTGTTGCGTGTAAAGGAGTATGGGCAACAGGGGTAGCAATGGTTGATGTAAATGGTGATGGGCTTTTGGATATTTATGTATGTAAATCAGGACAACCAACTGCCAAAGGTGTTCGCCATAATGAGCTTTTTATTAATAATGGAGATTTAACGTTTTCAGAAAAAGCGAAAGAATTTGGTCTCGCAGATGAAGGCTTATCCAGTCATGCCGCTTTTTTTGATTTTGATAGAGATGGCGATTTAGATTGTTATCTTTTAAATAATTCGCTCCGCTCGGTTGCTAATTATGATAAAAACTCTGCTTTACGGAATGTCAGGGATACTTTAGGTGGTAATAAACTTTATAGAAACGATAATGGTAAATTCACTGATATTAGTCGAGAAGCGGGTATATATGGAAGTAGTATAGGGTTCGGTTTGGGTGTTACAATAGGCGATATTGATAGAGATGGATGGCAGGATATTTATGTTTCAAATGATTTTTTTGAAAGAGATTATCTCTACTTAAATAATAAAAACGGGACTTTTACTGAGGGGTTAGAAAAATCTCTTCAAGAGATAAGTATGGGATCAATGGGTGCAGATATGGCAGATATTAATAATGATGGTTTTCCTGAAATATTTGTTACCGAAATGCTGCCTGAAAAAGATGCCCGCTTGAAAACTAAAGCTTCTTTTGATACATGGAATAAATATCAAACCAATCTTTCAAATGGTTATTATCGTCAATTTCCCCGTAATGTTTTACAACTCAATAATAGCGATAAAACTTTTAGTGAAATCGGCCGATTATCAGGAGTCTCTGCCTCGGATTGGAGTTGGGGAGCATTGATTGCAGATTGGGATAATGATGGTTATAAAGATATTTTCGTGGCTAATGGTATTTATAAAGACCTTTTTGACCAAGATTATCAAAGTTTTATGTCCGACCCTAATAATGTTCGATCTATTCTGACGCGGAGTGGAGATGGGGGGATTAAAAAATTAGTAGATACGATTCCTTCGGAGCCTGTTCCGAACTATATTTTCCATAATAACCAAGATTTAACATTTAGTAATAAAGCACAAGAATGGGGGCTTTCAGATCCATCTTTTAGCAACGGATCAGCTTATGCTGATTTGGATAACGATGGCGATTTGGATTTAGTTGTCAATAACGTTAATATGGAAGCTTTTATATATAGAAATGAAAGCACAGATTTAATGAAAGATAATAAATTTTTAACAGTTACACTGAGGGGTGAAAAACAAAATACACATGCTCTTGGTTCTCAAGTTACTGTATTTGCAGATGGTAAACAGTTTTATCAAGAAGTAGCTCCAATGCGTGGTTTTGAATCCTGTGTGGATAGCCGTTTGAATTTTGGTTTAGGTAAAATTGCTAAAATCGATTCTATTTTAGTTGATTTCCCTGGCAATAAACGCTTTATTGTTAAGAACCCTCAGCTCAATACTATGCTAAACATCAATGAAAAAGATGCTTCTGTTAAGCAAAAAGAAATAGCGGCAAGTATTACTAATCCTATTTTTACTGACTTGACTAATAATTTTAACCTTAATTTCAGACATATTGAAAATGATTTCAGTGATTTTGATATTGAGCGATTGTTATTTCAAATGAATTCTGCTGATGGCCCTAAAATGTGTAAAGGTGATGTGAATGGTGATGGCTTAGATGATTTTTTTATTGGTAATGCGCAGGGTGCTATTGGTGCTATTTTTATTCAAAACAAAGAAGGGCGTTTTATTAAAACCAATCAGAGTCTTTTTGAAATAGATAAAATGTGCGAAGATACTGGATGTACTTTTTTTGATGTAGATGGCGATAAAGATTTGGATTTATATGTTTGCTCTGGAGGAAGCGATGCAGTACAGTTGGGTGATAGGCTTTATTTAAATGATGGTAAAGGGAATTTTATAAAATCAGAAGGCTTAATTGCTGAGGATAAACCTTTTGCTTCATCTTGTGTGCGGGCAGCTGATTATGATAATGATGACGACCAAGACTTGTTTGTGGGTGCACGTTTGATCCCTTCGCATTACGGGGCGTCAGTTGGTGGTTATATTTTACAGAATGATGGTAAAGGTCATTTTAAAGGCGTTACTCCTGATGTTGCTCCTGAATTGAAAACGCTTGGTATGGTGTGCGATGCAATTTGGGTAGATATCGATAATGATAATGATAAGGATTTGATAGTAGTGGGTGATTGGGTACCCCTCAGTATTTTTAAAAATGACAGTGGTAAACTATTGAAAAACAATACTTTACCTAAGAGTAATGGCTGGTGGAATTGTATTAAAGCAGGAGATTTTAATGGAGATGGTTTGATAGATTTTGTGGTGGGTAATCATGGTTTAAATAGCCGTTTTAAAGCTACTGAATCGACCCCCCTCAGTATGTACACCAATGATTTTGATAATAATGGTATGGCAGAGTCTATTATTTGCGGGTTTAATGGTGGGCAATCTTATCCGATGGTTTTGCGACAAGATATTGTTTCTCAAATGCCTGTTTTGAAGAAGAAATATTTATATTTTAAAAACTACAAAGAGCAAAAGATAAGCGATATTTTTACACCTGAAAAACTTAAAGAAGCCATTCTTTATGAAACTTTTAATTTAAAGTCCTCCATTTTAATGAATAAAGGTAATGGACAATTTGAAGTAAGAGACTTACCAATTGCAGCACAGTTCTCACCTGTTTTCGGTATAGCTGTTGAGGATTTTGATAAAGATGGTAAATTAGATATTGCTATGGGCGGTAATTTCAGCCGTTCAAAACCAGAAGTGGGGACTTATCTTGCGAGTTATGGTACTTTACTGAGGGGGGACGGCCAGGGTAATTTTCAAGTATCAAAAAATTCAGGCTTTAAAATCGTAGGAGAAATTCGAGATATATTAAGTCTGAAAGTAGCAAACAAAAATATTCTTATTGCCGGATTCAATAATGATTCGCCCAAAATATTTGGGTATTAGATATTTATTAACTTAAAATTTTAAAAAATGAAATTATATATTTTAACTTTTTTTATGGGGCTCATGATAGTAACAAATTCATGTAGGAAAGTAGAGAAAAAAACGCTTGAAGAATTGGAAAAGCAAGAGTTAGCCAAAGGTATTCGTAATGATAGTCTATTTTTAGGTTTAGCATTTGGGATGACTCCGAAGGAATTCTACGCAGTTTGTTGGGATTTAAATAAAAAAGGAGTACTTCGGGAAGGTTTGGGAAATATGACGGCTGCTTATCAATTGGATAAAGGTGAAATGAACTATGATGCAGAAATGGATTTTTATCCAAAATATAAAGACGATAAAATTAGTGAAATGCCTGTCCGTTTTCATTACAAGGGTTGGGCACCGTGGAATGAGCATTTGCAATCAAATAAGCTCGTTGTAGAAGTGAAAAAACTTATGGAAAAATGGTATGGTACTGGTTTTTTTATTTCGCCTCTACCTGCGGGTGGGAAAGGAATTGTCAATGTGGTAGGCAACAAACGTATTGTGATAACAGTAGAAAGTGAAAGCGAAGTCTTAGTCACATTAACTGATTTGACAACTCTAAAATAAAGCCAACCTTATTTTTCCAAATTTAAGAACATAGATACATGAGCACTAAACTATTTTTAAAGCCTTTTTTGATATTTACCTTAACGGTTTTTAGCTGTTTTGCGTATTCGCAACGAATGATTAAAGGAATTGTTTTAGATGCAGAGGATAGTGAACCACTCTCAGGTGTCGAAGTTAAATCAATAGATACTGCTTCATATTTAAGTATCTTTACAGATAGTGAAGGTAAATTCGCCCTTCAAATTCCCAAGAATGAAATTACGCTCAGGGTTTCATTTAAAAATTATGTGGATTTGATTATATACACTTCTGAAGATGAAGTAAATATTCGATTGAAAAAGGAAGAGACTTTTGCTGTAGGATACGGAAAAATAAAGCAAAAAAAATCAACTAACTCAGTTGTTTTACTTAAGAAAACGGATTTCAATCAAGGCAATATTGTTAATCCTATGCAATTGCTGCAAGGCAAAATTGCTGGTTTAGTTGTGGCGACCCCTCAAGGGGGAGACCCTAATGCCACTGCTCAGGTACGCTTACGCGGTATTTCTACATTTGGTGGTGATCCCTCACCACTGATTATCCTTGATGGTATTCCTATAGTTTCTTTGAGCCTTATAGATGCCAATGATATTGAAACTTTCGATGTTTTGCGAGATGGTTCTGCTGCGGCTATTTATGGTGTTCAAGCCTCCAGAGGTGTCATAATAATAACGACTAAAAAAGGCTCTTCAAAGAAAACTACTGCCCAATATAGGGTGCAAATGACAAGTGAAACCTTAGCACGAACGCCTAAAGCGATGACAGCCTTAGAATATATAAATGCTAATATTTTAGCTGGTAATGGAATACGTGATATTGATAAAGGAGCCAATACAAACTGGTATAAGGAAATAACCCGAACAGCCATTTCCAGTGTTCATAATTTGTCTTTAATGGGTGGGTTGGGCAATGGTGGATATAGTGCTTCTTTAAACTGGCGAAACCAACAGGGTATTGTTTATGATGGCTATCAGCAATTGAATGCCCGAATAAATATTAGTCAAAAGGCTTTAAAAGATAGATTGAGCTTAAATTTTTACTTTACTACTACTAATCAAAACCAAACTTTTGCCCAAGATGGTGCTATCTCGCAAGCAACGAAATACATACCAACGGCTCCTGTCATGTTTGCAGACCAAAATACAGCAATTGCGATGAAATTTGGAGGATATTATCAAAGTTTAGGTGGTTTTGACCAGTATAATCCAAAAGCTATCCAAAATCAAGTGTCAGACAATAGTGCCAATAAGCTTTATCTTCTTTCAGGAAAGGCAGATTTAGATATCACTAAAGACTTAGTTTGGTCTTCTACTTATGCTTTAACAAGGGAAGGTGTATTAAATACTGAATATGTAAGCCGTTATTCTTATTTTTTGGGAGGCGTTGACAATAGCGGGGTGGCCAATCGTAATACTACTGACAAAAAAGTACATTTTTTCAATTCCTATTTGAATTATAATAAAATTTCAGGTTTTGTCCGCTTGAATTTAACGACAGGTTATGAATACCAACGGCGAGTAGATGAAGGGTTTGGATTAACCGCTTCTGGTTTTTTAACGGATGATTTAGGGGCTAATAATATTGGTAGTGCTACCAGTTTTAATAAAATAAATCAATTTGGCAGTGCCTTATATAGTAATAGCTTTAAGAGTGGTGAACGCCTTATTTCTTTCTTTGGTCGAGCTCAAGCTGATTTCAATAACTGGGGTTCTGTAAATGCCATTGTTCGTCGAGATGGTTCGTCAAAATTTTCAGAAGGTAAGCAATGGGGGACTTTTCCAGCCCTTAGTACGGCATTTTATCTTGATAAATTATTGAAATTAAAGGCTTTCAACCAATTGACTCTGAAAATAGGATATGGTATAACTGGTGCCTTACCGTATGAACGCTATGGAACAAAAGAGGGCTATATTATCGGTCGTGATTCGTCAATTAATTCTAAGCGTTTACCTTCTGATAATTTGACATGGGAAAAGAAAGGGGAGTTAAGTATGGGTTTAAATTTCGCCTTTTTAAACAACCGTTTAAGTGGCTCATTTGATGTTTATAACCGGAAAATGACCGACCTATTCTATCGTTTCAATGTGCCGCCAGGTATATTCGAATTTGGAAATTTGCTCAAAAATTCTGGAGAGATAGTCACAAAAGGTTTTGATTTTTCTATTGCGTATGAGGTTTTACAGAAGAAAAAATTGAAATGGAGAACAAGTTTGGTTTTGAGTCATTTTTTATCAAAATTAGTCTCAATATCTACCAAAGACGGCTTTTTATCAATCAATAAACGCTTTACAACTGCTAATCCTGGTAGCCCAGGTCAAAGTAGTACTGGATATTCAATAGTTGAAGAGGGGGCAGTTATAGGTAATTTTTTGGGTTTTCAGTTTGTAAATGCTGATCCAATAAGTGGTATTTTTACTAAAAATGTTAAAGGCGAACTTATAAAGATCTATGAAGCTACGGAATCTGATAAAATTATATTGGGGAATGGTTTACCAAAATTAAATTTAGGTTTCACAAATACATTTAGCTATAAAAACCTTGATTTTACCTTCTTTTTACGGGGTGTTTTGGGTCATAATGTTGTTAATGAGCCTCGGATGTTTTATGAAAATAGTAATAGTGGCTCATTAAAAAGCTACAATCGTATTTTTACAAAATATTGGGATTCTAATATCAAAGATGCTGTTTTTATGAGTTATCATGTTGAAAAAGGTGACTTCTTGCGCTTGGATAATATGACATTGGCTTATAATTTTCCGTTGCCCAACAGTTGTGTGTTTAACAAGGTAAAAGTTTTTGTGAGTGGCAATAATATCGCAACATGGACAGCCTATACAGGTATCAACCCCGAAATACGATTCACTGATAATGGAGGTTTTAGTTTTCTTCAATATTATCCAACGGAGAATTACTCAGATAGCAATAGAGAGGATGGAAATGGGAATCCATTTGCTCCAGGAATTGAAAGACGAAATACTTATTTTGCAACGCGCTCATTTACGGTTGGGGCTAATTTCGAATTTTAAATACAAGTTGATTTTGTATACGTATTTTTCCAATTGCATATTCTAAGGTTTAATAAAGAGTTAGTTTGAAAAAAATTATCTTTGACCCGTAAAGTAATAAATGTATACCCCCTCAGTATTTTTATTGAAATATTGAAAATTACACTAAAAAAGTAGTTGGGTAATTTATAATAATTCATTCGTTTTCAATGACTTACATTTTAATGAACAATTATAGAATCTTATTTTTCTTTCTTTTATTAAGCCTGGTTTCTTGTAAAAAAAGTGATGATTCCACTGCGCTTTTTACCAAGCTCTCATCCGATAACACAGGCATCAAGTTCATCAATAAACTCGATTACGATAGGGATTTTAATATCTATAAATACCGCAATTTTTATAACGGTGGCGGTGTGGCTATTGGTGACATCAATAATGATGGCTTACCTGATGTATATATGACGTCGAATATGCACCACAACAAACTGTATTTGAATAAAGGTGATATGAAATTTGAGGATATTACAGATAAAGCAGGTTGCGCAGGGGCGAAATCTTGGGCAACGGGCGTAACTATGGCTGATGTGAATGGTGATGGCTTGATGGATATTTATGTCTGTAACTCAGGTGATATAAAAGGTGGAACGCGTGAAAATGAGCTTTTTATCAATAAAGGGAATTTGCAGTTTGAAGAAAAAGCTGAGGAATATGGGTTGGATGATAAGGGACTTTCTACGCACGCTGCTTTTTTTGATTATGATAAAGATGGCGATTTGGATTGTTACCTTTTAAATAATTCTTTTAGGGCAATTGGTAGTTTTAATCTTCAAAAAAATCTGCGAAATACGCGGGATTCGTTGGGTGGACACAAGCTTTTCAGAAATGATGATGGGCATTTTACGGATGTTTCAGCCAAAGCGGGTATTTATGGTAGCGTGCAGGCTTTTGGTTTGGGGGTAATGGTGGGGGATATTGATAAAGATGGTTGGGAGGATATTTATGTCTGTAATGACTTTTTTGAAAGGGATTATCTCTATATCAATCAAAAAAACGGCACGTTTAAAGAAGATTTTGAAAATCAATTTGGGCATTCGGGGGCGGCATCGATGGGTGCTGATTTGGCAGATGTGAATAATGATGCTTTGCCGGATGTTTTCAATACTGAAATGCTGCCTGAAAGCAATCGCCGATTGAAAACGAAAACGACTTTCGATGATTGGAATCGCTATCAAAATTATCGTACAAATGGGTATTATAACCAATTCACTCACAACTGTTTGCAAGTGAATAATGGTGATAATACTTTCAGTGAAACAGCTTTTTCATCGGGCGTAGGGGCAACGGATTGGAGTTGGGGAGCACTGATTGCTGATTTGGATAATGATGGCTGGAAGGATATTTATGTGACCAATGGCATTTATCAAGAGTTGACTGACCAAGATTTTATTCAATTTATTTCGGACGACCAGACCAAACGCTCGGTTATTTCGGGCGAGGGTGTTGATTGGAAAAAGTTGATTGATGCCATTCCTTCTGAGGCATTGCCTAATTATGCCTTTAAAAATAACGGCGATGAAGGTAAATCAGGCTTAGGATTTACAAATAAAGCCAAAGAATGGGGGCTGGGTGAGCCAAGTTTTAGCAATGGCTCGGCTTATGCGGATTTGGATAATGATGGTGATTTGGATTTGGTGGTCAACAATGTAAATATGGAGGCTTTTGTTTATAGAAATGAAGCGAACACACAGCTTAAAAATAATCATTATTTGACATTTGTACTGAGGGGGGAAGGCAAAAACCCCCAAGCGCTTGGTACTACTATAACTGTTAAAAATAAGGATAAATTATTTTATGTGGAGCAGATGCCCATGCGGGGCTTTCAATCATCGGTAGATTATCGTCCTCATTTAGGATTGGGTAATTTGGAGGTAGTTGATTCTGTAATTGTGGATTTTCCGAATGGTAAAAGGTTGGTTTTAAATAATGTTAAAACAAATCAAGTGCTGACACTTAATCAAGCTGATGCAAAATTATCTCGAATCCAAGATGTACCTCCAGCAACGATGTTCCACAACGTGACCCCTCAGTATGTGGATGCTTTTCACCGTGAAAATGAGTTTGTGGATTTCAATGTTGAGCGACTTTTATTTTTAATGCACTCTACTGAGGGGCCACGCTTGGCGGTTGGAGATGTGAATGGAGATGGAAATGATGATTTTTTTCTCGGCGGAGCGCAGGGGCAAGCTGGTCAACTATTTTTACAGAAAAATGGTAAATTTATTATTGAAAAACAGCCTGATTTTGATGCTGATAGCCAAGCAGAAGACATAGGGTGTACAATGGTAGATGTGGATGGCGATAAAGACTTAGATTTGATAGTGGCATCGGGTGGTAGCGACGGTTTTGTGTTGGGTGACAGGCTCTATAAAAATGATGGAAAAGGCCATTTTAAAAGAGATGAGCAAGCTTTTAGCGATAAAAATTTTGCTACATCTGTGATAAAAGCGGCTGATATTGACGGCGATGGAGACCAAGACCTTTTTATTGGTGGCCGCCTTTTTCCAAATTTTTATGGAAAACCCGTTGGTGGTTATATTTTAATGAACGACGGGCAAGGACATTTTAAAGGCAGCACGAACGAAATTGCACCTGATTTGAGGTCAATGAGCATGATTACTGATGCTTCGTGGACGGATATTGATGGCGATAAAGATTTAGATTTGGTGGTGGTAGGGGAATGGGCTGCTATTACTGTTTTTAAAAATGACGGTGGTAAATTCACAAATATAACCCAAGCCGCTGGTTTAGCGCAAACTAAGGGATTATGGAATGTGGTAAAAGCTGTCGATATTGATAATGATGGTGATATGGATTTCGTCGCAGGGAATTTGGGTACTAATAATCGTTTCAAAGCGACCCCTCAGTATCCACTCACCATGTATTACAGCGATTTTGATGGAAATGGTGCATCTGAGCAACTGATATGTACTTATGAGGGTGATAAGCTATATCCATGTGTTTTGAGGCATGATTTATCATCACAAATGCCTATCATGAAGAAGAAATATTTGGAATATAAAAAGTATGCTGATCAGACAATTCAGCAAGTTTTGACTGAGGAGCAATTATTAAAAGCGATAAAATATGAGGTCAATACCTTAGAATCATCATTGATAATCAATAATGGAAATGGGACTTTTACCGTTAAGTCACTCCCTTTTGAGGCTCAATGGTCGCCTACTTATGGTATTTTGACCGATGATTTTGATAAAAATGGCACGATGGATGTCATGATTGCGGGCAATTTCTTTGAAGCAAAACCTGAAGTGGGCAGAATGGACGCAAATTATGGTCTTATACTGAGGGGGGATAATAAAGGCAACTTTACGCCAGTACCTTTCCGTCAATCAGGTATGAAAATAAGGGGACAGGTGAGGGATGTTGCTAAAATGAGAGTAGGTGGTAAAGAGCTTTATCTGGTGGTTCAAAACAATGATAAGTTGTTGATATATTCGAGATAATGAAAAATTGCATAAATTTTATTTATTAAACTAATTATATTAAATATTTAAAATATTATTTTATAATAAATTGAATACCAATTATATAAATAGTTTATTTTAGTGTTATGTATGTATAGATTGACTCGTTCCTCTTAATATTTAGTTAAAGTAATCTTAAAGTAAGGGATGTTGACTTGATTTGTACAATATTATAGCGTAACTTGCGATGTAAAATTATCCGAAAACCAATTTATTTTGACGTTTGCAAACTTAAGCCTATGAAGAAAAAATTACTCATTTGTTTTTTTAGCTTAATAACGATTGTTGGCGCCTTTGCTCAAGCAGAGAAAAAAAACGATACAGGGAATCCGTCGTTGTCTATTTTTCCAAATCCTGCAACGGAATACATTACAGTGTCGAATGAGGATGCTGTAAAAAATATTTATGTATTCAATGCATTGGGTCGTAAAATGAAGACTTTTGATGTAGTAAGAGGAGAAAAATACGAAATCTCAGACTTACCGAATGGTTTATATTTTGTGCAACTAGTAGGTCGTACAAATAAAATTTTAACAACTCAAAGACTCACTAAAAAATCTTAATTGCTCTTTTTAGAAAATCACTTTGAAATATCTATAAACCGTATAAAAAAAATCCCTCGATGCACTGCATTGAGGGATTTTTTATTTGGTTAAAAAGAATTTGGTTCTCACGAATACACGTGAGAACCAAGTCATTAGAATATTACAATTTCATTATTTTACTCGTCAAGCTTTTACCTTCTATTGTTATTTTCAACAAATATGCACCCGATTGGAGTTGATGAGTTGGCAAGCTCGCAGCATTTTTTCCTATCGTTATACTGAGGGGTGTATTTATCACTTTCCTACCAACTAAATCATAAACCTCAATACTACCAGTTCCA